>CAZISY010000004.1:0-8727 GCA_964542025.1 uncultured Verrucomicrobiota bacterium
CCGGCCGTACTTCCTGCACACTCTCTGCGTCATGGCGTCTCTGCGTTTAAAGAATCATTTTCACGGGAGAGTTAACCGCGAATGGACGCGAAGACACGCGAATGAAGAGTGTTTTGTATGAGTCTCCCTATTGGCGCGCGTTCTGTGCATTTCGGCGAAGGGGGTGTATTTGATGTAAGGCGCTCGACCTGTTATACAGGCTTGTTTGATCGGGGTACGTTTATCCGATTGTGCGAGGTGTTTACTGTCCGGGGTGACCCGGCAAAAAGGCGAGGTGTGTGTGATGATTTCTTCAGCGTTCAGCCATGCGATTTCACGGTGCGGGGGGAAGTTCCAACGATTGGAAAAACCGCTTCAAAAAGTTCCAAGGGTTGGAAAATCGGCGGGCTGTTTTTCCAATGGTTGGAAATGTTCGGGCGCGGCGCTTTTGGGGCTCGCGCTGCTGGCGGCGTCGGGCGGGGTGACGGTGCATGCGGAGTCGGTGCGCGGAAGTGTGAACGGATGGGTGGCGGGCTACATGGCGCAGGATACGGGCTTCGGTTCGTATTGGGCGCTGACGTTTACGAACGCCGCCTTGGCGAGCGGGTGCACGTATAAATTTGATCAGGACGGCGACTGGGATCCGCAGTGGGGTTCGGGTACGGGGTCGCAGAATGCTTCGGCCAATTCGACGATGGGTCAGGTGCGCGGGAGTATTTCGGGGGAAACGCCGGGCGATATGTCGAGTACGTTCACGGTGGGCAGCGTGCTGACGTTTCGGATGAATGGGAGCAGCACCTGGTGGGATCGGCAGTATCTGGTGATGGAGACGGCGGGATGGCCGGCGGCGATTACGTCGGTCACGCATAATGCGGTGACGGCGGGCACGAACGCGGTGTCGGTCGGGATTGGGCTGGACCGAAGCAAGTCGACGCAGGAAACGATGTATGTTCGGTATTCCACGAACGCGTGGGCGAGTGCGGCGCTGGTGGCGGCGACGGGTTCGGGTTCTGCGGTGACGGCGCAGATTCCGGGGCAGGCGAATGGGAAGACGGTGTATTTCTACGTGCTTTCGTCCACAATGCCGCAGGCGCTGGTGACGACGAATACGGATTTCTGTACGCTTCGGGGGAACAGCAACAACGGGTCGAATTATTCGTACACGGTGCAGGCCGTCGCGCCGCAGCCGCCGACGAATCTGAATACGGGCGACGTGGCCGAAACCTCCTTCACCGCCTCTTGGGCCGCCTCTGTCGGCGCGACCAATTATTTCCTGGATGTCTGCCAGGGCGTCGGCAACGTCTTCTACTCCATGGTCCCCGGCTACGACAACCGCAGCCTCGGCAATATCACATCAACCAGCGTCACCGGCCTTCAATCCGGAACCATGACCTATTTCCGACTGCGCGCGCAGAATGCGGCCGGCACCAGCACTAACTCCATCACACAGAGCATCCGCACCCTGGATCATGTGGCCGACCCCGGTACCTGCTGGCACAACCCGACCAACGGGGAGCCCAGCGGCGTCACGATGCGCAATCCGCTCAGTCCGTCCGCCGCGCAGGGCGTGTATTTTTATAACGGCGTATGGGCGGGCGACAGCGATCAGAGCGGGGGTCATCTGAAATACCGGCTCAGCGGCGCGACGAATTGGACGTCTGTTCCGCTCGGATTCGATCAGCAGTCCGGCGAGAATAAATACTGGTACACGAACATTCCCGCCGGCACCTTCAGCAGCGGCGACACGGTGGAGTATTATTTCGCGGTGACGTTCACCGATCACGAAACGACCTACATCGCCACCACGAACGGCGATTACGGGTGCGTCCTTTTCACCTCGGAAGCCGCCGCGCAGGCGCAGCCGTTCTCGTTCACGTACACGACCGACCTCGGCAACTGCTGGCACGTCCCCGGCAACTATGAGCCGCAGGGCGCGTTCATGCGCAACCCGCGTAATCCCTATGCGGATCAGGCGGTGTATTTCTACAACGGCAATCAGTTTGCGGGCGAAGGCAATCCGGGCGATCAGAACGGCGGCAGTGTGTATTACCGATTGAAGGGATCAGGCGGCTGGACCGGCGCGGCGCTGGCGTTTGATATCGAGGCCGGCAACAACAAATACTGGAAGGCAAACATTCCGGCAGGCACATTCACGGCGACCAACGAAGTGGAATATTATCTGGCAGTGACCTACAGCGATCACGACACTACTTACCTCGGCACCACGAACGGCGCGGTGAGTACGGCGTTTGCTTCGGAAGCCGCCGCGCAGGCGCAGCCGTTTTCATTCATCTACGGCGGGGCGGCCGGCGATGAAGCGGGATACCTGTGGCATGCGAGCAACGTTGTGAAGGTGAGCGAATCGTCCGCGCAGTTCTGGATCAAGATCGGTTACGCCGAGGGCACGGGATCGAACCGCTGGGTGAGCGATGGCGTCATCTATTACACCACCAACGGCACCGACCCGGTCATCACCGGACACGGCACGCCGGGGAACGCCGCCACCTTCGCGCAGGCGCTCGCGTTTGATCACATGGAAGAAGACACCTATGAAGGCGGCGATGCCATGTGGTGGGCCGTCACCCTCACCAATCTGCCCGCGAACGATGGCTCGCAGGTACGCTACAAGATCGGCGCGTGGAATGCTTCCGGTAATAATGTGGAGCGGTTTGCGGAATACAACACGCAGGAAGGCGGCGTGGATCAGGTGTTCGCCTATTCCCTGTATGTCGCCGGGGCCAACGGCCTGCAGGTGAACGGCGTGAATGCCGACTACACCTCCACGAAATTCTTCATCAATGAAATCCATGGCGACACCGCGCAGATCGCCGTGCATTACAGACCCGTCGGCGCGCCCAACGTGAAGAATGTGGAAATTTTCTCCAACCTCGGACGGCGCGACTATGTAGACACGGACTACACAAATCAGTATATCGCTGCCGATGGTTATGCCGACGGCATTCGCCCGCCCGACGGTAATCTGATTTCCACCAACGACACAGGGGCGTACTTCACCGCCTTCCCGATGGTCGGCGGCCCGACGGATTATTACTGGACCGGCATCGTCAGCCGCTGCGGCGCGTATCGGCTCACCGCGCGCCATCAGACCGCGACGGAAACGAATCCGACCAACTGGGTCTGGTATTCCTCCAACGGATTGCGCGACCATGCCGTGGTGATCTCGCCCACGAAGGTTCACGAGATGACGCTCTATGAATTGAACGCCCTCACCGTCAATGCGTCCAGCTCCACCGAGGGCGGACGCAGCACCTTCGGCAGCCTGACCAACGCCGCCAACGGTAAATTCAATTTGGAGTGGCTGAATTACATCCAGGCCAACTGCCTCTGGTTCCAGCCCATTCATCCCAGCGCGGACACCACGCGCGGCGATCCTTCGGGCTACACGCCGGGAAGCCCCTACGCCACGCGCAACTACTTCGCGGTGTCGGAATATTTCGGCGACGCGGGGACGGAGTCGGACGCAATGAACGAGTTCACCAACTTCGTGATCGCGTGCGACAGCTACGCGGGCTCGGTCGGCACCATCAACATCATGCTCGACGGCGTGTTCAATCACACCGCGTGGGATGCGGTGATGGGTGAAGGCGGCGCCGATCTTTTCGGAAGCAGCGCCTCAGCCTCCATGGGTGCGACGCGTCCGGGCTGGTACTCTCTGTGGACGGATTACGGTTCGCCCGCCACCTATTATAATGGCGTCTATTCCAATGACTTTGCCACCGCGCCCGACCGCGGCGATTTCGGCAAGTGGGATGATGTGTCCGAACTTTACTTCGGCAAGTACTCTGCGCTCGTCCGTCACAATCCCGCCGACAACGCCAACTACAAGAACGAGGGCGATGTTTACGATTTCACGGGCATGTCCACCGACACGAAGGATCTGTGGAAGTATTTTGGGTACTATGCCGACTTCTGGCTGCGCAAGACCGGTCACGCGGGCACGAATGCCTGGGTGGAAGCGCTCGATAACAAAGGGCTCGACGGTCTGCGCTGCGATTTCGGTCAGGGCCTGCCTCCGCAGTTCTGGGAGTATTTCATCAATCACACCCGCAAGATGAAGTGGAACTTCGTGTTCATGGCCGAGACGCTCGACGGCGGAATCCCCGGCTACCGCTCGAACCGGCATTTCGACATTCTGAACGAAGATCTCGTGTTCAAATTCACGCAGGCGCACATCAGTCAGGCGTATGAATTCAAGGCCGCCTATGAGCAGCGCCGGAATGCCTACAGCGGCGGCGCGGTCCTGCTGAACCTGACCGGACACGACGAAGTCATGCCCGAAAGCGACGCCTGGATGACCGCCTCGCGCTACGGCTGCAACGCCATGATCGACGGTCTGCCCATGCTCTTCTACGGACAGGAAAAAGGCATTCAGCCATCCACCGGCGAAACGGGCGGACAAAATCAGGGTTTCGAGAAATTCGAACTCAACTTCGGCAAGTACATCGTCAACTTCAAGCAGTGGAACAAGGCCACGTTCTGGGAAAGCGCTCCGGCCAACAGCGATGGCATGGCCCAGTGGTACGGGCGTGTGAACTGGGCCCGCCTGAACAGCCCGGCCCTGCGAAGCATGAACCGCTACTTCCTGAACAACATGTCCGGCGGCGACAACAGCCGCATCCTGGCCGCTGCGAAATATGAAACGTACGGCGCCGGCCCGACCAGCAGCGATGTCGTGCTGGCGTTTGCGCTCATTCTCGACAGCGCTCATACGTCCGCCAGTGACACCTACAACATTCAGGGCGCGTGGGCGGCGCTCGGACTCAACACCGGCAAGTGGTATCAGGTGCGCAACATCGCCTCGTCCGATGCCTATTCCAATGTGTGGGCCTCCGCCCGCTCCGGGCAGGATCTCTACGACAACGGAATCTGGGTAAATCTCCCGGCCGACAGCGGACAGGCCATCACTGCCGATGGTTCGCTCGTGCAGTATTTGCGGCTGGTGGAAGTGCCGTCGGCTCAGGCCACCGCGCACGGGACGCCCTACACCTGGCTCGACGGCTACGGCCTGGGTGCGAATCCCGAATCCGCCGATCTGCTTGACCAGGACGGCGACGGCCTGATCACCTGGCAGGAGTACATCGCCGGGACCAGTCCGATTGATGCCGGCTCCGCGCTGGTGACCGAGGCGTCCATCAAGACGGGTGTTACCGGAAATGTTCTGCAATGGAGTGGCACGGAAGAATCCGGACGCGCCTACAGCATCTACTGGACCACCAATCTGTTCACCCCGTTCACGGCGCTGGTCACCAATCTGCCCTCCGCCTATCCGGCGCTGAACAGCTACACCGACACTACGCATGGCGTCGATCAGGTGATTTACTACCGGATCAATGTGCGCCATGATTAATTGACAGCGAATGCGTTGTTGCGGCACGGAATGGATGGAGACCGGACTCCGGCTCCATCCATTCCCGCATTGTGGACGCGCGCGGCATGGCGTGATTTTGGAGCAGCGTGAAAAAAACGTCCATCGGGCGGCAAATCCGCAAGCGCGGTCAAGAAATCGGAGAGGAACACGCCTACTATGGCCGGCATGACGTGGAAAGTGGAAAAGCGATGCTGACTCACTGGGATAAAATCAAAGCCACCGAAAAGATGCAGGCCTATATTGAGGCCCATCTCGGTGAGCCGATAACGATGGCGGCCCTGGCGCGTGCGGCGTGCTACTCGCAGTGGCATGCAGCCCGGATGTTCAGGGACGTCACCGGCAAGCCGCCCTTTGAGTACATCCGAATGCGCCGTCTTTCGGCAGCGGCGCAACGGTTGCGGGAAACGTCCTCCAAAGTCATTGACGTGGCCTTTGACTTCGTCTTTGACTCGCACGAGGGCTTCACCCGGGCCTTTGCGCGGCAGTTCGGCATGTCGCCCGCCCGCTTTCGTCGCACGGATTCTCCTGTCCGGCTGTTTCTGCCTCCGCAGCTTCGGGAGTGGTATACGCGGAGGCAAAAAGGAGAATGCACTATGACACAGGATAAGAAACCCGACGTGGTTTTCGTTCAGATACTGGAACGTCCCGCCCGCAAGGCCATCATCAAGCGGGGTAAAAAGGCCGCTCACTATTTCGAGTATTGCGAAGAGGTGGGCTGTGAAGTGTGGGATCAACTCACAGCCATTCCGAATGCCCTGCATGAGCCGATGGGCATGTGGCTGCCGCCGAAATTTCGCGCACCCGATACCTCGGAATATGTGCAGGGTGTGGAAGTGGCGTCGGATTACGATGGCGAGGCGCCGGCCGGGTTCGAGGTGATCGATCTGCCGCCCTGCAAAATGATGGTGTTCCAGGGGCCGACGTACGACGATAAGGATTTCGAAAAGGCCATCGCGTCGCTCTGGGACGTGATGAAATCCTGCAAGCCCGAAACGTACGGATACGTTTGGGCCGATGACGACGGACCGCGATTCCAGCTCTGTCCGTGGGGATACCGGGGTTACATTGAGGGCCGTCCCGTGCGCCCCGTTTAAACCGTGACTCCGCACCCGCGCGCGGCAACCGACGGTTCCCCGTTTTGCCGGGGGCGTCCGGCTGCCGCGAACCGCGGGGAAACGCACCGTACTCTTCTCGTCCCGCGGAAAAACCGTTCAGTCCGGTAACAGTGCCGATGAAAGATTGACACCCTAATCCGGTTATGGAGAATGATCCCGCAAATGAACGCTCATGCCATTGCGGCATCCACGGACAAGGTGAGGCACTATGATAAAAACAGGGATCATCGGTTACGGAAAAATGGGGAAAATCCGCGCGAAGGCGATCCGTGAAAATGGCGAAGGAACGATATGCGCTGTATATGATCCGCAGTCCGACCCCGGAGCCGACGGCCTGCTGCGCGTGGATTCGCCCGAAGCGGTGATTGCCCATCCGGACGTGGAAGCCGTTTTCATCTGCACGCCGAATTTCCTCAACAAACCTCTGACCATTGCCGCCCTCGGCGCCGGAAAACACGTCTTCTGTGAAAAGCCGCCCGCCTTCTGTGCGCAGGACATCCGGGACATCCGGGCAGCCGAAATGGAGGCAAATAAAAAACTGATGTATGGCTTTAATCACCGGCATCACGGCAGCATAAAAAAAGCAAAAGAGCTGATCGATTCCGGTGAGTTCGGGCATCTGCTCTGGATGCGCGGGCGCTACGGAAAAAATGTGGATGCCAATTTTTTTGAAACCTGGCGGGCCAAAAAGGAATTGGCCGGCGGCGGGATTCTGCTGGATCAGGGTATCCACATGCTGGACCTCTTTCTGCATTTCGCCAAAGACTTCGATATCGTTCAGGCCATCGTGCAGAACCGCTATTGGGCGCTTGATATTGAAGACAACGTGTTCGCAAACTTCCTGAACACCAAAACCGGCGTGGCGGCTTCTCTGCATTCAACCATGCTTCAGTGGCGCCATCTGTTCTCGCTCGAAATCTTCCTCGAAAAGGGACACCTGGTGATCAACGGACTCAAAACCCCGTCCGGCGCCTACGGCGAGGAAGTGCTCACCGTGGAGCGGAATCTCAGCGCGCCCCCCGAAGCCCGATGGGATGAACCGCAGACCTTCTCATACCCCACCGACCGCTCCTGGAATTCAGAAATTGCCTGTTTCTTCCATTCCATTCAATCGGGTAAACGCGTGGAATACGGCAGTTCCACGGATGCGTTGAAACTGATGATGCTGATCGATCGGATTTACCGCCCCAACGAATAAAACAGAACACGGACTCAACTGCGTGTCGGAACAGCTATGACCGAAGCGAACGAAAAAAGCCCCGATTGGCAGCCCGTACCCGGATCAACCGCGCACCTGGCGGTTTGCCTGCACACCGCCGATTTGACCTGCTGCAATTCCTATTTGTTCCGCCTGTCGTCGTGCTTCGTGGTGCTGGATCCGGGTGGCACGCTGGAGCACCTGGACGAAGTATGCCGCGTTCTTCTGGCCGCCGGAGCCTCGGCGGAACGTCCGGTACTGGTGTTGCTGACGCACTGTCACCGCGATCATTCGCGCGCGCTGATCTGGATGAAACAGCGCCTGCCGGTTCCATGTTACTATGTATCGGAACACACGGGCGCGCACGCCCTGCGGCACGGTGATGCGGATGTCACCGCCTCGTTTGTGTACGGTGAAGAGGGCATTCGGGCGGAAATGGATGCCGGCCTGCTGGATGAAGCGGCGGCCGGAATTATGCCCGACTGGCCGTTCTGCCGGATCGGGCCGGTGCAGGATACCGTGTATGGCGGTGTGCCGGTGAAAAGTCAGTTTCTCCAGTTCGGTGCAGAGGAAAGGGTGACGGTATTTCACTCGCCGGGGCACAGCGATGACAGCCTCTGCCTGCTTGTTGGCCGTTGGCTGTTTTGCGGCGACATTCTTTTTGCGCATAGGCCCGTGGTGGCCGGTTTGCCGGGGTGGTCCGCTCAGGCACTGCTCAAATCGCTGGCGTTTCTGGATCGCCTGCTGGAACAGGGATCGGTGGACGCGATTTGGAGCGGGCACGGAAAGGTGCTGGATATTTCGTCTGCCAGAAACATTATTGCCACCGTGGCCCGCGAAACCGGAAAGATGGGAACGCTGGTTCGTCTGGATGGAGAGCGCATTCGGTTTTTGAAGGAATGTGCCGTGGTGTTCATGCAGGAAGTCGGTATGCAGCTCGTGGCGCAGGGCGGACGGCTGATGCGCCTGGCCGAGGGGCTGGCCGGTCTGGGCGAAGAAGGATTGGCCGATGCCCTCCGGCGCGATGTGGATATGGACGCCATCGA
>CAZISY010000004.1:8827-13832 GCA_964542025.1 uncultured Verrucomicrobiota bacterium
ATGAATGTTTTAATCGGACCCTCTTCGTTCGGCGAACCCGACCCCGCGCCGCTGCGACGTCTTGAACAGGCCGGATTGACAATTGTTCCGAATCCCTGGAGAAGGCGCTACACGAAGGAAGAAATCATTGCGCTGCTTCATGGAATCGATGGACTGATTGCGGGGTTGGAGCCTCTGGATCGGGACGTACTGGCTTCGGCGCCATCGCTGAAAGTGGTTTCCCGGTGCGGCGCGGGAATGTCGAATGTGGATCAGCAGGCTGCCCGCGAATTGCGCATTCAGGTGTTCAATACACCAAACGGACCGACGGAAGCCGTCGCGGAAATGACGCTGGGATGCCTGCTCGCGGTGATGCGTCAGGCGGCGGCGATGAGCGAATCGCTTCATGCCGGTCGGTGGGATAAGCGCACCGGCAGCCAGCTTCAGGGGAAGACGGTCGCGATTGTCGGCTATGGGCGTATTGGGCGTCGTGTGGCGGAGCTGCTGACACCATTCGGAATCAAAAAACTGATCGTTGACCCGCAAGCCGCAAGTGAGGGAGCGATGCCGCTGACCGAAGTACTGCCGCAGGCGGATGTGATTTTGCTGCATCTTTCCGGCGAGACCTGCGTACTGGATGCGGCGGCTTTTGCGCGGATGAAGCGCGGCGTGTTTATTTGCAATGCCGCCCGCGGCGGGGCGGTGGATGAAGCGGCACTGATCGAGGCGCTGAATAACGGTACGGTGGCCGGGGCGTGGCTGGACGCACTTCCGAAAGAACCGTATTCCGGAGAGCTGTGCCGCTTCGGCCAGGTGCTGCTGACTCCGCATTGCGCCTCCTATACCGCGGAGGGACGATTGAACATGGAGATGGAATGCGTGGAAAATCTGATACGGGGGATGGGCCTGTGAAACCAATTGCGATGATCCCGGCACGACTGGGCAGTCAGCGTTTGAAAAAAAAGAATCTGTGTGAAATCAACGGGGAGCCGCTGATCGTTCACGCCATTCGAAAATGTGCGGCCAGCGGGGCCTTTTCGGAAATATGGGTGAACACCGAGGCGGAAGAGATCGGATGCTATGCGGAACGGGAAGGCGCGGGATTTCACCGGCGTCCGCCCGAACTGGCCAACAACACGGCGACCAGCGAACAGTTTGTCTATGAGTTCCTTTCCAAACACCCCTGTGAATATGTGGTTCAGGTGCACTCAATCGCGCCCCTGCTGACCGCCGGGGAAATACAGGCCTTTGTGTCCTTTCTGGATGAACGCAAACCAGACGTTCTGCTGAGCGTCATAGAGGAAAATCTGGAGTGCCTGTTTGACGGACGGCCTGTTAATTTCACCTTTGCCAAAAAGGAAAATTCCCAGGATTTGAAACCGGTTCAAAGAATCTGCTGGAGCATCACGGCATGGCGCCGCGCAACGTACATGAGCGTTTTTGAACAGGGACGGGCGGCGACGTACGCGGGAACGCTGGACGTTTTTCCGGTAAGCCGAATGGCCGGGCACGTCATAAAAACCGAAAAAGATCTTCAGTTGGCGCGGGCGGTTCTTTCGATGCGGTAAGCGGGCGGGGCGGAGTCTGCTATATATCGAGAATGCGGTTCTGCGCGGATTCGCCGGTGGAACTGGGCGCATACGGAACGGTTTTGTATTCATCCACGGCATTCAATTTGTGAAGGATATCCGCGATTCGTTCGGCCGCCTGGAGACAGGGAGAGAGCACCGATTCCTGATCGACATGCCCGCTTTGCAGCAGAGTCAGATTGGTGAGCAGTACGGTGGCCGGCTGGCCGAGATGATGACAGGCGGCGCCCACACTGGCGATCATGGCTTCCTGTTTCTCCGCCTTGCGAATGGCTTCCTCCGCGCGCTTTTGCCGAGTCACATCGCGGTCAATGCTGTACACATAGATTCGATTGCCGATCTGCATCGGGACGGCTTTATAGTCGATGATGTTTTCGCGTCCATCCGGGCGCAGCCAGGAAAAGGTACCCTCAAAGGGCTGCATGCGCGTCACACAGGCACTCAGCTCTTCCCGTGAGGCCGGGGTGATCAGGCGTATCAGATCCAGTGTGTTGGCGGCATACAATTCTTTCAGCGAACGCCCGCTCATTTCGACGTAGGCCTTATTGCAGTCCATCAACCGGCTTTCAACGGCATCTTCAAAGGTGTACTGCCGCACGGAAATGCCGTCGGTACTGTTTTCAAAGATGGTGCGAAATTTCAACTCGGATTCGCGCAGGGCATCCTCGGCCTTCTGGCGGGCGGTGATGTCGCGAATGAAAAAGCAGAGCTGGGTGTCCGGAATGCGCAGCATGTTCACGGCGATTTCCACGGGAAACAGCGTTTGATTTTTCCGCATGCAGAACGCCTGCACCAGGACGTACCGCTGATCCGCCAGGCTGTCGCAAATAAAACGGATCAGGGATTCTTCGGCGTTGGCTATGAGTTTCAGAATAGGCTGACCGCAAAATTCTTCTTTGGAATAATTGAAGAACTGGGATGCGCGTATGTTGGAATCAATGATCGTGCCGTTCAGGTCCGTGATCAGCGCCGCATCATAAATATTCTGGAGCAGTTCTTCATACTTGGTTTCAAATCCCCGGTCCGCGTGACGTCCGGCGGGCTCATCGGCGGAGGGGGGCAGCGTGTGCAGTTTCGCCGTCAGCGATGATTCCTGATTGGCATCCAGGATGAGATCCTCGGGGATGTCGATGCGCATCGTACTTGAAAATTCGTTTCTACCGCTGGCCATAATGAAAGCATCTCCGCGCAAACGGACCGATTGCGCACGGGACATATTGTACGTAGAACGGGCGTTTTTTTAAAATCTAATTCTTATCTTTTAAAAAGCCCGCCGTGAACAGCACTTCCTGCGACGCGCTTACTCATCCATTCGGCGCTCGATTTCATCAAGCCGGGTATAGGCCGTTTCCCAGGATTCATGAAGCTGCCGGAGTTCCTGCTGGATGGCGGAGAGCCGCTGGTTGATGGCGGCATAATCCGTGGTTCCTCCGGTGGAAAGCCGCTCCAGCAGTTCGCCCTGTTCCTTTTCAGTTTTTTCAATTCCGCTTTCGGCGTCGCGCAGTTGTTTTTTCAGGGTCAGGCTCTGGCGTTTCCATTCTTTGACCTGCTCCTGTTTTTCCCGGCGGACAGCGACACGGCTTTCACGTTCAGTGGGCACCGCTGCCGGATCGCTGTTGCGCAGTGCGCGCTTTTCAAGATAGTAATCGTAATTACCGGGGCAGAAATGAACGCCCTGCGGAGTCATTTCCAAAATACCCGTGGCGGCATGCCGCACAAATTCCACATCATGGCTGACAAAACAAACCGTGCCCTCATAGTCCCGCAGCGCTTCTTCCAGGGCGCTGCGCGTGGCGATATCCAAGTGCGTGGTCGGCTCGTCAAGAATCAGAAAATTCGGCGGATTGATGAAGATACGCGCAAAGGCCAGCCGAATTTTTTCCCCGCCGCTCAGCACACGAACCTGTTTGCCGGCGCTGTCGCCGGAGAACCCGAAACTGCCAAGCAGGGACCGGACCACTCCATCGGTCACTGCCGGGTTGGCATTTTTGATCACGCTGAACAGAGTGCTGTCCGGCGGCATGGTCTCGGCAAATTCCTGCGATTGATAACCGATCACCACCTGGTGCCCCGGTACGGCGCGTCCCTCGGAAGGCGGCATCGCCTGCGCCATAATGCGCAGCAGTGTGGTTTTTCCGACGCCGTTAAAGCCGACCAATGCAATTTTATCTCCCCGGTTGATGCTCCAATCCAGATTTCGGAAGATCCATCGCTGATGATCATACGTCAGGCCGACGCCGTTCAGGCGCATGGTCTCTGCGCCGCTGTGCGGGGGCGGCGGAAAGTCAATGCGCCGGTTTGAGAACAGACTGCCCGGCAGCTCGATGGTTTCCATTTTATCGAGCAGTTTAATACGGCTTTGAACCTGCGTGGCCTTCGTGTTTTTGGCGCGGAACCGTTCAACAAAGCGCTCGATCTGTTCCCGGCGCTTGTCCTGATTCTGTTTGGCGGCGAGCAGGGTGCGGTTACGGTTTTCGCGTTCCGTGTTGTAATAGGCATAATTTCCGGCGTACCGGGTGAGCGTTCCGCCCGCGCATTCCACGGTGATGCTGGTAAGCGTTTCAAGCAGGTAGCGGTCATGCGAAATCAGCAGCAGCGTACCCTGATACGAGCGGAGAAACCCGTGCAGCCATTCCACGGCGGGCAGGTCGAGGTAATTGGACGGTTCATCCAGCAGGAGAATATCCGGATCGCCGATCAGTGTGCGGGCGAGTTCCGCACGCATTTGCCATCCACCGCTGAATGAAGAAAAAGGGCGGCTCAGGTCATCGGGACGGAATCCGAGCGAGCAAAGGGTTTTTTCCGCCAGACTGACCAGATGGTAGCCGCCCTCATTTTCAAAACGGGTTTGCAGTTCGCCGATTTTGATGAGCAGCTCTTCTTTCTGTTGCGGGTTCTCCGCCAGGCGCTGTTCCAGCTCATGAATTTCTGCGTGCAGGTGGGTCAGTTCCGGAACGGCGTTGGAGGTGTATTCAATAAGCGGCACGGAAGTCAGTTCGTGCGCGTTCAGTTGCTGATGCAAATATCCCAGGCGGCAGTTTTTGGGCAAAAGCACTTCGCCCTGATCCGGGGAAATCTCCCCGCAAATCAGGCTGAACACCGTACTTTTTCCCGCGCCGTTCGGCCCCACAATCCCCATTCGCTCGTTCTTATTCACGCGCAGGGAGGCGTTGTGCAAAACTTCCTGGGTTCCGAAATGTTTGGAAACGTTGATAAAATCAATCATGGCCCGTACTTATGCGACTTTCGTATCCGGTTCAATGAAATTCATCGTCGGCCGTCGTTTCCAGGTCGGATTTGCGGATCGGCTGGGCATGCCGTGCCGGTTGATTGGACAGCTCTCCGCGCTCAATCATGGCGCGAATCACGCGGCTGTTGACGTTGCGCGGAACGCCCGGCATCGGGCGCGTGATCGGGATCGAATCCGGGCTGTCCTC
>CAZISY010000004.1:13932-74384 GCA_964542025.1 uncultured Verrucomicrobiota bacterium
CCGCCGAGATAATCCCAGACCGCAATACGCAGACCGGCGCGTTCCGGATCGGCGCCCTGTTCGTGTGAAAGCTTTTCCGCAATGGGAATAAGGCCCGCAGTACAGCAACCGGCGAGGAAGAAAAACAGATCAAACAGAAGCGCCGCGGGACGGAAGGGAAGCAGATAGAGCCCGCCGCTGACAGCGAGATAAAGCTTGAGAACCAGACGTGCGCTTTTTGATGCGGACGTTCGATCCATCAGAAGTTCAACGCCTCGTCCCCCGCAATAAAGACCCAACATGAAAAGCGCCGTGAGCAACCCCATGCGCAGATACAGCGTTCCGAAGAACGCCTGAAAAAGAATCAGCAGCATGTAATGGAAGGTGAATCCCGAGAACCCCGCAAACAGGATCAGGTGCGGGGCTGGAGTCGGCGCTGAGACTGTTCGCGGATTCAGCACAGGCAGCAATTTTTGCAGCGAGAGCAGCAGGAGCAAAAGAAAGGGAACGTACATCAGAATCGGCAAAAACGTGGTGAGGTCCGGCATGTTGGGCCTGGCTTTGCGCAGCATGACCAGGGTGGAAAAGAGGGTGAGTTTGGGGTGCCTCACCGTGTGGTCCAGCGCGGGGCCGAGGGCTTCGGCGGCTTCCGAACAGGCCGACTGAAGAGCGGCGGAACGGTTGGTTTGATATATATCCCGAAGCATTTCCGGGGGCCACCCGGACCAGTCGTGGTGCGCCCCGCGCAGCCGCTCCGCCAGTTTTTCCGGGTCGCCGATCAGGGCGGGCGAATCGGATGCGGCAAACCATGGCGGATCGCCCGGAACGGCAATTTGGTGTGCAAAACAGCGGCTTAATGAACGATCAATGACCGCGCCGGTCAGGGTTCGCTCGCGGCCTGAGTAATTTTCGCCGCCTTCACCGCTCATGAACAGGCAGCCCTCCGGCTTGAGCCGCGCCTTGATCAGGCGCAAAAACGAGTCGGTGAACAGGATGCTGTTGGCCATCGTATCGTCGGCGGAAAGGCGAATGACGGCCGCATCGAAACGGATGGTTTCAGTCTGCAGAAATCGACGCATGGGGGCGGCCGGCGTAATGAGCTGCCGGGGTTTCCCGCCGCTTGTTTCGGGGAGGATGGCCAGGAGGCGGGAGGCATACTCCTCATCCGTATTCAGCCACGTTACCCGCAGCGCCGGTTGTCGCTCCGTCAGGGCGCGGGCCGCCGGCAAAAGACCCGGTCCAATCAACAGGACTTCGCTCGCATCGGGCTGCTGGGCAAGCAGCATCAGTGCGAGCCGCTCTCCGTCGTCGCTGTTCGGAACGCTTTCAATCACGGAGGTCCCCGCGACCACATTGAACTGATTTTGATAAACGCCGTACAAATAGCGGTTGGCCGCCGTTGAAAAGCCGCCCCGCCATTCGGAGTCCGGAATCAGCGCGGACCACGTCCGCCGGTCGAGTGCGCGTGCGATACGTTCATCCAGACCCGCCGCCAACATCGCGCCTGCCAGAAGAAAAAGGACGCCGGGGATCAGTGGCCGAAATCGGCGGCCGACCTTTTTGCGCCTGAACAGAACCAGGCTGCCGGCGGAAAGCAGCAACACCAGGAGCAGAAAAATACGCGGCGCGGAATAATGCCGATACAGGAGAGCGGTAATTCCGGCGCCTGCCGAAAAACTGCCCAGGGCTTCCCAGGTGTATACCCCGGTGGCCGGGCGTTCTTTACCTGTTTCGCATGCGTTGGAGTGGCGTACCAGTGCCATAAAGAGAACGCCTGAAACCAGAGAGGCCGGCGCGTTGGCCAGGAGTATTCCGGGGAGCATGGACAGGCCGGTGAAGGTATCGAACGCCGCCACGCCGAGCATGCTCCGCGAAACGTTCATAATGAAAAATTGCAGCACTCCGGCGGGCAGATAAGCCAGCGGAAGCAGCGGCAGGTGTTTTTCGTGGAAAACCGAGGCGGGAATGATTCGGGCAATCATCGCGCCGGCCGCGCCCCAAAGCAGCCACGAAAAGAAAAAGAGGGATACGCTCCATTCATTGCCGTCAAAAACCGTGAAGAAAGAGCGGAAAAGCAGCGTTTGCAGCACCACGGACGCCATCCCCGAGCAAAACGCCGCAAGCGGAATGCCGTTGAAGGGTGCAGGATGAACGCTGTTTCCCTTTTCCATGTTTGCGCTCCGTGGTTGCTGTGTTTTGCGCGACGCGGGACCGGCGTGGTCTCAGGCGAAGGGACGAATGATCCGCACCTCCGGAAAGGCGGCCGTTACGGCCGGTTCCGCGTCGGCGGTGAACAGCAGTTTTACATTGGGGCCCGCGTCCATCGTGAAATAGACGGGCACACCGTCCGCGCGCAGCGCATGAACACGATGAATGGCTGCTATACTTTCGGGGAGCCAGTAAATGACCGGCGGCCAGGTTTCCATCATCGTCGCGTGCATGCCCAGTGCATTGCTTTCGGCGTGACGCCCAAGCTGTTCCGCGTCGCGCCGGGCGATGGCTTCCTGAATACCCGCCAGATCCGCCTCCACTTTCGCGGGCCACTGCCGGTACAGGATGGATGTTTCGCAGGTCTGCTGCATGGCTTCGCGCGATCCGGTTTTCTTGGCCTGCGTGGAAAGGATCAGCAGTCCCATGCGCAGTTCCGGCCAGGTGCTGTTCGGGAGCGGTTCGGCGAAGCTGTCCATGCCGTCTTCGCGTGTTCCGGCATGCCAGAGAACGAACCCGTCAAAGAGGGACCGGGAGGCGCTTCCGCTGCCGAGCCGTGCCAGGATGGAGAGTTCACGGCCGGGAAGGTTCCACTGAAATCCATCATTCAGCGCCAGGACGAGGGCAGCGAATCCGGAGGCCGAGGAGGCCAGCCCTGCTGCCAGCGGGACGGTGGAATGCGTTTCCACGGTGATCGGCTGTTCCGTGAAGAGCCGCACAAAATCAAACACGCGCGCAGCAGACTTCGTCGCAGGATCCACGGGCGATCCGTTCACCGAGAAGTTATACCGCTGCGCCGGCGACACCGTGGTTTTGGCGCCCAGGCCGGGAAGGCCGATGGAAAGACTGGAGGTGACCGGCAGGTTCAACTCGCCGTTGCGTTTGCCCCAGTATTTGCAGAGGGCGATGTTTACGGACGCTTCGCCGAAGCCCGCCGTCTTTTTCCATGTGCATGCACCGCCCGTGATTTGCCGGGCCGCTTCCTGTTTATTCGTCATAATCCACCTTCAGTCCTTCCCGGGAAACACGAACGGGGATGGCCTCGTAATTGGAGAGGGGCCATTCTGCGGGGCCCAGCGCAAGCGCGCAGTCGCCCAGGCCCGAGCCGGAAATTTTTGCGCCCAACACGCCGGGAAGGAGGCGCATGCAGATGATGATTTCATCGAGTTCCGGCGTACTCACACCCAGGGCTTCCTGAAATTCCTGGTGTTTGTTCATCCATTCGCCGAACGTTTTCAGGTCGTCCTGGCGCAGGGCGTTCCAACCGGCCTCCACGCAGCCGCGAATGGCTTTATCCAGCCCATCGAATCGGGCAGAATCCGCCATTCGGGCTTCATCGACGCGGCGTATGACTTCCGGCGTGGGTGTTTTGTAGCCGCAGTATACCAGCAGCAGCGGCAAGTCGAGCGGGAGCGTCTCCATCAGGCGCGGAGTCATGCGGTAATGGGTGACGCCGCCCAGCAGGCAGGCCGCCACATCCGTCCCCGACCCTGACCCCTGCACGTTGCGAATGACTCCGAAGGCCTCATCAAAAACAGCCCCCGGGCTCGTGTCCAGTCCGCGCAATCGGCGCAGGGCGGCGGTCAGGGCGACTGTGACGGCCGAGGAGGAGCCGAGGCCGACCGTACTGGAAAAATCCGCGTGGATGTTCACGGAGAACCCTCCGCGGACGGCGCGTCCGTGGTTAAGCATCAGGGCGCCTGCAAAGCGGAGGGACGAGGGCGGTGCGAATTGGTCCGGGGTGTTTTCATAGATCCCCAGTGCCGATTCCACGCGCAGCAGGCCGTCAGTTCGGCGCTGCACATCCACGCGAATGCGTTTGTCCACGGCGCAGGCCAGGGCCTCCGAACCGCGCAGGACGGCATGTTCGCCCATCAGCATCAGCGTACCAGGCGCCGATGCAATGACCCGCTGCATTTCGGTTTGTTGTTTCGCGTTCATGCGGATGGCTTTTTCTTCTTCAGTTCCAGGGCGCACCATTGAGCCTGGCGGGCAATGCCCATGAGAATTTTTACGTCGGCTTCATTGAGCGGACCCCGGGAGAGAATACGGCGCAGGCCGAGCATCATGTGTTCGGCCTTATCTTCCTTCATGAAGCCGATATCGTAGAGGGTGCTTTCCCAGGCCGCAAACATGCGTTCGCGCGCGGCCGACGGCGCCTCGCCGCAGGGTTCCGCATTGGGAACGAAGGATGCCGAGGCCACATAGAGTTCATATGCGCAAATCATTACGGCGTGGGAAAGATTCAGCGAGGTGTAGTTTGGGTGCGACGGGATCTGGATGATTTGCGTACAAAGGGCCAGATGTTCTTTGTTCAGCCCTTTGTCCTCCGTGCCGAACACCAGGGCGATGCGGTGTTCCTGGGCGCGTTCATAAAGGTACGGAGCCCATTCACGAATTGTTTTGGAGTGGCTTCGGTAGAGGCCCTGCCGGGCTGAGGCACCTGCCACGAGATGGCAATCCGCCACGGCTTCAGCGAGGGTCGGAAATTCGCGGCGTTTTTCAAAAATGGTATCCGCGTGCATGGCGCGTTTGCGGCATTCTTCGTCGTCGATTTCATAGGAGCGCTCGGCAATGACCAGGTCCGACATGCCGCAATTGGCCATGCAGCGGCATACGGCGCCGATATTGCCGGAATAAATCGGGTTTACCAGGACGACGCGAAAACGATTCATCGGATCATTCATAAACGGCCCACTTCCTCTCATGTGCGGGCCGTTTTAGGATATATCCAACGCCCTGTCATCTGAAAAAAAGCGCGCCGGGATTTCGACGCGCTTGATGTTTTCCGCTTATGGTTCCACGGCGATGCGATAATACTGTGCTTCGGCCTCCGGCACCGTGTTTGTCCAGAAGTTGGAAGGGGGGGTGGCGGGCAGATTCGTGGCCAGCGGTACGAAAGAAGCCGTCAGGATATTGGTCGACACCTGCACGGCGTAGTTTTTTCCCGTCACACTGTTCCATTGAATGACCGTCGCGGCACCGGAGGTGATCAAATTAAACTCGGCAATCTCGAAGCAGGAGGCGGAATTAGTGGGGTCGGTTCCCGCGCCATACTCCTGGAGGTTCACCGCTTCGTCCCCATCGGCATCCGCCGTGGCGACTCCGTTGGTGCGCCCGCCGAAGTACAGCACTTCCCACCAATCGGGAATGCCGTTGGCGTTGGTGTCGCCCTTCAGATCGGTCACGAGCAGATTTTTCGAACCGCCTTCCGACAGCTGAAAGAGCGGGGCCTGTTCGGAAACCAATCCCATGAAGGAATAATCACTGGCGGCAGATCCTGAAAGGATAGGCTGCGCCAGGGGAACCGCGCCGGCATTCGTTTGCATCTGTACGGCGCACACACCTGTGATGGCCGCGAAGGAGGAAAGTAAATCCAAATCCTCGTTGCCGCCGGCGGTGCAGTCATATACGCCGTTCAGTTCCACGGGTCCGGGGAACAGCAGGGTGCCGGTTTCTGCGGGGTATTCGCCGCAGGGCGCGGTGGTGCCGTTGAGAGAGACCGCGGAGGCTTCAATCGTTCCGTTCCCCAGCAGGGACGCCCCGGAGATGACCTGCAGGGACTCCGTTTTGATTTTGCCGCCGCGAATTAACAGCGATCCGCTGTTGACGTCCAGGCCGGCGCGAGCCGTCGCAACCAGCGCAAGGCCGGTCAGCAGAGAGCAGATTCCTGATTTCATCGTACAGCCCTCCGGTGGCTTAGCGGCCTGTGACCATGAAAAGGAAATCGTTGTTGGTCAGGCTGTGATTGCCGTCGGTGATGTAGACGGTGAAGTTGGTTGTGCCGGTGGTCTGGTCCACATAAATGTTCCTCGCACGGGCGGCATTGGTGGGCATCATGCCGGAATCCACTTCCACGACGGCCATCGGGATTAGGTTGAAGGCTGATTGCATGGGGCAGTCCAGGCTGACCACATAGGTGCCCTGGGCGGTATTTGTCACTGAATATACGCCGAAATGTTCGGATGGGGCGAGACCATCATCTTTAATCACGCGTCCCCAGGCGACGATGTTGTTGTCGGCAAAACGGGAGCGTTTGTCGGGAAGTGAGTTGGTTCCCAGCGAGGAGATAAGGCGTACGCCGTTGGTGGCCCGTATCACCATTTCATTTTCTCTTGCGGACTCCGCGAGTACTGCGACCGACGAATCCGCCCAGACAAAGGAGCCGGCGTGAGCGGCGCGGGCATAGTATCCGGCGGCGAATGAATTAGTGCCGGAGGCCTCGTTATATCGACCGCCAACCACCGTGGCCATATTGGCCATGACCTTGTTGGCGTAGCCGCCGAGGAGGGTGGCATGGTTGCTGGCATTGGTGATCTGATTCATCGACCCGCAAAGAATCACAGAATTTTGCGCGCCCCAAATCTTGTTTTCGTTGCCTCCGACGATGGCGGAGAAATACGGACTAATCGATGAGGGATAGTGATACGTCAGGGTGTTGTCTTTGCCGCCCCATATTGAGGCGTAGGCGCCATTGTACATGGAGTGTCCATGTCCGATAACAAGGCTGCTTACGGCACCGGACACATTGTTGGAGCCCAGCACGATGTTGAGAAGATAGTCGTTGTAGCCGATGGTTCCAATCGCCCGGGAGCCGGCCTGGAGCGTGATGGTGGAACCCATCGTCCCCAGCGCCACGTTGGTGCCGGTGAGTACGGAGTTTGCATTCACGCGAAGAAGGGCATTGGATGTTGCGTCCTGTACCGTGAAATGTTCGCCTGCACCCGAAGGCAGTGTTACGGTTGTCTCGGCGCGTGCCTGAAGTAATCCGACGCTCATCAAACCCGCCAGTGCCATCCCCATCCAGTTTGTCATGCGCGACTCCTTATAGCTGTGCATTGTGTCTTTAATGTCTGACGACAACCCCCCTGTTGCTCCCGTCATAATTCTGGGCGATATCAATACACGATAAAGGGGGCCGCAAACGATATAAAAAATAAAGATTTCACCCGCAGATACGCCCCTGCCTCATTTTTCCCGGGGTAGGGTTTTGACAATTGCGTATGGCAAGGGTAGCTTACGGTTCTTACAGTAACCGCAAAAAACGCCGAAGGGGTGTGTTATTAAGCTGGATCCTGAAGTGGAAAAAGTGGTCATGAGCTCCAACCGCCGGGAGACGGAATGTGTCTCCTGCGGACGATTCATCGGCTCATGGGAAATTTGTCCGTTCTGCCGTCATGTGAATCCCAAGCGGCCCATGGTGCGCCTGCTGAAATACAGCTCACCGTTTTTGACGATTGCAGGCATTGTCCTGCTGGGATTCATGGGAAAAGCCTACGGGCCGCCCGAGGTCACGGTGTCCGAACTGGGCCGCAAGGTCAATTTCGCCCAGGTGAGGATTCACGGGCGGGTCAGCGACGAAGTGCGCTTCCATTCCGGCGAAGAAGGCATCGGAAACGACAGTCTGGAATTTGAAGTGGACGACGGTACCGGGAAAATACGCGTCCGGTGTTATGAAGACGGCTTTAACGCCCTCAAGGCGGCCGGAAAGATACCGGCGAAAAGCGACATCGTAACCGTGCGGGGCAATTATCAGTATAAAGCCAAACGCCAGTTCGTCATTCTCAGCTCCGACGTGGATTTGGAAATTACCCGCGAGCCGGTTTCCAGCGCCACCCCGATTGATCAGGTGCTGCGGGCCGGCGAATTCAATATTAAAGAAGGACAACGACTTCTCGTCACCGGCAGGCTGACGCGGAAAATAGACGGATACTACGATTTCACCTTCCTCCTGGCCGGAACGGACGACAAGACGCTGGCCGTGGTGTTCTCCAAGGATCTATTGCGGGCCTACGGCTTTGCGTCGACCTCCGGCACCTTCTGGAATACCTGGAAGGAAGGCGATTATGTGACGGCCGTCGGCGAATTGAAGTGGTATCGGGGCAAGAAGTTTCAGAATTGGCAACTGATTCCGGCCTCTCCCGCGGATTTGACGTCCTCCGATCAGGCCACCTGGGAGCAAAACAATGGCGGAAAGTAAAATGATACCCTGCCCCGCATGCGGAAAACCCAATCCGGAAGGAAGCCGGAACTGCCGGTTTTGTTCCGGTCATTTCACGGAACGGCTTTCTCTGCGCTGGATGAGTTTCGGGATTACGGCCCTCGTTCTGGTGGCTGTGATTCATTTCTATCAGGCAGTCACGTTCAAGCCCGACTATGTCTCTTTTGCACAAATGACCCCGGACATGAATTTTGAAAAAATCCGAGCACTGGGACGGGTGAGCGACATCATCATTGTGGATGAGGAATACGGGCGGCATGTGATTAAAATGGAGCTTACCGCAGAAAATCATGAAAAAATCGCCGCAAAGTACCGTCGCATTACGGCCAAGCTGGAAGGGGAGGCCGCTGAGGATTATCTGAAATGGGAAAATCCCCCGAAGCCGGGCGATCTGGTCGAAGTGGCAGCGTCCCTCTACGCCGGGGAAGGCTATCGACATCTCAGTGTCGGCGCCGTGCCCTTTATCCGTATTCTGGAACGCGGCACAAACGCGCCGACGATGCCCGCCGAAACAGAAAAAGCCGCCGTGATCGAAACCGGCATTCAGCAACTGCTGGCCGATCCGGAATCGTTCCGGGACCGCTCGGTATCGCTGGCCTCTGTCACTGTGACGTATGCGGAGGCCGGAAAACCCTTTTTCCGAGTGGCGGAAGCGGGCGTCACCAATCAAACCATGGTTGTGCTGGGCTACAAAGGCCCGCCGCTTCAGGTCGGGCAGCGGGTGAGCGTGCGCGGCCGGTTCATCTGGTATGCCAAAAAAGGGTACTGGGAGATAGAGGTGCCCCGGGGCGATTCAAAGGCGGTAACGGTATTACCTGTGGAAACAGGCAGCAAGTGAGTGAATTATGGAACCGACTTTTATCTTAGTTTGTTGCGGTGTGGCGCTCCTCGGGGTGCTGATTGCCGCCGTGTTTTCCCTGATTCCGGGACTGCACATCTATAACGTCATCGCGTTTACCATGCTCATCGCATTTGCCGCCGTGGATGTGTTTGAACGCATGGATCCCATGATGACCACTTGCTTTATCATGGGTATGGTGGTCGGGTTTTCCGTGCTCTTCACGGTGTCCAGTCAGTTTTTTCAGCCCTGTGACGACACCTTTCGCTCCATGATGCTCCCGCATGAACGCTTCCTCTTCGAGGGGCGCGGTTATGAGGCGGTGATGACGGCGGGGCTCGGTTCGCTGATGGCACTCCTCTTCATCGCGGCGGTTTTTCCGTTCATCACGCCGCTGATCGGCGTCCTGCGCGAATTGATCAGACCCCATATCTACTGGATCATCGGCCTCGTTTGCACCTTCATCCTCATGAGCGAGTGGCCGAAAGACCACGGCGTGGGGCCAACCGGCTGGACCCGCTTTGCCGATGGCTGGGGACAGCTCTCCATGGGACTCTTTGTCTTCATCGCGGCCGGCATTCTCGGCATGTTCGTCTTTTTCAACACCATCATTCCCGTACAAAGCGCCTTCCAATCGCTGATGCCCGTATTTATCGGCCTGTTCGCCCTGTCGAGCCAGATTATGACCCTGGTCTCCCGGGCCTATATCCCGCCGCAATACGCCTGCCAATCCATTGAAATGCTGCCGCATGACGTGGCCCGCGGCGCGCTCACCGGCGTCGTTTCCGGCCTCTTTTCCTCCCTGACTCCCGGCATGACGCCCGGCCCCGCGCTGCTCATCGGCGCTCACGCCACCGCCTCTTCCGGCGAAAAACAATTCATGATTGGGGGCGGCGTGGCGCGCGTCCTCTATTACGTCGGAGCGCTCGTTCTCTTCTTCATGCCGGATGTATATATGCGGCGCGGCGGCGCGGCTATCAACATCAGCCTCTTTTTCGTGCCCGAAACCGTGGAACAGTACTATCTGATTTCCGGTATCATCGCCCTGAGCGGCGCGGTGTCGCTGCTGCTTCTCCCCCGCTTCGCACGCTTCTGCATGGCGGTTACCCAGCGCGTGGATTTTCGCTGGATTGCCACCGGCTCCATCGTTTTGCTGACGGCAATCGTTTGGTATGTCACCGGATGGCGCGGGCTCGTCCTTATGCTGGTGGCCACGGCGCTTGGCCTGGTACCCAATTTCTGGCATACCCGCCGCATCCCGCTTTTGGCCGTACTCATGGTACCCGTCTGCCTCAACATGGCCGGAGTCGGCTACAAAGTCGCGATGTGGCTCGGATTCCGATAAACAAGGAGCGCTCATTATGAAGGGCATCACCCATTTTTTAACCGGCGTGGCAACCGCCTCCTGCTTCCCGCTCGCCATTCAAACCGCCTACACAGATAAAGCCTTCCTCATGGTCCTCGGCGGCGCCTGCGGCATCCTCTGCGATACCCTCGATTTCAAATTCGCCCGCTACTTCTGGAAACACGACTACCAAATCCGCCTTACCGAAGACAACCTCGACCCCCGGATCCCCGCCGAAGCCATCGCCCGCGCCATCGACGAGGCCGCCGAAAAAAAACGCCCTATCCGCGTCAAACTGGACATCATTCGCCTTTCAACCAGCTATTACCGCACCTACGCCGTGCAGATTGACCAGCACAACAAACAGGTCACCTGCACCATCGGCCCGCTCAAAACCATGAGCCATTGCATGGCCCGCGGCGAAAATCTTCCCGGCGAAAAGGCCCGCGAACGGGCCATCGAAAAGGATGGCCCCGCCGCAACGATGGAAGCCATTTCCGACAAATCTCCCTGTTTGCCCGGCACCGTCCCGGAAGGGCCCCGCTCCTATGTGGCGTCATTCAAAACCGATATCAACAATACCTACTACATGGATTCCGAAGTGGGCGTCTTCTCCGGGCCGGATTATGAATTTTCCCCGCAGCAGGATGGACGGGTCCGCGTGGATTTCATTCCCTGGCACCGGCGCTGGACGCATAGCCTGACGCTGGCCCTGGCGCTCGGACCTGTCGGGTTCGCCCTGTTTGCGGGCTGGAGCGCGTTGTTTCACGGCGACTTCGCCGGCTTTGCCAACCCATATGCCATCAATGCCTTTTTCATCGCCATCCTGGCATTCCTGAGCCATGTTGCCGTGGACCAGACGGGCCATTTGGGATCCAACCTGTTCCCCCCTCTCACGAAAACCCGTTCGCTGGGACTGCGCTGGTGTACCTCCGCCTCGCCGTTTTCCAATCAAATGGTGAACTACCTCTCCCTTTCCATCATCCTGTGGAACATCAACGCCTACGCGCCGGTACCGGTGTTCACACTGCCCTGGGCGGACGGAATCGCCGACGGCTTTGGGAATCCCCTGTATTATCTGGTGTCGCTCGTGAACTACGCGGCGATGCTTGTGGCGCTTCCGCTGCTGATCATATATCTGATCGTCCGCATCCACCGCCGCCTGTTCTTTGCCGCCCGTCAAATTCAGTTTGGGGAAGACTACACCGGCGATGATTTCGTAGGCGGCATGGGCGACATGTAATTCACCACCTGCTTCGCGTGAGGGTGCCGATCCCAGAGAATACGAATCGCGAATGAATAGATGGAGGGACGCGCTCCGTCGTGTTCGAGTACGGCCGGCTCGCAGCGGTGGCCGTACTCTTGATTCATCGTCTTGACGACCCTGCTCTATTTCGGTGTCATCTACTATGAGGCAATGCGGTGAGCGCGTTGATGCGGATAATTTGTTGCGTCCGACCGGTTCATCGGGGCATAATCCCGCGCCATGAAAAAAATATGTCTTATTTATCTCGGTTTCGTGGCGTTGTTTCTGGCGTATTGGCTGATCTACGCGGTGGCACCGGAGTTCCATGTGCGTTATCTGCAGGGCGAGGACCGCGGCGTGGAATGGATTACGTTTGCCGGGTTTGCCGGGGCGTCCATCACAGCCTTCTGTACGTTGCGTTTCAGGCGCGGCATGTCGCGCCTGGCGCTGGTCTATCTTTTCATGACGGGTCTGTTTTTCTTTGTCTGTGCGGGTGAGGAAATCAGCTGGGGGCAGCGGATTTTAGGCTTTGAAACGCCGGAAGAAGTGCTGGCGGTGAATGAGCAGGGAGAATTCAACCTGCACAACCTCAAATTTGAAAGTCTGCATCCGTCCGACCTGGTTTCCTGGTACATGAAATTCATGGGCATTGTGTTGCCGCTGGTGTTTCTTTTCAAAATGCGCGAAAAGGAGGCTCCGCTGCGTTGCTTCCTGTTTCCGCCGGAATTGATTCCCTGTTTTTTCTGGCCGGAAATCATCCACCTGATCAGGCATCTCACCAGCCGCGTCGCCAGTCGACTCATTCGCCCGGAGGCGGCTCACGTCGTGGATTGGCAAAACGAAGAACTCCTGGAGATGTACTGGGGGCTCTGCGTCTTTTTGGCCATGTCCTTCATCTACGCGGCCTGGAAGCGCCGGACGAAAAAGGCAGAAAACCCGTCATGACCGCACCGTTTCATTTTTTCGTCAGCGTTTGGATGAAGTTTTTCTTTCTCTTCACCCCGTTTTTTGCGCTGTCGATGTTTCTGAGCATGACGAAGGGCTGCACGGAATCTGCGCGGCGCCGGCTGGCATTACGGATCATGGGGGCGGTGGCGGTATTTTGTTTTGCGATTCTGTTTTTCGGCGATGTGGTGTTCTCGCTGTTCGGGATCGGGTTGGACGCCTTTCGGGTGGGTGCGGGGGCTCTGCTCTTTCTCTCTGCGGTGGCGCTGGTTCAGCAAAAGCCGGTGAAGGATGGACTGGACGAGGAGGATATTGCGGTGGTCCCGCTATCGATGCCGATCATCGTCGGGCCCGCCACGGTGGGTACGCTGCTGGTACTTGGCGCGGAGTTGAGCAATCCGCTGGAGAAATGGCTGGGTTTTTTTGCGCTCCTCGCGGCCATTGTCTGCGTGGGGGCTATTTTGCTGTTGGGTTCTTATTTGGAGCGGGCGCTCGGACGGCGCGGGTTGAGCGTCATGAGTAAAGTTACGGGGCTGATTCTTTCGGCACTGGCCGCGCAGATGATTTTGACGGGCGTACAAAACTTTTTGCGCGTATCACCGGAAACGGCGGTGCCCGCCGCGCCGGCGTTGGAACTCCGTTCGGAACCCGTCGGCCCCCGCTGAAAAACCGTTCAGCGGGCGCTGCCATCAGAAAAACAGGGGCATTCCCCGGCCGCGTTTCTTTTCCCGGGCGGCGCCTGGCTCGGGGTCCTTCTTTTTCTCGGCAGGTTCTTCTTTCTGCGGGAACAGGCATTTATAGCGGGCGACATCTCCGCGCTGCGGGTCGCCGGAAACAATGTCGGCCACAATGTAACGGCCTTTCCGGTTGCTGACAAACCGCACTTCGCCGACCAGCTCCTCGCCCCGGTAAATCTGGGCATCCTCGCCGGGTGACGGCATTTTTTCGCATTGCAGAATCACATAATGATCCGGGCTGTTCACGTGCATTACGCGGGCGGCCGGAACCACTTTGGGCTGAAGCGGCGGAGTGGAGGGCGTATCCACGGCCTGCACAGACCCGCTGTATTCATCTTTCACAAAACGCTTGGGCGCCTCGCCGAACGCGGGAACCGGCGCCGAGGCGGAAAGACCGGAAAAGGAAGGACGCTGCATCTCGCGGACGGGCTCGGCGGAGACGTCGGGCTCCTCCAGATCCTCTTCGTCCGTGATGATGACGGTTTTACGCGGGGCCGGTGTTTCCTGTCGGCGCGGGGCCGCTTCGGCGCGAGGCGCGGGGACGGAAAGGCGGGGCTCGCGGGCTTCCGGGTCGGCGACGGGAACGGGCTCGCTGTAGCAGTCCTCGCCGCCCAAGTCATCCACCGGCACAAAGTCCAGCGGATTTCCCTGGTCCATGGTTTCGCATCCAGACACCAGCCACACGCTCAGAATCATTAAAAAGGCGTTGATCATGGACAGGAAGGGGCTGCGCATACTTGCTCCGTTCGTGAAAAGTTTTCACGGCTTCTAGCTCATTGCCGCCATTTCCGCAAGGGACATTCCTCACATTTCGGCGCGCGGGCGCGGCAAAACAGTTTGGCCAGCTGCACAATCAGGGCGTGATATTCGTTGCTGGTTTTCGGTGTGCAGGGCATTGCGGCGCGGAACAGGCGGGCCACCTCGTCGTAGGTCCATGTGTCCGTCATCCAGCCGTGTCGCGTTAAAAAGCGCCGGGTATAGGCATCCACCACGAAGACGTCATGCCCGCCGGCATAGAGCAAAATGCTGTCGGCTGTTTCAGGTCCGATGCCGTTCACCGCGAGAAGTTGCGGGCGGATTTTTTCGGTGGGCTGGGCAAACAGGCGGTGCAGGCTTCCGCCATACAACGTACGAAGCATCTGGAGGAAGGCTTTGATTCGGCGCGCCTTGACCCGGTAATAGCCGGCGGGACGAATCAGCTCCGCCAGGCGTTCTTCGGGCATTTGCTCCAGCGCCTCGACGGTTAGCGCCCGGTCGATCCGCAGCCGGCGGATGGCCTTTTCGACGTTGGTCCAGGCCGTATTCTGGGTAAGAATCGCGCCGGTGATCATTTCCATGCGGGTGCGTGCGGGCCACCAGCCCTGAGGCCCCCAGGCGCGGAACAGCTCGTCATACACCTCCCGGGCGGGGAACGGACGAAGCGGAGTCGGGATCGGTTTTTGCATGAGCGCCGTTGTAGCGGATTTTCCCCGGGCGCATCAATCCTTACCCGCTGGAGAGTGGGGCGGGTGATTCGTCATGAAAGTGCGGGCCGTTTCATTATCCGTATCGACGAAACCGGGCGCGACGTGTATTCTTCCGCCCTGTTCGCCAACTTAACCAAAAGGAGACACGGCATGCGGTTGCACTTTGTGGGCGGAATCGACACGGTAACGGGCTCTCAGCACATCATCGAAGCCAACGGTAAACGAATTCTGCGTGATTGCGGTCTCTTCCAGGGGCGCCGGAAAGAAGCGGCTGTGCGCAACCGAAGCCTGAATTTTGATGTGAACAGCATCGACGCCGTCGTGCTTTCCCATGCGCATGTGGATCACTGCGGCAACCTCCCCACCCTGGCGAAACTGGGCTACAGCAATCCCGTCTATGCCACGACCGCCACTGTCGCCCTTACGGAAATCATGCTGCGCGACGCCGCCAACATTCAGGAACAGGACGCGGCCTACCTGAACCAGAAAACCGGACGCCAGGATTTGGATCCCGTCGAGCCGCTCTACACCGTACAGGATGCCGAATCCATCATTCAGTGTTTTCAGGGCGTGGAATACGGCCAAACCGTCGGATTCGCCAAGGGGTTCTCCGCGCGTTTCGAGGATGCCGGGCACATCCTCGGATCCTCGGTCACCGTTTTCAATATTCGGGAGGACGGCAAGGATCTGAAAATCGGTTACGCGCTCGACCTGGGGCGCCGTGATCTTCCGCTGATCCGCGATCCCTACATCATGCAGAATCTGGATGTGCTCGTCATGGAAAGCACCTACGGCAGCAGGCAGCACGGCGATGTCAATGCCGCGAGTGATCAGCTTTATGAAATCATTAAAAAGACGTTTGACCGCGGCGGCAAGGTATTGATCCCCTCCTTTGCCCTCGAACGAACCCAGGAAATTCTTTACGACATTTACGGGCTGGTCGAAGAAGGGCGCCTCCCCCCCATTCCGGTGTATGTGGACAGCCCCATGGCCAACGCCGTCACCAAGGTGTTCTCCGAAAAATGGGAGTATTTGGACGAGCATTTCATCAAGCGCGGGCGGCGTTACGGGACCAATATCCCGCACTGGATGCACTTCATCTCCGGGGTGCTGGAATCGAAACAGCTGACCAATTCCGAGGCCCCCGCCGTGGTTATCGCGGCCTCGGGTATGTGCGAACATGGGCGAATTCTCCATCATCTGAAACACGGCATCGAAGATTCCAAAAACTCCATCGTGTTCGTCGGCTATCAGGCCGAACACACCCTGGGGCGGCGCATCCTGGAAAAACAAAAGACCGTTCGCATTTTCGGTGATGAGTTTGCTCTCAACGCGGAAGTGCATGTGGCCAACGCCTTCAGCGCGCATGCCGACCGTAACGACCTGATTGAGTATGCCCTGGAGTCCAAGGCAAAAACGATCTTTCTGGTACACGGCGAAGAAAAAGAACGGGAAGCACTCGCCAAAACGCTGCGCAAAGAAAATCTCAAGGTGGTGACGCCCGCGGCCGGCGAGGTGGTTGATTTATGAGCGAAAACGCCCTCACCGGAGAAAACACGCCCACAGCGCTTTCTGATAACCCCTCGCTCCGCTGCGGCATGGTGGCCGTTATCGGGCGGGCCAACGTCGGCAAATCCACGCTCGTGAATGCCGTGGTGGAGGAAAAGGTCAGCATTGTCAGTTCCGTGGCGCAAACCACGCGCAATCTGATCCGCGCCATCTATACCGAACCGCGCGGGCAGCTCGTCTTTCTGGATACGCCGGGTGTTCACAAGGCGGAAAACGATCTGGGCAAATTGATGAACAAACAGGCGCGCGCCAGCATTGAAGGCGCAGATGTCGCCCTGCTGGTGCTGGACCAATCGCAGCACCCCGGCATGGAAGACGACGGCTGGATGCGGCGCCTCGTTCGCGAGCCGGTGACCGTCATGGCGCTGCTCAACAAAGCGGACCAGGAACGCGGCTACCGGCAGGAATACGAAGAACTTTGGCGGGCCATTTGCGCGGAAAAGGGTGTTGAGCGCCCGATCCTCTGGCTTCAGGCATCGGCACTGACGCGGTCCGGCGTTCCGGAATTGCTGAATACGCTGTTTGAACACATGCCCTGCGGTCCGCTGCTTTTCCCCGATGACGTTCTCACGGATTTTCCCCGCATGCTGAATGTGGCCGACATTATTCGCGAACAGCTTTTTCAGGTGCTGTACGAGGAAATTCCGCATGCCATCGGCGTCATCGTGGAAAAAATTGATGAAACGGAAAAAGGCTGGACCGTTTCCGCCACCATCTATGTGAACAAAAATACGCAGAAGATCATCGTGCTGGGCGCCAAGGGGCGGCAGTTGCGCACGGTCAAACGCAAGTCTGAAAAAGTGCTCTCGGACATGTATGAGCATCCGGTGACGGTCAATCTCTGGATCAAGGTGGAACCCTCCTGGAGCAAGAATTTCTGGTATCTGAAACGCATGGGCTATGTGGCCTGATCCCAATCGATGTTGAGGTGAATATGACGGAAGACCCCCGCGAACCCGAACTGCATGAGGAACCCAAAGACCCCGCGGCCGATCAGCCTGCGAAGGAAACGCTTCATGACGCCATATCGCAGTTGCAGGATTTTCTGAAGGGCGCCAACATTCAATTCATACCCTTCGGCCTGAACAGCGAGGCCCGCTCCAAAAAGGATGACGCCGCGCCGGAGCCGGAAATTCCCGTTGAAGATCTGCTCAAGCGTGTGCGTGAATTCAATCTCAAGCCCCGCGAGGTGAAAGATTATTTGGATCGCTTCGTGATTAAACAGGATGAAGCCAAAAAGGTGCTCTCCGTGGCGATTTGCGATCACTACAACTACGTTCGTGAATGCCTCGACCATTCGGAGCTCGCGGAAAAGAACCACGTCAAATCCAACATTCTGCTGATGGGGCCGACCGGCGTGGGAAAAACGTATCTCATGCGCTGCATTGCGCGCCTGATCGGTGTGCCGTTTGTGAAGGCGGATATTACGAAGTTCTCGGAAACCGGGTACGTCGGCTACGATGTGGAGGATATTGTTCGCGATCTTGTAAAACTGGCGGACGGCAATACCGACGTGGCGCAATACGGCATCATCTATATTGATGAAATCGATAAAATTGCCAGCCGCGGCACCGGCAGCGGCGGCAAGGATGTGAGCGGCCGCGGCGTACAGGTCAACCTGCTGAAACTGATGGAGGAAACCGACGTCAATCTGTTCAGCCAAACCGATATTGTCGGCCAGATGCGCGCCATGATGGATATGCAGCGCGGCAAACAGCAGCAGCGCACCATCAACACCCGCCACATACTCTTCATTGTCAGCGGGGCCTTTGATCAGCTGGCCGAGCAGGTGCGTAAGCGCGTCGAAAAATCCGCCATCGGCTTCGTCCCCGACTCCGGACGCATTGGCCGCGAAGCCTCCGAATACCTCGGTCAAACATCAACCCGGGATTTCATCGACTACGGGTTCGAGCCGGAATTTATCGGACGCCTTCCCGTGCGGGTCGCCTGTGAACAACTGACACGCGATGATCTCGAACAGGTGCTGCTGAAATCAGAAGACAGCCTGCTGGATCAGTTCCGAGCGGATTTTCGCGGCTATGGCATTTCCATGGAAGTCGCCAAAGAAGCCATCGGGCAAATTGCCGAGCGAGCTTCGAAAGAAAAAACCGGCGCGCGCGGACTGATGACGGTTTTGGAATCCATCTTCCGCAATTTTAAATTTGAACTGCCCTCCACCGCCGTCAAAACGCTCCTGCTCACCGCTGAGGCCGTTGAACAGCCTGAACGCGCGCTCGAAGGCCTGCTTTCGGAAACGAAACACGAACAGGAGGCCCTCTGGCGCGAAGATGCCCGGCGTTTTGCCGCCCAACTCGGACGCGAAGACGGATTCGACATCCGCTTCGATGACGAGGCCATCGACCTCGTGCTTGCGCGAAGCCAGGAAGCCGGGAAAACGGTGCGGGGCTACTGCGAAGAACGTTTCAAAGATCTTTTATACGCTCTGAAACTGATCGCCCAGCGCACAGGAAACACGGCGTTTACGCTGAACCGCGCACTGGTGGAAAATACCGACCGCGAAATTTCCGCCTGGGTCGTAGAAAGTTTCAAAACCGCCGGAGCGGAGTAATACGCCTCCGCGATCAACGTATTCTTTTCGCGTCATTCGCGTGGCGCGGTTCATCCGCAGATTTCACCGATGAGCGCAGCGGAGGAATCCGAAAGGCCGATTAACCGCACCGGAACAATGCGGCGGATATATTCGGGGCCGCCGGGAAACGTGATCGGAAAATAACGTTCGCCGTGTCCGGTGCAATACCCGTCGGTATGCTGCTCCACCAGGACTTCCTCCCTCCGGCCGATCAGCGATTGATAATACCGTTCAGCCCAGACGGCGGACTGTTTTTCCAAACGCTGTGCGCGCTCCCGGGCCACTTCCGGCGGAACTTTGTTCGGCATCCGCGAGGCCGGCGTGCCGGGGCGATCCGAGTAGGGAAAAACGTGCATGGCGGCGAAGCCCGCTTCCTCGCATACGGCATGCGTGGCGGCGAAATCCTCTTCCGTCTCGCCGGGGAAGCCGGTGATGATGTCGGTGGTGAATGCCGGCTGATCCAGCGCCGCGCGAAACCGCCGGATTGCGTCCAGAAACAGCTCCGCCGTGTAGCCCCGGCGCATGGCGGCCAGCGTGCGATTTGAACCGGATTGCAGCGGAAAATGCACATGCGGCATCATGCGCGGTGTGGATGCCCATAGTTCCAGCAGCTCGCTGCTGGCCTCCTGCGGATGCAAACTCGACATGCGCAGACGGCGAACGCCGGGAATGTCCAGCAGGGCGCGAAGCACATCCGCAAGCGTGGGTCCGCCCCGGATGCCGTAGAGTCCCACCGAAACACCCGACACCACGAACTCGCTGTAGCCGTGCTTCACCAGATTTTCCGCTTCGCTTACGATAGCCTCGAAGGGGGTATCGCGCGGGGCGCCGCGAAGCCGCGGAACGATGCAGTAGGTGCAGCCGATCGAACAGCCATCCTGAATTTTCAGAAAGGCCCGTTTGTGGCCGGTGAAGTGATCCAGTCTGATGGGCGCGGCATTGGTGTTCTGTTCGGGCAGCGAAAAGTGACGCCGCACCGCCGCATCGATTTCCGCCGGCAGGTGTTCGCCCGGCGCCATGGCGAGGCAGCGCTCTTTTGCGGCATCGAACCCCGGCAGCGCCGCACCGCAACCCGACATGATAAGGAGGGCGCCGGGATGATCCGCGCGGAGCCGACGCAGTATTTGCCGGGATTTGCGCATGGCGAGATTCGTCACCCCGCAGGCATGTACCACGGCAACGTCCGCGCATGCCCCGTCTTCCGCCGGGAGGAACCCCGCGCGCTGCAAAACATGCTCAATCTGACAGGCCTCGTACTGATTGACTTTGCAACCCAATACGCGAACACAGTAACGAAGCGGCGCAGAGGATGTATGATCGATGTCCATGCCGCCGGGTATACCATGACTGCTCCGCCGCAATGCAAGCGGGAACACAGGGAGAGTGCAACACCGATTGAGCGTTTCTCCATGAGCGCCCCGCAAAAGAAACGTGACGTTCAAAAGAAAACGGCGGCATTGCTGCCGCCGTTTTCATGCTGAGAAGAATGTGTGCTTATTTCTTCAGGAAGGCGCGAATGGAATCAAGCTGTCCGGCGCTTCCGAGGACCGTGTTTTTGTGGGCGATGTATTTCGCGTACTCGGACATGAAGACCTTGCCGAACGGGCGCAGATCGAACACTTCGGGTTGGTCGCGGAATCCTTCGCGGTGAACGCGGCACCACACCAGGCGGCCATCGGTATCAATGTTGATTTTGGTAACGCCGAGTTTGGCGGCCGGGAGGAACTGATTTTCATCGACACCCTTGGCACCGCCGAGTTTGCCGCCGGCGGCGTTGATACGCGCCACTTCGTCCTGCGGGACGGAGCTGGAGCCGTGCATCACCAGCGGGAAGCCGGGGAGGCGTTTTTGAATTTCTTCGAGTACGTCAAAGTGGAGACCCTGGCTGCCGGAGAATTTGAACGCACCGTGGGAGGTTCCGATGGCGCAGGCGAGGCTGTCGCATCCGCTGCGCTGAACGAATTCACGGGCCTGATTGGGGTCGGTCAGTTTGGCATCGGCTTCGCTGACTTTCACATGTTCTTCGACGCCGCCGAGCTGGCCGAGTTCGGCTTCCACGACGATGCCCTTGGCATGGGCGGCATCGGCCACGCGCTTGGTGATGGCGATGTTTTCATCGAAGGGGGCGTGGGAAGCGTCGATCATGACGGAGCTGTAGAATCCGCTGTTGATGCAGTCGAAGCAGGTTTCTTCATCGCCGTGGTCCAGATGGACGGCGAAGATGGAGTCGGGGAAAATTTCATCGGCGGCGCGGATCATGGCTTCGAGGAGGCGTTTGTCGGTGTAGGAACGGGCGCCCTTGGAAAGCTGAATGATGAAGGGGGCTTTGCTGTCCATATTGCCGCGGAACATGCCCATGATTTGTTCGGCGTTATTGATGTTGTAGGCGCCGATGGCATATTTCCCGTATGCGTGTTCAAAGAGTTTCTTGGTTGATACAATCATGGTCATTTCTCCTTTATTGTGTAGAGGCCGCCGGGGCCGTGTTGAAAAAGCGGGTTCTTTCTATCGGGGTTTGAAAGGTGAGTCAATATAATTGGCCGCGCGGTTTAGGCGTCTTTTTTTGTCTGGTCGCCGGGGTCTTCTCTGGTGAGCTCTTTAATCACTTCGTCTTTACCGCGTTTAAATTCGCTGAGGCTTTTTCCGAGGGCCCGGGCCAGTTCGGGCAGTTTTTTGGAGCCGAAGAGCAGAAGGGCCACGAGCAATACGACGAGAATCTCCATCCAGCCGACTTGTCCAAATGCCAGACACGGGTTCATGGGGTACCTCTCTTTCCGATAGAATGATGGCGGAATCTAGGAGGTTTTTGTTGAAAAGTAAACTAATTGGTTGGATAACCGCGTGACAAAGAGCGTCGGCATCGGCAGGCGGCATGAGGCCAAAGGCGGTGGATGAACATCCGGGAACGCCGGGAAGAGCGGGGATAATCAAGATGGTACAGGCAAAGCGGACAATCGGGGATGGCGGGTCGGCGGCAGTTGCGGGGAGTCCGGGGGTTCGTCCGCGTTTTGCGGGTTTTATCCGGGGGTTGCTGCCGCTGCTGCTGTTTTTGTTTTTGGCGGGCTATTTTCTGCGCGCGGCGCTTCCGGAGCCGTCGATGCCCCGCACCGTGGCGGGCCTGATACTGGTTGCGCTTTGCACGGGACTGGCCGTGGCGATGTACGCCGGGGAGCGGCGTACGGCGGCTTATTTCAAGGGGGCGCTGGGCGAGGAAGAGGTCGCCCGGGCTCTTCACCGGTTGCCGGCCGGCTATACGGTATTTCACGGGTTGCTGCCGCGCGGCGCGAAGACGGATCTGGACCATGTGGTGGTCGGGCCGACGGGGATTTTTGTGGTGGAAACCAAAAATTGGGCGGGTGCGATCACGGTCAGCGGGCAGGAGGTGCTGTACAACGGGCAGCGTCCGGATCGCGCGCCGCTGGAACAGGTGAAGGAGGCGGCTGGATGCCTCCACCGGGCGCTGGGTGACGGCGTTTCGCAGGCGTGGACGGTTCGCGCGGTGATTTGTTTTGCGGGGGGTAATTTGCAGTCCGGTGCGCAGGGGGTGGCCGGTGTGATGCTGTGCGGCCCGGACGATCTTCCCGGGTTGCTGGTCGAGGGCGGCGGGGATGCGCTGAGCGCAACGGAAGTGAACGCGCTGGTGGAGCGTTTAAAGCAGATGGACAGGAGGGGTGCATGATCAATGCGGTGATTCCTTTGGTAAACGGGGTGGAAGAGATGGAGGCGGTCATCACGGCGGACGTGCTGCGGCGCGCCCAGTGGGATGTGGTGACGGCGGGATTGCAGGAGGGGGTGGTAACGGCGTCGCGCGGGATGCAGCTGGTGCCGGACCATCTGCTGGATGATCTGGATCCGGATCAGTTTGATTTGCTGGTGATTCCGGGCGGGTCGGCCGGCGTGGAGCGTCTGTGCCGCAGTGAGCTGCTGAAGCGCTGGGTTTCGGATTTTGGCGGGCAGGGCAAGCGGCTGGCGGCGATTTGTGCAGGACCGAAGGTGCTGGCGGCGGCGGGCGTACTGACGGGGCATCGCTACACCTGTTTTCCCGGGGGGCAGGCGGAAATCCACGGTGCCGAATGGGTGGATGAACCTTTTGTGGCGGACGGCGTGATTTTTACCAGTCAGGCAGCAGGAACCACGTTTTTATTTGCATTGCGGCTGATTGAATTGATTGAAAGCCCGGAAAAGGCACAACGGATTGCCCGCGGGATGTATTACGACTATCGTCCGATGAAGTAATGGGCAATCAGACCCCGCCGCGGGTTTGCGGGGCATACGGGAGAATGGATATGGCGGCCCGCCGGTTTATCCGGTCGTAGTAACTTAAAAACGTACTTCCGACATAAAAAACGAGATTTCTACCACCCGCCGGCGCTGGAGGGCACGGAGTTCACGGAGCAGCAAGACGCAAGGGATGTCATACGCAGATTGCACAGCCCGCTCTCCGAGCGTAGCCCTTCTTCTTCTCATCCTCCGCGTGACAACTTTTTGGGAGGCCCGCGCTCGGAGAGCGAGGGCCTACTTGAATTCCGATTTGTGGTCGGGGTGCCTGCCTGTGCGTGGCACGCAGACAGGGAACCCGCCCCTCCAGTAAAACAAATTCCCCAAATCGCGCAGCGATTTTCACTAAAGCGGGCAGAAATCAAACGGTTGACACAGAATCAAACGACGGAAGAATCACGGCATGTTCATTGGGTTGCGGGGCACCCGCTTTAGACAGGAAAAGGCGTCAACAAGCGGTTGCCCTTGTGGAAGGGACGTGGTAGATTCGTACTGTGAAAAAGGTACGCCAATCTACGTGGCTCGAATTTTCGGCGGTGCTGTGTCTTGCATCGGCAGCGCTAATTCCCGCAGCATGTCACAATGAGTTGCCGCCCAAAACATTGCCCGGATCAACAGATGGTTCTGCGGAGCGAACGTTTCCCAATGTGATTGCGGAAGGAACAGGCCGCGTTTTGGTGGTACACAGTTATCATCCGGAATATGCCTGGTGTACGGAGATTACGCAGGGGTTGTCGCGCGGATGGCGTGGTGCGGCGCTGGATGTGCAGTATGCTTACATGGATACCAAGCGCCACACGGAGGAGGCGTGGAAGAGGCGGGCCGGCCGGGAGGTGCTGAGTCGGCTGGAGACGAACCGTCCGGACGTGGTGGTGCTGGTGGATGATGATGCCCAGCAGTATGTGGGTATGGCACTGGTGGACACCGATTTGCCGGTGGTATTCTGCGGGGTGAATGCCGACCCGACGGTGTATGGATATCCGGCGCGCAATGTGACCGGATTCATCGAGCGGCCGCCACTGGAAGAGGGCGTGGCCTTTTTGCGCCGGTTCAGACCGTGCCGGCGAATAGCGTTTCTGAGCAATGACGACAACACATCGCGCGGGGCGCTGGTGTATTCCAAAAATGCGTACTTCGGGGAGTCGATTGTGGAGTGGCGTTTGCTGGAAACCTTCAGCAGCTGGAAGAGGCAGATCCTGGAATACAATGAAACCATGGATGGCATTCTGCTTTATACCTACCACACCCTGAAGGACGGGGAGGGCCGCTGGGTTGATCCTTCCGAGGTAATGGCGTGGACCCGCAACGAAGCGAAAATTCCGATTCTCGGGTTTTTTGAATTTTGTGTTCAGGACGGGGCGGCGCTGGGCGTGGTGGAGTCGGGTGAGGAGATTGGGGAGAAGGCCGCGGATTATGTGCTGCGCATTCTTTCGGGGGTTTCTCCGGGCGATTTGCCGGTCACACGGAACACCCATTACCGCTATATGGTCAACGCGGAGACCGCCCGAAAGATCAAATTGGAATGTCCTCCGGCGCTGCTGGAGGGGGTTGAAGTGATGGGGGTGAAGTGATGGCACGCCGTATTTCCATCTTTGTGCTGTGCGTGGTGCTGCTGGCCAATTTGTGCATGTCGGTCCTGATTGGCATGAATCTGCTGAGCCGCACCGTGGATTATGTGGACAATGAGGGCGCCGAAGTTTCGCAGACCGGTGCGCGGCTGTTTGAATATGTGATCGATAATTCCCTGCGTAACGGCATTTTTTCCGAGGAGGATTACTTCCGGGAGGGGCCCCAATACGATGAAGACGGCCGCCTTGTTCCGCTGAAATACATGCAGTACCTTTCCCGCAATCTGCAGGGAAACATCGCGGGGTTGCTTCAAAATGCCCCGATTTACTACGCCTACGGACTGAACCGGACGGGCGATTTGATTGTTCACAGCACACCCGACCGCCAGGCGGAGGTCGGCCGGTTTCAGCGGGAGCTCAAAACTCCCGAGTCCCTGCCCAACGGGGGCGAAAAGGTTCGGTGGACGGGCGATGGCGGGGTGGATTATTACGACTACGCACAGCCGATTTATGTGCGCGACCGCTATTGGGGCGCTTTTCACGCCGGGATTCCGGTGAATTACATTGTACAGCGGGTGTGGGCGGAAGTGCTGCGCATGCTTTTTTATTCGCTGGCCGTGGCACTGCTGTGTGCGTGGCTGGTGTATCTCGCGGTGAAGCATTGGATGCACCCGCTGCAGACACTGATCAGCGATGCCAAACGACTGGCTGGCGGCGATATGGCCGTAATGTCGCCGTACGGAAACAACCGCGACGAGGTGGGGATGCTGGCGAGGGCCTTCAATGGCATGTCGGCGACCATCCGAATCAGCATGAATTATTTGGAAAACCAGGTGGAGGAACGAACGGCGGGATTGAATGCGCTGATTGACAACAGCCCGGCGGGCCTTCTGCTGGTGGATGAAAAAAACCGGGTGGTGGTTCGCGTGAATCAGGCCACGTGCCGTCTGATGAATGCGTCTCAGGAGGATTTGGAGGGAAAAACCTTCGAGGAACTTTTCGGGCAGCAGGAACAACTCATTCGCCTGATCGACGGGGCGTCGCACGCCGCATCGGAACTGGTGCTGCGTCCGCTTCACGGCGAGGGGGTTGAGGTGCTGGCCCGGCAGGTACGCACCACCATGGACGGGATGGCGTATCGGATGATCATTCTGCTGGATGTGACGGACCAGAACAAGGCGTGGCGCGCGCTGGAAGAGACGGAAAAACGTTACCGTCAATTGATCATTCAATTGAACACGGCCATTTTAGTGATCGGCGCGGATCATCGGGTGCAGATCATCAACCAAAGCGCCATGAAGCTGCTTCGCCTGAATGTGGGCGTGATTGGAAAGCGCTATGATGAGCTGGACTGGGGAGAGGCGTCCGATGAAAATGGAGCGGGCGACTCGGATCGGCTGGCGGAACTGATCCGGAGCGTGGTGCGCGGGCGGATGTCGGTCTTCAACCGCCTGATTGAGCTGCGTCCGTGCGGGGCGGATGCGCCCGGACGCCATTGGGCGCTGGCCGGCGCTGTGCCGCTGTATGACGAGGAGGGAGAGCTGGCGCAGGTGACGATCTCGCTGAATGACGTCAGCGAACTGAAGCAGATGCAGGAGGAATACCGGACGCTTTCCGAGAAGCGGCGGGAACTGGAATCCATCATTGAGCACAGCGACATGACCGTGCTTCTGATTCAGCTGCGGCCGGTGCGTTTGGAGTACATTTCCTCCAACGTGATGCAATACGGGTATGCGCCGGAGGCATTCGGAAAGGATGCCCGCCTGATTCTGCGGATGGTGGCGCACGAGGACCGTTCCGCCGTGGTGGATTTGGTGCAGCGGCTGCGCGCAGGCCACTGCGGCTATGAACGGCTGATCTTCCGCATTGAATCGCCGGATGGGACCCAGCGCTGGGTGGAAGCCGGACTGTGGGCGCGCGAGAGCGAAGGGCGGGGCGTGACTCATATCCAGGCGATCTTCACCAACATCACCGAACGGAAAATGCTGGAAGATGAAGTGTCCCGGGCCTACACGGTCATACAGAATATGCCGGACCCCATCTTCTTTGTGGATGCGCAGCAGCACATCACCTATGCCAACATTGCCTGTCGCCGAATATTCGGGCTTTCCGACGGCAAACCGGATCATGCCGCCATGCAGACCATGCTGAAACGCCCGGAGATCGCCCGAATGATTGGACAGCCGGCGGACGGCGGGGAGAGCGAGGGCGTTGAAATCACAATGTCCATGCCCGACGCCTCGGAGCGGCAGGTGCTTATCCGGGCGATTTCGCTGGTTGGTGAAACCGCGGAACAAAACGGCATTGGCATCATCTTCAACGATCTCACCGCAGTGCGCGCGGCGGAAAGCGAGCGGAAGCTGTTGGAGGCGCGCTATTTTCAATCGCAGAAGCTGGAGTCCATCGGCCAGCTGGCGGCGGGCATTGCCCATGAAATCAATACGCCGAGTCAGTTTGTGGGGGATAATCTCCGGTTTTTGCAGGACACGTTTCGGGATTTGCTGCCGGTGTACGAGATGTACAGGGACTGTGTGCGTAAGCATGCGGATGTACTGCCGGAGGCGGGTGAATTGCAGGAAAAAAATCAGGAAGCCGACGTGGAATATCTGTTTGAAGAAGCGCCCAAGGCCATCAGCCAATCGCTCGATGGCATTCAACGCATTTCGGATATTGTTCGGGCGATGAAGGAATTTTCCCATCCGGGCAGCAGCGAGATGCAGTCGGTGGATTTGAACCACGCCATCCGCAATACCGTGGCCGTGGCGCGCAATGAATGGAAGTATTTTTCGGAGATGGTGCTGAAGCTGGATGACAAACTGCCGCCGGTTCCCTGTCTCGTGGGCGAGTTTAATCAGGTGATTCTGAACCTGATCGTCAACTCGGCTCATGCCATCAAGGAGAAGGTCGGCATTGAGGGACAGGGCAAGGGGACCATCGAAATCAGCACCCGTTTGCTGGATGAGCAATGGGTGGAAGTCTGTGTGAGTGATACAGGGACTGGCATACCCGATGAAATCAAAACGAAGGTATTCGACCCGTTTTTCACTACGAAAGGAGTCGGCCTCGGAACCGGGCAGGGACTTTCCATTGTGTACGACGTGATCAGGCGACGCCATCACGGCGACGTGTTTTTTGATTCCGAGGCAGGCCGGGGCACCGTATTCCATGTCCGCCTGCCGCTGGTGCAGGAATCCACCGACGGAGTGAAGCCGCATGGAACATGAGAAAATCCGCATCCTGTTTGTCGACGATGAGCCGAACATTCTGGACGGCCTGCGCCGCATGCTGCGTCCCTATCGGCAGGAATGGGACATGGATTTCGCCAATAACGGGTATGAGGCGCTGCAGCGAATGGATCAGAAGCCGTTCGACGTGGTGGTCTCGGATATGCGTATGCCGGGGATGGACGGCGCCAACCTGCTGCAGGAGGTTTCCCTGCGGTATCCGCAAATTGTGCGGTTTGTGCTCTCGGGGCAATCAGATCGGCAGACCATTCTGCGCGCCATCGGATCCACGCACCAGTTCATGTCGAAACCCTGCGAACCGGAACATCTGCGCAACGTGATTCAACGCTCCCTGACGCACCGCAACGTGGTTCGCAACGAAACGGTACGCGACCGGATCGCACAGGTCAAAACCATGCCCAGCCCGCTCGATACCTGCCAGGCGCTGAGCCGGTTGCTGGAGGAAGAAACGCCGAACATGGAGGCTGTGGCAGAGATCATCGGAAGCGACATCGCTCTGCTCGCGAAAGTGTTTCAACTCATTCATTCGGAGCTGTTCGGAAAAATGCAGAATATGCAGCATGTCGGGCAGGCCGTGAACGTGCTGGGCGCGGAGGTGCTGACCTCCATGCTGGAGACGTCGGATTTGTTTACGGTGTATGATGCGCCGCCGGGGGATTCGTTTTCGCTGGAAACGCTGAATCAGCATGGCAGGCGAGTGGCTGGGCTGGCCCGGCAAATCGCGGAGGAGTCCGGATGGTCCGGGGTGCGGCTGCTGGATGTTTGGCTGGCCGGCTTCTTTCATGACGTGGGGCGGCTGATTCTGCTGTTTTGCATGCCCGAGGACTATATGCCCCTGCTTCAGGGGCCGCCGGTGCATGGCGCCGAGCTGTGTCGGATGGAGCAGGAACGGCTGGGCGTTTCGCATCCCGAGGCCGGGGCCTTTTTACTGAGTCTCTGGGGGTTCACGGATGCCATCGTGGAGGCCGTGGAGTATTACAACCGGCCGTCCGGCGCGCCGTCCCGGGAGCGGCCGGTTTTAGCGGCGGTACACCTGGCCCATGCGGTCACATGCCTGGAGCGCGGAATTCCGGTGGCGCCGGACAGGGCTTTTTTGGAGCAGCACGGTTTGAACCCCGATCCGGAGTGGTGGCTCAAGAGGGAGCACCCTGATCGTCAGCAAGGATGAGCGGTATGGAAAAGAACAATAAAATTCTGTTTGTGGATGATGATGCCTGCGTGTTGGACGCCATGAAGCGCAATCTGCGCCGCGCGTTTGACGTACACACGGCAATAAGCGGCGATGAGGGGCTTCGCGAAATCCGGGAGCACGGCCCCTTTGCCGTGGTTGTTTCGGATATGAACATGCCGGGTATGGACGGCGCGACCTTCCTGGCCAGGGTTTGCGAGGTGGCTCCGAATACGGTGCGCATCATGCTGACCGGTCAGGCGGATTTGACGAATGCCATGGCCGCGGTGAACGAAGGGAATATCTTCCGGTTCGTCACCAAGCCGGCGGATCCAAAAATCATGGCGCGGGCGATGAAGGCGGCCTTTGACCAGTATCAACTGATCACGGCGGAGAAAAATCTGCTGGAAGAAACGCTGAACGCCTGCGTGCAGGTGCTGGTGGATATGCTTTCCATTTCCAATCCCGCGGCGTTCAGCCAGAGCATGCGCGTGAAGGACTACGTCGGCCAGTTGGTGGACCGTCTGGGGCTTGGGGAGCGCTGGCAATACGAACTGGCGGCACTGCTTTCCCAGCTGGGCGCGGTAACCGTGCCCGTGGAAACCATGAGCCGATACATTTCGGGGTTGCCTCTTTCCGAGCATGAGAAAAAAATGATCGAGGAACACCCCGCCGTGGGTGGCAGGCTGATCGGAAGCATTCCGAGGCTTGAAAATGTGGCGCGCATCGTCAAGGCCCAGCAGCGGGAAGCCGGCCCGGTTGACTTCAGTGAAGAGTTGGACCGGAACGACTCGGTGTCCTGCGGGGCGTATGTGCTGCGGGCGGCGATCGATTTGGACATGCTGCTGTCCCAGGGCTTGAACAGGTCGCAGGCCATGATGAGCCTGCAAACGCGGCAGGATGTCTATCATCCCCGGGTGCTGGCGGCGCTGGGGCGCATCGAAATTCCGGAACGCAAAGATGCCGTAAAAGTGGTGCGCGTCCCCGAATTGTGCAACGGAATGGTGCTGGCGGAGGACGTCAAGTCACGGAACGGCGTACTGATTGTGACCAAGGGGCAAAAAGTGACCGATACGCTGCGCCGCTGCCTCGAAAATAATTACATTCAAAGCAATATTCCCGATACCGTTCGGGTCAACGCGGGCTGACAGCCGGGTGGCCGGCGCAGGAGGACGGATATGAGTCAGGAAAATCGGGTGCGTGTTTTGATCGTGGATGACGACAGTCTCTTCCGGGAGGGCATTAAACGCCTGATGCACACCATTAAGGGAATCACGGTTGACAGTATACGCGAAGCGGAAAACGGCGAAGATGCTCTCGGCATCCTCCGGGAACATCCGGCCGACCTGGTTCTGCTGGATTACCAGATGCCCGGCGGCACGGGGACCGACTGGTTGGAACGCATACGCCGGCTGGATGAACATACGGCGGTCATCATGATCACCGGGCGGGGGGATGAATCTATCGCTGTGACCGCCATGCAATGCGGCGCATCGGATTATCTGGTCAAGGGGTCGTTCACCGCCGAGCGCCTGACACAGTCCATGATCAGCGCCCTGGATCGGCGGGTGATGCAGCAAACGCTCAAGCGTCAGGCCGAAGCGCTGATGGATGCCGAACGGCAGCGCGTCATGCTGGAAAGTCTCGGTGCGGCCTGTCATCACATGGGGCAGCCGGCCACGATTCTGCTGGTCAACCTGCAATTGCTGAAAGAAGGCGAGAGCAATCCCGAAAAGCTGAATCTGATTGAACAGAGCATGCAGGCGGCCACCCGCCTGTCCGATATTCTCCACCGTCTTCAGACCGTGAGCGACTATCGCACCGTCCCCTATTTAAAGCTGGGCGACAAGGCCGTGAACATTCTCGATATCAGCGAGAAGGCCCCGTAAATACGGATTAGAAACGGACCGGGAAGACCGAAAAACGACCTGAAATTAGCCGGAATAACCCCTTGCTATGCCACAGGGCCTGTGTTACTTTGCGGCGCTTCAGGTGTCCCGGATCAGAGACGTGTGGGCTGTCTTTTATCCATATTTAAGGGACAAAAACAAAGCCCGAATGAATAAGTTAGTTATATTATGGAAAAACAGAAATCCCAAAAAGAGCGCATGGATTTCAACCTCGGCAATTACGAGGGAGATGCTCAGGCGGAAACGTCTGCCATGTACGAACACACCTTGAGAGACTTCAAGGAAGGTTCCATTGTCGAAGGCAAAGTCCTGGAAATCCGCCCGGAATCCGTACTGGTGGACATCGGCTACAAATCGGAAGGTTTGATTCCTTCGGAAGAATTCAAAGACCTCGAAACCCTGAAAGTGGGCGACACGGTCGAAGTACTGCTTGAAAGCCTGGAAGACGACGAAGGCATGGTCGTTCTGAGCAAAGAACAGGCCGAACAGCAGAAGAGCTGGGAGCGCGTACTCAGCGAATTCAAGGAAGGCACGGTCATCGGCGGTACCATTACCGGCAAGGTGCGCGGCGGCCTCCTCGTGGATGTGGGCGTGGAAGCGTTCCTGCCCGGATCGCAGCTGGATGTGGTTCCCATTCGCAACGTGGATGATTACGTCGGCAAATCGCTGGAATTTAAAATCCTCAAGATCAACACCGAACGGCGCAATATTGTGCTGTCGCGCCGCGAGCTGATGGAAGATCAGCGCCGCGAGCAGAAGAAGGTGCTGCTCATGGAGATCAAGCCGGGCCAGATCCGCAAGGGTATGGTCAAGAACATCACCGATTTCGGCGCCTTTATCGACCTGAACGGCATGGACGGCCTGCTGCATATCACGGATATGAGCTGGGGCCGCATCAACCATCCGTCGGAAATGCTCTCGGTCGGCCAGGAAATTGAAGTGGTGATCCTGGATGTGAACCTGGAGAAGGAGCGCATCTCGCTGGGTCTGAAACAGCGGCTCAAAAATCCGTGGGACGATATCGAAATCCGGTACCCCATCGGAAGCCGTGTGCGCGGCAAAGTGGTCAATATCATGCCCTACGGCGCTTTCGTGGAAATCGAAGAAGGCGTGGAAGGATTGGTCCATGTATCGGAAATTTCCTGGACCAAGCGCATTGCCAAAGCCTCGGACGTGATGAAGGTGGGCGACATGGTCGAAGCGGTCGTGTTGAACATCAACGAAACCGAAAAGAAAATTTCCCTCGGCATGCGCCAGACGGAAGACAATCCGTGGGATTTGGTGGCCGAGCGCTATCCGATCGGCACACGCATCAAGGGCAAAGTTCGCAACTTTACCACCTACGGGGCCTTTGTGGAACTGCAGGAAGGCGTGGACGGCATGATTCATGTGTCCGATATGTCCTGGATCCGCAAAATCAACCACCCCTCCGAAGTGCTCAACAAGGGCGACGAGGTCGAGTGCGTGGTACTCGAAGTGGATGCGGAAAATCAGCGCATCAGCCTGGGCCTGAAGCAGGCGCAGGAAGATCCGTGGTCGAAGATTTCCGAACAGTTCAGCGTGGGTGCGCTGGTGACCGGCAAAGTCAGCAAGCTGACCTCCTTCGGCGCGTTCGTCGAATTGGCGGAAGGCATCGACGGCCTGGTACACATCAGCCAAATCAGCGATGAGCGCGTGGAAAATGTACGCGACGTGCTGAAACCGGGCCAGGAAGTGAAGGCGCGCGTGGTCAAGATTGACCCCGTGGAACGCCGGATCGGCCTGAGCATCAAAGCGGCGGCGCTGTCGGATGAAGAATTCGTGGTCAGCGAGGATATGCTGACCGGACTGCAGCCGGGCGAAGACTTGGTGGATTTGGCGGGCGCTTTTGATCAGGCGTTCGGCCAGGGCGCCGGCAAAGCGCAGGAATGGCATCCGGGCCAGCAATAATCCGGATTCGCCATTAGGCAGACTCATGAGGGACGGGCTTCGGCCCGTCCCTTCTTTTCTTTCCCCGGATAATGATTGTTTCTGAGCTGTTTTTGAATACACTGCACCGAAATCCATGAAGTTTTGAAAAGGAGTAACCACAATGAAAGGTGTCGTACTGGCCGGCGGATTGGGAACACGGTTGCATCCATTGACAAAAATCACCAATAAGCACCTGCTTCCCATCTATAAAAAACCGATGATTTTCTACCCCATTGAAATGCTCGCCGGGGCGGGGATTGAAGATGTGCTGATCGTGACCGGCGGCAACAACGCGGGGGATTTTCTTCGGCTGATCGGAAACGGCAAGCAATTCGGATTGCGGCATCTTGAATATACCTATCAGGAAGGCGAGGGAGGCATCGCCGACGCTCTGAGCCTCGCGGCGGATTTCGTGGATGGCGACAAATTTACCGTGGTTCTGGGCGATAATATCCTGGAAAAAGGCATCCGACACGGTGTTGAGGCCTTCAAAAAACAACCGGAAGGCGCACGAATTTTTCTGAAGGAAGTGGATCATCCCTGGGAATACGGTATCGCGACCGTGGAAGGAACGCGGATCACCAATATTGTGGAAAAACCCAAAGAGCCCTGCGGCAATCTGGCGGTGATCGGCGTGTATATGTACCCGGCGGATGTTTTCGATTTCATCAAAGGCCTGACGCCCAGCGCGCGCGGCGAATTGGAAATTACGGATGTCAACAACCGCTACATTGCCCAGGGGACCATGCAGTATGATGTGGTCGATGGGTGGTGGATGGATGCGGGTGAAAATGCCGAAGCGCTGCTGATGGCGAACCTGACCGTGGCCCGCATGGAAGGAGTGAGCATCTGATGCGGCTGGTGATTGTCGGCGCCAACGGCATGCTGGGAACGGACCTGAAGGCCGCCTGTGCGCGGCAGGGCATGGACGCCGTCGGACTGGACTTGCCGGAGGTGGACATCACTCGGCCGGACCGCCTTTCGCAGGACATTCCTGAATGCGATTGGCTGATCAATTGCGCGGCGTACACCAATGTGGATGGCGCCGAAACGAACCGAGATCTTTGCTTTTCAATCAATGCCGCCGGTCCCGCGAATCTGGCGGCCCTGTGCGCGAAACGGGGCATCCCGCTGCTGCACATCAGCACCGATTATGTATTTGATGGTGCAAAAACGACGCCGTACCTGGAAGACGATCTGACCCATGCGCTCAGCGTGTACGGGGAAAGCAAGCTGGAAGGAGAGCGAGCCGTGCAGGACTCGGGTTGCGCCTTCATTATCGCGCGCACTCAATCCCTGTTTGGCGTTCACGGCCATAACTTCATCAAAGCCATCATGCGGTTTATCGACGAAGGAAAAGTTCCGCTGAAAGTGGTGAACGACCAGGTTTCCTGCCCCACCTGGAGTGGTCATTTGGCTTATGCCCTCTTAAAATTGATCCAGACGCCCCACCGGGATATTGTGCATACATCGTCGGAAGGGGCCTGTTCCTGGTTTGACTTCGCGCGGGCGATTGTGGAGCGGGTGAAGCCCGGCGTCGAGGTGCTGCCCGTCCCGGCCGCCACCTATCCGCGTCCGGCCAAACGCCCCGCCAACTCCGTACTCGATAAATCCCGCTATGCCCATTGGACGGGCCACCGCTTCCCGTCCTGGCAGGAGGGCTTGGACGCCTATCTGCATGCGCTGCAAACCTACCAACAGACTTGACACCCCGCAGGGGGAATGACAGAAACATGCCCCGTATGCGTTTTCCCGCGAAAAAATAAGGCAACGACTATGAAATTACTCGTCACCGGCGGTGCCGGATTTATCGGCAGCAATTATATCAGGATGGTGCTTCAGGAGCGCACGGATACCGAAATTATCAATCTGGATGCCCTGACCTATGCCGGAAATCTCGAAAATCTGACCGATGTGGAAGATTCTCCCCGCTACACCTTCGTAAAAGCCGACATCAGCAAGGCCGCGGAGGTCCGCCAGGTCTTTGAAGCACATCCCGGTATTGATGCCATTCTGAATTTCGCGGCGGAAAGCCATGTGGACCGCAGTCTGCACGTCGGCGCCGATGCCTTCATCCAGACCAATATCGCCGGAACACAGCATCTGCTGGATGCCTGCCGCGCGTTCAAAATCGGGCGGTATTTGCAGGTTTCCACCGATGAAGTGTATGGCAGCCTCGGCCCCGACGGACGCTTCATGGAAACGACGCCGCTCATGCCGAACAATCCCTACTCCGCCACGAAGGCCGCCGCCGATTTCATGGTGCGCGCCGCCGCCCGCTCCTACAAGATGGATGCCGTCACAACCCGCTGTTCGAACAATTTCGGGCCGTATCAGTTTCCGGAAAAGCTCATCCCGCTGATGATTGCCAACGCGCTCGAGAACAAGCCGCTGCCTATCTATGGCGACGGCTTGCAGGTGCGTGACTGGATTTATGTGGAGGATCATTGCCGTGCGATCGACCTGGTGCTGCGCAAAGGCAAAACCGGGGAGGTGTACAACATCGGCAGCATGCACGACATGCCCAACCTGGAGCTGGTGAAACTGTTGCTGACCAAGCTCGGCAAGCCGGAGTCCCTGATCACCTATGTGACGGACCGCCCGGGGCACGACCGCCGCTATGCGATGGATGCCCTGAAAATTCAGCGGGAACTCGGCTGGATGCCGCGCTATTCCTTCGAACAGGCCCTCCAGGCAACCATTGACTGGTACCTGAGCCACCGGGATTGGCTGGATCATGTGCGCAGCGGACAATATGTGGCGTATTACGAGAACTTGTATGGAAATCGGGTTCGCGCCTGACGCGGCCCATAACGAAATCGTCCCCGGAGAACTCATTTATGTCGAGCATTGCCTTATATACCCTGACGCTGGCCGGTGTTTTGCTGGCGATTTATGCGCTCATGCTCAGCTGTCCCGCGCTCTTTCGAACCTGTCTGGCGCGTTTCCCGCGCAGTGTTTGGGCTGCCCGCATTCTGACGGCCATTGATCTGATTTGGGTGGTGACGGTCATGCACCACGCGGATTTCGGCAGCTTCAACTGGATCAAGGATCTGCTGGTTCGGGCGCTGCCTCCGCTGCAGTCGGCGAATTTGGGGGTGTTGGAGTTTTTGAAGGATCCGGTGGTGTGGGCGGGGGTGGCGGCTTTTTTTCTCATCACAAAATATATGGATGAACTGCTGGCGCCGCGCGCGCTGGGCGGTTTGCTGCTGCTGATCGCCAATCCCCTGCTGAATGCCGCGCGCTGGCAGGAAACCAACTGGCGTTGGGCCATCGCCGTCGTGGCGTATCTGATTGTGATTAAGGGGCTGTTCCTGGTGATGAGCCCCTACAAGCTGCGCCAGTGGGGCGGAAAATATCTTTCAACTGATTCGCGCTGCCGTGTGTTTGGGGCGGCGGGCGCGCTCTTTTCGTTTTTTCTGATCGGGCTGGGCCTCTGGGCCTTTTAGGGTGCGGAACATATTCAACGAATCATCGCGGGCGGATAAAAGCATGTCAGAACAACATACCATTGATTATCTGGTGATCGGCGGCGGACCGTGCGGGCTCGGGGCGGCCATGCGTTTGGAACAGGAGCATCAGGACTGGGCGCTGGTGGAGGCCGATGGCGAATTCGGCGGGTTGTCCGGTTCGTTTCAGGACAAGCAGGGGTTTACCTGGGACATCGGCGGGCATGTCCTTTTTTCGCATTATCAGACGTTTGATCGGGCCATGCAGGAAGCGCTGGGCGATGACTGGTTTGATCATGAACGCGAAAGCTGGGTCTGGCTGAAAAACCGATTTGTGCCGTATCCATTTCAAAACAATTTGCACCGCCTGGACCCGGATGATCGCTGGGCCTGCGTGAAGGGGCTGCTCGATGCCGCGCGCCGCGCCCAAACCGCCACCGAAAAACCGAAAAATTTCGGCGAATGGATGCTGGCGACGATGGGCGAGGGCATAGTCGAACTGTTCATGAAGCCCTACAATTTCAAAGTGTGGGCGTACCCGGCCGCAGAGATGGCCTACAATTGGATTGGAGAACGGGTTTCCGTCCCGCCGCTGGAGCAGATTTTGAAATCCATCTGCACCGGAGAAGACAGCGCCTCCTGGGGCCCCAACAATCTGTTTCGTTTCCCGAAATACGGCGGAACCGGCGAAATTTGGCGAGCACTGGGCCGCAAACTGCCCGCCAACCGCTGTTTTCTGAATACGCGCATTGTGGAAATTGATGCCGCAAAAAAAGAAGCGCGCGATGAAGCCGGAAACCGCTGGAAGTATCGCGCACTGATCACCACCATGCCGCTGAACCGGCTGGCCCGCATCACGCGTGGCGTTCTGAAGGACGGCGCGGCCGAGGGCATGAAGTATTCCGCCACGCATGTGGTCGGCGTCGGCCTGGAAGGACAGCCCCCGGAACATCTCAAAACGAAATGCTGGATGTACTTTCCGCAGCCCAACAGTCCCTATTACCGCACCACCGTATTCAGCAACTACAGCTGTCACAACGTGGCGCAACCCGGCCGGCAGTGGTCGCTCATGACCGAAGTGGCGGAAAGCCCGGCCAAACCGGTGGATGGCGGGCGCGTGCTGGATGACGCCATTCGCGCCTTCCGGGAGGACCGGCTGATCAGTCCCGACGATAAAATAGTGACGCAGATCTCCCTGCGCGTGGAGTTCGGCTACCCCACGCCGTATGTCGGACGCAACGAGCAGGTTGACCCGATGCTGCGCGCGCTGGAAACGGCCGGCATCTACAGTCGCGGGCGTTTCGGCGCCTGGAAGTATGAGGTGGCCAACATGGATCACAGTTTTGCGCAGGGGTATGAATGCGTGGATCGTTTGGTGCATGGGCGCGGTGAAGAAGCGGAGCCCACCCTGTTTACGCCCGGCCTTGTCAACAGCCGGAAGAATCCCTAATATGCCGCCCCATGAATCTCAACACGTCAAGCGCCCTGCCGTCCGTCACCGCCGTCATCAGTACGCATGACCGGTGCGGAGATTTGCGGGAAACCCTTTCCAAACTGCGCGCCCTGAATTATCCGGCATTGCAAATAATCGTGGCGGATAACGACTCGTCCGATGATACACGGCGTATGATCAAAACGGAATTTCCCGACGTGGAATGTTTTCCGCATTCGTTCAATCGGCCCATGGAAGGCTACAACCTCGCCTTTGAACGATCACGGTCAACGTATGTGCTGGTGCTCGACGATGATTCCTGCCCGCGCCCAGGCGTGCTTGAGAGCATGGTCAGCCATCTCGAAAAGCATCCCGACCTCGGAGCCGCTGCGGCCAATATCATTGACCTCGATGGGTCAAGCGAATGGGCGCCGTACGATCAGGTCGCGTATTCCACCCAATGGAATAATCTCATCGGCTGCGGATTCCTGATCCGGCGGCATGTGCTCATGGCCGCCCAGGGATACCGCGAAGATTTTGACCTGTACTACAACGACTTTGATCTGGCCCTTTGCATCCTCGCTCAAAACTACCGCATCGCCTACCATCGCGAATGGATCGTCGATCACCGCAAGTCGCCCGCCAACCGGGTGCCCCAACGCAAAACGCACATGATGATCCGCAATTTTTCGTGGATTGTACGCGCGCATTTCCGCGGGGCGTCCCGCTGGAATCTGTTGCTGGGGCACGCGCTGATGATGCTGCGTCAGGCGGCCCGCGCAGGATGTCTGGGGCCGTCCATGCGCTATCTGATGGCCGGTCTCTTTTCACCCATTGATCACCCGATCATGCCGGTGCCTCCGAGTCCGGCCGCCAATCGGTTCAAGGCCGAATTTGCGCTTACGTCCAATCTGCGGCGCCTGCTCTCCGGACAGAAGGGCCTCCCTGAAATCGCGCCCGAGGATATGGAACACCGGGAGAGCCGCCCCGCCCCTTCCGCGCACACCTTTCTCGCCAGGAAAAAAACAGAACGGCCGCCCGCTGTCTGCTACTGGGAACAGCGCATGGTCCACCTCGACCTGATGACCCCGCGCGATGAAACCAGCCGCAGGGCCCGGCGCAGGGAAGATCAGCGTATCCACTGCGACTGCGCCGCGCGCATGGCCTGGTATCGAAGTCCCTGGCCCGACTACCAGCGCTGGCTGATGAAATGCAGCTATCTCTCCTGCACGCAGCGCCGACAAATGGCCCGGCAGGCCGATGCCTGGCGCTATCAGCCGCTGATCAGCATCATCACGCCGCTGCATCATGTGCTCACCGATCAGTTTTTGGAAATGCTGCTTTCCGTGGAACAGCAGCTCTATCCCCACTGGCAATTCTGCGTGGTGGACGACGGGTCGAAACGCCCGGATCTGCGTCAGGCCGTTCAGTCCTTTGCAGAACGCTGCCCCGGTAAAGTGAAGTTCGTTTTCCGCGACGAAAACAAGGGCATCTGCGCCACGGAACAGGAAGCGCTGGGGCTGGCAGATGGCGAATTTGCGGCCCTGCTGGATCACGATGACCGCCTCGCCCCGGAAGCGCTTTTTGAAGTGGTGAAACGGCTCAATGAAAAACCGGACACGGATTGGCTCTACTCCGATTTGGATAAAATATCCCCCGAAGGCGAGCGGCTCCTGCATTTCTTCAAACCGGATTGGTCGCCGGATTTGCTCACCTGCTGCAATTATGTGCTGCACCTTTCCGTGATACGCCGCTCGCTGCTAATGGAGATCGGCGGATTCACCATGGATTGCGACGGCGCTCAGGACTACGACCTGTATCTCCGCCTCGCCGAAAAAACTGATCGCGTGGAACACATTGCCAAAGTGCTGTATTCCTTCCGCCAGTCGGCTTCGTCCACGGCGGGGGATCTGAGCGCCAAGCCGGAAATTTATGAACGTGGCCGTGCCGCCCTCCAGCGCTCTCTGGAGCGTCGCGGACTGGCCGGAACCGTGGAACACAATACGCTCGCCTGGGCCGGACATTATAAAATTCACCGCGAGCCGCCCCGGGCCGCAGTGGCCGAATTGCTGGTCGGACCGGAAAACGCGGCGGCAACCATCGTTCCCGATGGAATCCATCTTCACACCGTTCGATGCCCCGAGGCGGAAATTGGGAGTCGGCTCAGAGCGCTGATCGGGGAGTCCGCCGCCGATTATTTGCTCATACGGGATGCATCCGTGACCATCGAACCGGATGCGCTGATTGACCTGATCGGCCAACTGGATGTGCCCGGACTGGATGTGATTTCGCCGAAAATCATCTGGCAGGAAAAAGTGGATCACAGCGGTTTGGGTATCGGCGCGGGCGGGACATTCTTTTTCCCGATGCGCGGTATGCCCGCGGCGGAAGCGGCGTATGGCGCGGCCGGCGCTGTGGCGCGTAACGTGAGCCTTGCATCCCCGCTGCTGGCCGTCATCCGAATGAATGCCCTGCGCAAAATCACCGTGGATTCCGAACTCGGCACAGGTGCCGTGCTGGATGTGTTTCTCGCGCTGCGCGAAAATGGAGGACGCGCCGCTGTGGATGGTCGCCTGACCGCCCGCCGTGTCGGCGAAGAATGGTATGCCCTGCCGCCCGCGATGCAGATCGGCGGACATGACTACTCCATTTTGCTGCGCCGCCGGCCGACGCTGATGACGTGCGGCGATCCGTTCTACAACCGGAATCTGCGCACCGATCCGCCCGACTTTGGAGGACGCGATATTTTATGAACGCCAGCCATCAGCATCCGTCCCGGTTTCCGCGCATAGGGATTGTCATCTGCACCTGGAACAAAAAAGACTATGTCCTCGCGCTGCTCGACAGCCTGTTGGCCAATCCGTATCCGAATTGTCAGATTCTGATCGTGGATAATGATTCCTCCGACCATACGAAGGAGGCCGTGCTCGCGCGCTTCCCGCAGGTGAAGTACATCCTGAATCCCGTCAACATCGGGGGGTCCGGCGGATTCAACACAGGGCTGTGCGCCATGCTCAAAACCGAGGGGCTGGATTATGTTTGGCTGCTGGACAACGATGTCCGCGTCGATCCCGGCGCGCTCGAAGTGCTGATTGAAGCGCTCGAAACCCGGCCCGATGCCGCGATCGCCGGAAGCCACATCATTCAGATGGATCATCCGCAAACCACGAATGAAATCGGCGGCGGCGTCAATTTGCCCCTGGGACAATTGATTCTGCACAAGCACGACACTCCGGAATGGACGCACCGGGAAGAGGTGTACGAAGTGGATTATGTGGCTGCCTGCTCCATGCTGGTTCGCTATTCCGCCCTCCGGCAGGTGGGCATTTGGGATGATTTTTTCATTCACTATGACGATGTGGATTGGTGCCTGCGCATGAAGCAGGCCGGCTATACGGTGCTCGCCTGCGCGGCCAGCCGGATTTACCACATGTCGGCCAATGTCAAGCGTGTCACCTGGATCCTCTATTACGATCTGCGCAACATTCTGTACCTGCAGGACAAACACCGGCTGATGAGTGGCTGGCACTTTTTCAAATTCGCCACCCTGCTGATTCTGTTCGCCTGCCGGGATCTGCTCAGCGGAAAGGACTATTATTGCAGGCTGGCTGAAACGGCGCTGAGCGATTTCTTCGCGGGCCGCATGGGTCGGCGCGAAAAAATGCCGCCGCTTCAAATGGAAAAAGTCAAAGAAGTGATGCTGCGCATCATGCAGGATGAACCGGACCTCGTGTATGTGCTGGACCCGGTCAGCCAAACGGTGTTCACCGACAAGGAATTAAAAACCGCCCGGCAGCGCGGAACCCGCGTAGTGGCCGTGTGCGGAGAAGCCACCGCCCGGCTGAAAGGTGTTCCGCAAACCGTGGAGCGCATGCCGCTGGCCACGAATAAACTGCTGATGACTCTTCAGCTCGTTCGACTGCTGTTCAAACCCAAAGCCGATTACCTGATTTTGGATATTGATCACATCTGCGGACTGCTCGGCCTCTGCGCCCGGAATATCGTCCTGCTGGTGGACCAGAATGCGCAGATTGTGCCCGGCGGCTGGGTTCGCCTCCGCACAATGGCCGCGTTTCTGTTGCGCGCACCGCTTTTGTACGCACGCCTGTTGCTCTTCCTCATGCGGAGAAAGGCGCGCCGGGGTTGTGCCGCACTGACCCCTGAAGCATTCGAGCGCCAACTCAATGCGCTGGGCGGATCAATTAACTATTAACCGGGCATCACCATGGATTCGTACGGGCGAGACAAAAGAAAACATCCGTTTCTTTCCGGCCTCACGGGCCGATTGCTCTTTCTCCTGCTCTCCGCCGGTTTCCTGGCCGGATGTGCAACCACGGGAGCCTACCGCCCCGCCGGAGTGTCCACGTCGGACCGGCAGGCGGTCATCCAGGGGGATGTCTGTCAGAGCGGTTTCGCAAGACAGTATGTCCGCATCGCAGAAGTGGATGGAGAAAAAACGGCGTCAATCTGGTCCTGCATGCTGCTGGCGAACAACGCCTATCCCAGAATCGCGTATCTGGAGCCGGGGAAGCACAATCTCGTTGTGGCGTGTTATCAGTATCCCAGCCATTACACGATGAATCTCTGGTTCGTGGCGGAACCCGACAAAGAATACATCATCCGGCAACGGGCCGTCGGCTACGATGTCCGCATGTGGATTGAGGAAAAAGAGACGGGCACCGCCGTGGGAGGCATCGTCGGAAGCGCCGATGAACCCCGCCCACTCGACTTTCGTGAAGCCTCGGATGAGGTGAATGAGCGAGCCCGGCAACAGCTCGAAGCCATCATCGCCAACGGCGGAAATTCCGAAATCCAAAAAGGACTGATTGCCACCAACGGCATTTGCGGACCGTTTCTGTGGGCGAAACTCCAACCGTATGCCGTCATGCGCGGACTGACCTGGGCTCCGGCATATGTCAACGTCCCCTACACCGACGAAAAAACGGGCCAGCGTGCCTACGAAACGCTCGAAGGAAGGGTTCTGCAATCCGAAAGCGAAGCGCTGGCCTTCTGGGGCGCCGTGCATTATGAGTTGGGACCGACAACGAACGATGTCATTCGCCGCCTGACTCCGCTGGAAAAAGAACAGCTCTTTGAAATACTCTGCTTTGAATATCTGGAAGAACCCATCTTCATTATTGAGAGCGCGGATTACCGGCTGCTGACGGTTATGATTGAGGAGGACGGGCGCTATCTGCCGTTCTGGATGGATGACTTCTGCTGGATGCCCACCAGCCGCGTTACTCAGGCGGTATCCGCAGAATGATTCGGAAATGTCACCTCAGATGGCCTTGGTTTTGTTGCTGCTTCCCCCTTCGGTCCCTGTTATAAAACCGGCCCATGAAGGCCGTATTTTTTGATCTCGATGGCACGCTGACGGATCCCGCCGAGGGAATCACCGGAAGCATTCGCTACGCACTGGAAAAGCTCGGACTCCCCGCTCCCGAACCGCGCGAACTGCATTGGTGCATCGGCCCGTCCCTCCGCCAAAGTTTCACAACGCTCTTGAACGGCGACGCCGCACGCGCAGAACAGGCCATCATCCTGTATCGTGAGCGGTTTTCCGAAACAGGCCTGTATGAAAATGAGGTCTATCCCGGAGTGCCTGAAATGCTGACCATCTTGCGCGGAGAAGGGTTTGCGTTGTATGTGGCCACATCCAAACCGCAAACCTATGCCGAACGCATCATTCAGCATTTTGAACTGTCGCCCTTTTTTCGCCGTGTGTTTGGACCCGGGCTGGATGTGCGCCACATGGGCAAGGAAGACCTTTTGCGTCAGGCTCTTTCGGAAGAGCACCTGGATGCCGCTGATTGCTGGATGGTCGGAGACCGCGTGTTTGATATCGAAGGCGCACGCGCCTGCGGCTTGCGAAATATCGGCGTGCTTTATGGGTACGGCTCGCGCAGCGAATTGGTTCAGGCCGGCGCAGAAATTTTAGTGGAACATCCGGAGGATATTCCTCCCATCATCATGAAAGAGACGGGTGCCGCATGAAAATCGCCACATTCAATGTAAACTCCATTCGTTCCCGGCTGAGTATTGTGCTGGACTGGCTGGCCGGCGAACAGGCCGACGTACTCTGTCTGCAGGAAACCAAATGTCAGGATGCCGACTTCCCCGCCGTCGAAATACGCGCCGCCGGTTACGACGTCGTTTACCGCGGAGAAAAATCCTACAACGGCGTGGCCATTCTGTCGCGCCTGCCCATCACGAACGTGCTCGCCGGCCTGGACGACGGCGGCCCGACGGATGCCGCGCGCCTGCTCAGCGCAGAGATTGGCGGCGTGCGGATCGTGAACACCTATGTCCCGCAGGGGCGTGCGCTGGATCACGAAATGTATCCCTATAAACTGGCCTGGTTCGAGCGGCTGCGCCACTGGCTGGACCGTCATGCCTCGCCCGATCAGCCCGTGCTGTGGTGCGGCGATCTCAATGTGGCCCGCACGCCGCTCGACGTACACAACGCGCGCGATAAAGCGCAGCACGTCTGCTACCACCAGTCCGTGCGCGATGCCTTTGAGCGCGTGGTCTCCTGGGGGTTCACGGATCTCTTTCGCCAGTATCATCCCGGTGAAGAATGCTATTCCTTTTTCGATTACCGCGTGAAGGATTCGCTGGAGCGAAATATCGGCTGGAGAATTGATTACCTGATGGGGACTCCATCCCTGGCCGCCGCCTGCCGCAGCGTGAACATCGATCTGGCGCCGCGCCGCCGGGAAAAACCCTCCGATCACACCGTCATGGTCGGCGACTTTGCCCGCTGAAATCTGTGTAATTCAGGAGGGCAGCTCCTGACCGGCGGGTTCGGATGCCGCCGGCTCCGCGTGCGCTCGGCCCGCCGTCATGCAGGCCGCCGTCCCAACAATTCCCAGCGCAAAGAAAAAGAAATAAAGCAGCAGAAAGAAGATAGAAGCCAAAACGCCGGCCGGTTTACGTACCACACGCTGCCAGACATCTTCAACCAGCGACGCCATGTGTTCCGGCGTGGTCTGGCTCTGCGGCACGCGCTGAACCAGCTCACCCACCAGCGGGTTCAATTGTTCGGCGGGAATTTCCGTGACCGCATCCACACCGTCCAGCGTATGCGCCTTGCGCAAACGATACGCCGTACGCGAGCAGGCCCAGGTCGACCGCAGGGACGCCGCCACCATCAGCGCAATGAATCCGAACAGAAAATCCCGCGAGGCATAAGCGATCCAGCCCATCAATCCGGCCGTCAGCACTTTCCCGATCACCTCCACCCAGGGATGCCTTGAAAGAAGCAGCGCATCAATCACGCGTCCACCGTCCAGCGGAAACATCGGTATCAGGTTGAACAGATTCAGAAAAAGCATGATCTGCGCAAATTGCCGCAGCATGGGTTGGTGCATCAGCGCGGAAACAACAAGCAGTCCGATCCCGAGCAAAATGCCCGGCACTGGACCCAGCAGGGAAACAATGCAGTCTTTGCGCGCGCTCGGACGCGAATCATGCCCCGACACCGCCGCCCCGAACATCGGAATAAAAAACATTTTCACATCCCGATACCGAAAACACTTCATCCCGATCCAATGCCCGGCCTCATGAATAAACAACACGCCGATCAGCATGAGCACGCCGTTCAATCCATCCCGCGCGAAACCCAGGCTGAAAAAGAACAGCAGCGAAAGCAATAGCCCGCCGAGATTCTGCAGCAGCGTACTCTTTCGTGATGCGCGGCTCAGCAGGGCGCGCTGAACCTGACCGGAAAAATCATATGCCGGAATCAGAGCCGGAGATGTTTCTTCGGGAGATGAACCGGTCCTCGGTTCGGAGTTTTCCTTCGCCTGTGTTTCGTTCATGTCGTCCATAAAAATCCTGCTCCTGGTTGTATGGCTGCGGTAAGCGTTGCTCCGGAATATACTGTCCGGTGTTTTGGAGGGAAAGGACGAAACGGGCATGGGGAGGGGACCCAAAGTACGGCAGGCGCTGCGCTCCGGCAGTAAATAGGGCCGCGCTCTCCGAGCGCAGCCCCTTTGCGGTGTGCAGTACGAAGAAGGCCGACGCTCGGAGAGCGCTGGCCTACAGCAGCCAGCAGTCCCGGCCTCTTCCTGTGTGATTTTTGTTTGTGTGGAGGGCGGCGGGCCCCCGCCGCCTGGAGTTTGGAACGGAACCGCCGCCCGCCTGATCAGCATGCACATTCCCGAGCGCCAAACCGCAAATTCACCGGATCAAAACAACTCTTTCATATGCTCCCACAACGTCATTACACTGGGTAAACGCCACTTGTGGCGAACCTGGCAGCGCGTTGTTCACCGATATTATTCTTCCGCAAAATAATCCGAATCGATTTTCTTTATCTCGAAGGCTCCGACTGTAGATACGCCGACATTATAATCTATCATCAATTGCGCCAGGGTCTCGCCGTCGACAAGGACTACCTTGGCATCAATACGCGAAACATAATCCTCTGCTTCGGCTGAAAATGTAGCGGTTGTGATGAATAACCCTTTTTTGGCGCGTTGGCCTGTCAGGGCGCCAACAAACTTCTGTATCTCGGGTCGGCCAACAGTATTGTCCCATCGCTTGGCTTGAATATAGATGGCATCGAGGCCCAGCTTATCTTCTTTAATAATGCCGTCGATTCCTCCATCCCCCGATTTCCCGATGGCTCGACCCGCATCCTTTCTGGTGCCCCCGTAACCCATTTTAACAATCACCTCTACCACAAGACGCTCGAAAAATGCGGGGGAGCATGTTTTGAGTTGCTGTAACAGTTCGGTGGCAAGATCCCCGCGTAGTTTTTGGTAAGCGCCCTCAAGCGTTTCCTCGGGAGTATTGTCGTTAAGACCTAATTCCGGGGTATCCTCTTCTTCCCTATTGTGTCGAAGGGCCTTGAAGTCCTTAAATTCCTGAAAAGCAGCAAGAAACGCCCCATCGATCCGCTCGGGTTTCTTTTTGAGAACATCCAGCCCCCGCTTTGTTATGCGGTGGATACCTCGCTTTTCAGCCTGAATGAGGGCAGCCTTTTTCATGTAAGTACGCCCCCAGTTCACACGGTTTTCAAAGAGGCCCTGGACGCCGCTGGGCAACATAGTCCGTTGTTCTTCGTCTGACAGTCGAAACACTTCAGCAAGCGCATCGACAGATTCACGGTTGGTGTGCTCTTTGCCATCCGCATAAAATTCAAGAAGGGGTAGCATGCAGGTCTGATAATCAGGTATAGCCATTTCTATATCCTTCTTTCTCGGTGAATGTCATTAATCGGCAGCGCGGTTTGCCGAGTACGCTGCATTGACATGTTCAAGTTCCTTTTCTGGCACTTTCCAAACAATTTTCTCACCGTCCCAAATCGGAATGGACTCCTTTTCTTGAACAGCTTTGCCTAAGACTCCGATGGCGGCGCGCTGCATCGCTCTTTCCGCAAGTTTTGTGCTTTCTCGCTTTGCATTAACTTTCATCGATTAACTCCGGTTCGCCATGGGATGTGTCCCATATTTTCCAATCATCTACGGCATTCTGGTAATCCTGCAAATGCATTAATCCCCTTTCATAACGTCGTTTTACAACATCATCGGGGATGTGATGTCCTCCATGCCTGACTCTGAGAGCGACGCGGTTTATGGCCAGTTCAACAGAGGGTAGTCTAAGAAAATGAAGGACAACAAAATAGCCTTGCCGTTGCCATTTGGGTATCAGGCGCAAATATGCTTTCCCGCTGATTGTCGATTCAAGGCCAAACGATTTTTCCCGCCTGCAGCATTCCTCAATTCTCACGAGCATCAGTTTTGATGCTTCTATCGCTGCACTTTCGGGCGCAAAGGGGGATAAACCGGATGCGATCAGGTCCGCATTAATAAAGTCAACCGTTGCTGCCTCTTTCGGCAGAAACTCCCGCGCAAAGGTGGTTTTCCCGGCACCATTTGGCCCGGCGATTACGATTACCTGTTTCATGCCAAAAAGAGTAAGACAAGCGGCAGACCTTGTCGATACATGGATTTTACCGAATTTCGAACGTTGGCCCTGAGTGCCGGCGTTTTACGCTACGCTCCGGGGCTTTGTTCGCTCAATTATCTCTTTCCGTTCTGCTGTGTGTTGCTTTTTCCCATCCTACGATGATCAGCAGAATAAGTAACGGCAAGAATGCTGCCGTGATTCCTGCGACAAAAAACCATTTAGAGGCAGAGAGCAAGTTGGGTATGTGCCAGTGTTTTGCGACGAGTTGGCAAAGCAGGCTGTTAAACAACATTCCGAGTGCAGTTCCGGCAACGATATGTTCTGGTCTGATTTTCATCGCTTCTTTACCGACGGTGTTATTAGCCTTACGTCGGTATTTTCAGGCCCTTTGTATTGTGAAAGGGAGGATTAGGTGTGTGAAAAGATGTCGTCAACGTTGAAGGTTGGTTGTTTTGAGGGAGTTTCGTTTTTAGCTGTTTTAGCATACGGGCGAAGTAGGGTTTATGCAGGAGTCTGATTTTAGGGGCCTTTGGCTGTGACAAAAAGAAATACCGCAGGGCAGGCGGGACATGAATCACAGAGAAGCGGTCGGCTCGCAGCGCCGGCCGTATTGCTCAGGGGCATGATGCCGACCAGAGGTGCTCGGGGTAGATGCCGCGGTCAATCAGGGCGCGGACGGCCTGCATGACGAACGGCTTGTCGTCGTTGTAGGTCACGCCGAACCATTGATCGTTCGTGCGGAGCACTCGTACCCGCGCCGCCCCGGAGCGAATGAGCGGGTCAATCACGGAAGGAATATAGAACTCGGCGCGTTCCTGGGCGCCCTGTTCGTGCAGAAAGCGTACAAAGGCTTTTTCCAACGATTGGAAAAAGTTCGGGAAGAAGCCCCAGGTGTTCATGGATACCGGCTCTCCGCCCTGAAAAACGGTTTCGTGTCCTTCCGCAGTGTTGACGATGCGGCGCCGGGCGTCGAATCCGATTTTGGTGAACTCGGTGACGCTTTCCAGCCAGCCCTCCGGGTTGACGCGGCACAAGCCGCGCGAAACGGTGCCATGCTCTGAAAGCGTGTTGCGCAGTTCAAAGCCGACCATGCAGTAATCGGTGGAATCGGCCGGAGCCGCCTGAAGATAGCGGGCCAGCGTTTCAAAGGAACGGCGTCCGTAAAAATCATCGGCATTGATCACGGCAAACGGGGTATGCACCTGATCACGCGCGGATAAAATGGCGTGCGCCGTGCCCCACGGTTTTTTGCGTCCGGGCGGTACGGCAAACGGCGCGGGCAGGCGATCCAGCGTCTGAAAGGCATAGTCCACGTCCACATGCTGTTCCAGGCGGCGGCCGATGCACGCACGAAAATCCTGTTCGAGGTCGGGACGGATAACGGGGACGACCCGGCCGAACCCGGCGCGCAGGGCATCGTATACGGAGTAATCCATCACGACTTCGCCGCCCGGGCCCACGGGATCCAGCTGCTTGAGTCCGCCATACCGGCTTCCCATGCCGGCTGCCAAAATCACCAGGGTAGGTTTCATCGGTTTGTCGTGCCTCCTCTCCATTAAATCAGGGATTGCTGGACGGGTTTTTCGCGTCCGGGTTGGGGAACGCCTTTCCCGAGTTTTTGCAGGACGGCCGTCATATCCTCCCAGACTTCCCAAAAGGGTTTGCTGTTTCCGCCGCCGTTGCGCAGCAGGTAGGAGGGGTGATACGTGGGCATCGTGTCGATGCCTTCATACACCAGCCATTTTCCGCGGTATTTGGTGATGCCTTTGTAGCCGAAAAGTCCCTGCATGGCGGTATTGCCCAGCAGCACAATGACCTTTGGTTTGAGCAGGGCGATCTGCTTTTTCAGGTAGGGCAGGCAGCCGGCCATTTCTTCGGGTTCGGGGGGACGATCCCGCGTGCCTTCGTTGTCCACGGTCGGGCGGCACTTGACGATATTGCCGATAAATACGGTTTCGCGGGTATAGCCCATTTTAATGATGAGGCGCGTCAGCAGTTCGCCGGCCCGCCCCACGAATGGAATCCCCTGCGCGTCTTCGTCCTTCCCGGGGCCTTCGCCGATGAAGAGGATGTCGGGGGTGGAGCACCCTGTGCCCGGTACGGCGTTGGTGCGCCACTGGTGCAGCGGACACTGCCTGCACGAATTGATGCGCGCGGCCAATTCCTCCAGGGAATCCGGGAGAGGCGCCGAATTGATCACTACGGCGGCGGATGCGGCGACCGTTTTTTCCGCTTTAGCCGGCGGACGCGCAGCAGGCGGGCGGGTCGCGTATGGTTCCTTTCGTTCGGAAACGGACGCGGCGGGTTCGGCCGGGATCTGCGCCGGGACGGGGGCGGGCGCTCTTTTCGGGACGGGAGGCGGTGCCGGTTTTCCGCGCACGGCGTCGCCGAGGGCCCGCACGACGGCGGGGTCCAGCTCCAGGGTGGTTTGTCCGCTCTCTTTTTCCCGACCGAGCAGTTGAATGGTCTGGTCTAATAAATCAGTCAGTGCCCGGGCGGGATTATTTTGGTGTTCGCTCATAGTGTTTCGTCGGTTGGTGTGCTGGAAAAATTGGCCGTTTTACGGAGTGTTAGCGGGCGGTGCGTAGGAGGTGGGGCCGTTGGTCCACTCGGCGATATCGTACCATGCCTTGGGGTAGCCCACTTCCTGCGCCATTTGCCCGGGATTATTCACATAGCCATCGGCATACTTGGCGATCAGCAGGCCGGCGAAGCGCCACCAATCGGCGACAATCTGGTCGGCCTGGGTTTCACAGTAGGTGGTCATCAGTTGGCGGGCCTTGTCCGGATCCGTCGCATAAAGTTCGGCGGCCCGGGCGTCCATGCGCTGAATGCCGTCGACCAGGGCGGTTTCAAATTCATTTTGCTTCTGCTGGATATCCTCAATCATGTAGCAGAATTTCAGTCCGGCCCAGTTGGCCACGAAGTTGAATACCCACCAGGCGCTGTCGAGACTGAACCGTTCGGTATCGCAAGTGTAGTAGGCGGCGGCGATGTTCGTCACGCCCGCATAGAAGGGCACATAGCAGGTGCTGAGCGGCTCGTTGGGGCCGAACCAGCAGACGCCGCCCACGGCATCGGGCAGCCAACTGCGTCCCTGACAGACATAGGAATAGCCGCAGCGGTAAATGGAAATCGTACGTTCCCAGGCGCCCAGCCGTTTGGCATGCGGATCGCCGGTATCGCTGCCTGCATCCATGGGGCCGGGGTAGCGGTACGGGCAGCCGAACGGTCCGGCCGTGATGCCCTTCGACTGATCAAACTCGGTGCCCTGATAGTAATCGCGGTACAGGCTTATCACATCGCGCAGGCCCACTTTTTCGTCCGGCTTGATGGAAAACGGATACGCCCGCGTGAGGCCGTCTTCCACCCAGGGTGAAAAATTGGAGGAGGGGGAGAGCCTGGACATGACACGCCACACGCGGCGCAGGGAGTAATACGGATGGCTGTACTCTCCCTCGCTGACTGTCCGCAGCCAGTCCAGCGGGCCGTCCTCGGGTTTCCACCAGCCGGCCGCCTGAGCCACCGCATGCAGATTGGTACTGAACAGCATGTCCGGATCATTCGGGTCCACCTCGCGGATACGAAATTCGTTGGCGGCCACAAAGATTTCGCCGTCGGGCACTTTTTTCGCCACCCAGAGGCCGCCGGCGCCTTCCGGGCTCGGCGCCATTTCCATGACCCATCCTTCCTGCGGGTCGGCGATCGGCAGCGTTTCGCCGGTGCCGTAAAAACCGTAGGTGTCAATCAATTGGCCGATCAGTTCCACGGCCTCGCGGGCGGTTTTGCAGCGCTCCAGCGCCACGCGTCCGAGTTCCGCGCTGTAGAAAATTCGTTTTCCGGGCAGGGGTTCCATCTGCACCTTCACGCCGTCCGTGCATTCGCCCATCATCAGTTGGTGTTCGTTCATGATGGCATAGCCGCCGTCAAAATAGGCGTAGGTGTGTTCCACCTGCGGAATATAACCCAGCGGCAGGCTCTGCGGCAGGGCGGGGTCGTCATAGGCGTCACTGCGGTTTTTGCCCACATACCGATGGATGGACTCCGTATGATAATCCGGCCGCTCTCCCACGGAGTTGGCATCGAAATACACCGGACGCAATGAGCCGGGCGCATAATCCTTCGCAGGGACATACACCATGCGCGGGTCACCCATCTCGCCGTCGTCGGAGTGCGCCACAAAAACCGATCCGTCCCGGCTGGCTCCTTTGGTGATCAGCATGGTGGTACAGGCCCATACGGATGAGGCGGATAGCACCCCGGCGGCAAGCCCGACGGACAGGAAGTTTTTTTTCTTCATGGCGGTTCCTCGTTATGTGGTTTGTTTAGAACGGACTGCGAACCCCGGACGGCTGCGCCATCCCTGAAATACAGAGGCGAAGCTACGCAAGCCGTCCGGGCTTGTCGATGAAAATCGAAGAAACGCGCCGCCGCCTGCGTCGGAGGTGCGCGGGAGCGGCGCGCGCCCGTCAAAACATCCGCTTCTTGAAGCTAAAAGACCCTTGCCCGCGAAAAAAAAGAGCCGTATAAACTCGTGGCTGCGCGGGATGGGCGGAGCGATTCCGTTCATCGCCGCAGGCGGCGTCATTTCGGGAACAAAACCCGTTTTCGTGAAGAGGTGTGCATGGCACTGAAAAAGATCAGTCGTACTCCGGAGGAAGAGGCGAAGGCGCTCGCGGCGCTGAGTCGGGAGCGTGAAAAACGTGAGAGCAGTTATCGCGGCCGCGCGCTGAAATTGTTCCCGCATATTTGCGCCCGCTGCGGCCGGGAATTCGAGGGGCGGAATCTTCCCGAATTGACCGTGCATCACAAAGACCACGATCATACAAACAATCCGCCCGACGGCAGCAATTGGGAGCTGCTTTGTCTGTATTGTCACGACAACGAGCACGAGAAATACCTGATGAAAGGGCATGGGGGCGGCCCGACCCGTGATAAAACGCCCGCGCCCTCTGTTTTTTCGCCCTTTTCGGGGTTGGATTCTCTGTTGGGCAGTACGCCTCCGAAAGAACCGTCCGACGGAGAAACCTGATCCCGTTTCGCATGCGTTCGATGGCCGGAAAATCGTTTTATCTTGTTCCTGTTTGTGGTTGTCATTTTCCGGGTGACGCGATACTTTTCGCCCGGTTCTGCCACCATTCATCCGTACACAGGACGGGAAGAGGGCGGCGGGATGCGCAATTCAGCAGATCATAGGGTTTCCAGAACAGAAAGGTGAGTCATGAGATTGAAAACTCTGCATATCGGGTTGCTTTCCACGGTGCTGACGGCACTCAGCGGGTCTTTGGCCCTGGCGGATGGCACGGAACTGGTTCAGCGGGCCGTTCCGGGGTGGTGGTGGTTTGTGCCGATCGCGGGAATAGCGGCGCTGGTGATGGCGTTCTATTTTTACCGTTCCATTATTGCCGCACCCGAAGGCAACGACCGTATGAAGGAAATCGCCGGCTATGTGCGCGAAGGGGCGTATGCCTATCTGCGGCGGCAGTACACGGTGGTCGGAATGGTGTTTATTGTGCTGGTGGCGCTGCTGAGTTACATGGCCTTTGTGCTGAACGTCCAGCACCACCTGGTCCCGTTTGCCTTTCTGACGGGCGGCCTCTTTTCGGGCCTGGCGGGCTTCATCGGGATGAAAACGGCGACGGCCGCATCATCGCGTACGGCGCAGGGCGCCAGCGAGTCGCTCAATCGCGGGCTGACCATTGCCTTTCGCGCGGGATCGGTGATGGGGCTGACGGTGGTGGGATTGGCGCTGCTGGATATCGCGCTGTGGTTCATCTATCTCTACTGCTTCCATCATCGGGTTTTCGGTGGGGAGCCCATGAATTTGGAAACCATTACCGTCGTTATGCTGTGCTTCGGTATGGGGGCGTCCACGCAGGCGCTGTTTGCCCGCGTTGGCGGGGGTATTTACACCAAGGCGGCCGATGTGGGCGCGGATTTGGTGGGTAAGGTGGAAGCGGGCATCCCGGAGGATGATCCCCGTAATCCGGCCACCATTGCCGATAACGTGGGCGACAACGTGGGCGATGTGGCCGGCATGGGCGCCGACCTGTATGAAAGTTATGCGGGCTCCATTCTCGCCACCGCCGCGCTCGGTGTGGCGGCGGCTACCATTCAGGGCATGGATTTGGTCAAAACCTTTTCCTATCTGGCTGCGCCAATGCTCCTGGCGGCCGTGGGTATTGTGCTTTCCATCATCGGAATCTTTGTGGTGCGTACCTCGGAAGATGCCACAATGAACAAGCTGCTGGCGGCGCTGAACCGCGGCATTTATCTGTCCAGCATCCTGATTGTGGCGGCGGCCTTTCTGCTTGTGAAATGGCTGGCGCTGCCGCTCGGTGTGTTCTGGGCGATTCTGGTGGGCATCCTGCTCGGCATCGTGATCGGAAAGGGCTCCGAATGGGCGACGTCCTCCGACTACAAGCCCACACGCTTTATTGCAGCTCAATCGCAGACTGGTCCGGCCACGGTAATCATCGGCGGGCTGGCCGAAGGTATGTTTTCCACCTGGATTCCGGTGGTCTCGGTGAGCGTTGGAACCCTCATCGCGTTCGGAGTGACGGACGGATTTGACAATCTGCTGAGCGGTCTCTACGGCGTGGGCATCGCCGCTGTGGGAATGCTCTCCACGCTGGGCATTACACTGGCCACCGATGCGTACGGCCCCATCGCGGACAATGCCGGCGGCAATGCGGAAATGAGCGGGCTGCCCAAGGAAGTACGCCAGCGGACCGATGCGCTGGACTCACTGGGCAACACGACTGCCGCCATCGGCAAGGGTTTTGCCATTGGCTCTGCCGCGCTGACGGCTCTGGCTCTGCTGGCCAGCTATGTGGAGGAAGTGCGTATCGGTATTCACCGCGAGGCGGCCACCGCCTATGAAGCGCCCGCACCATCGCAGGCGTATGCCGTGAAAGAGATTGGTTACGGGAAATACGGGATCTACCTGCCCGGCGCCGGCAGCGAACAGAAGGATAAGGAACTTTACACCATCAGCGCGTTTGCGGGCAGCAACGATCACGCCATTCAGGTGCAGGACGCCGAAGGAAAACCCATCAGCCTGATCGTCAATATGCCGGGCGAAAAAGTCGCCGCCGTTCAGATCATGGACCTGAGCGGAAAAAATATCGTCGGGCGCAAGGCCGGACTGGATGACTTCATGAACTACTACACCGTCACCCTCATCAATCCGAAAGTGCTGGTGGGCGTGTTTTTGGGTGTATTGCTGGTCTTCGTGTTCAGCGCCATGACGATGAAAGCCGTGGGGCGCGCGGCCAATGCAATGGTTCAGGAAGTGCGACGGCAGTTCAAGGAAAAGCCGGGCATTATGGAAGGGAAAGACAAGCCCGACTATGCGCGCTGTGTGGCCATTTCCACCCGCGGCGCTCAGCGCGAAATGATTGTGCCGTCCCTGCTGGCCATCGCTATTCCGGTGGTGGTCGGCCTGTGCCTGAATGTGTCGGGCGTGCTGGGCCTGCTGGTGGGCGGCCTGACGTCCGGGTTCTGCATGGCCGTTTTCATGGCCAACTCCGGGGGCGCCTGGGATAATGCCAAAAAGTACATTGAGTCCGGCCAGTACGGCGGAAAACGCAGCGAAGCACACAAAGCGGCCGTCGTGGGCGATACCGTGGGCGACCCGTTCAAGGATACCTGCGGCCCCTCGCTGAATATTCTGATCAAACTGATGAGCATGGTCTCCATCGTGTTTGCGGGCCTGATTGTGAAATATGCCCCGGAAATCGGCACCCTCCTGGGGTTGGGCGGACGCTGATAACGGACGGTTTCTGATTGAAAACCGCCACGGCCTGAAAAAGCTGCGGCGGTTTTTTTGTGGGCAGGGAATGCGCGTTCCGTTTTCCATTTCTGCTTGCCATCCCCGGGCGATCCCGACAATCTACGCGCGCAACAGCCGGGAATCTCCCGGTTGCATCGGAGTTAAAAACAAGAAGAGGTTTTATGACGGCGCCGTGGATTAGTCTGATCGTTTTTGTGTTGTGCTACGCCCTCTTTGTGGTGCTTCCGCAGCGAAGGTCGTGGACGGCCTGCATCGGCGGGGCGCTGCTGGTGTTGACAGGCGTGCTGGGCTGGAAAGAGGCCCTGCTGGAAAAAGTCAGCTGGAATGTGATGGGTCTTTTTTTCGGTACGCTTATTCTGGCCGAGCTGTTTTTAATGTCGCGCGTTCCGGCGGTCATGGCCGAATGGCTGGTCACACGAGCCAAATCCACCCGCGTCGCCATGCTGGCGCTCTGTGCGCTGGCTGGCTTCATTTCCATGTTTGTGGAGAATGTGGCGGTGGTGCTGCTGGTGGCGCCCGTGGCGCTGAGTCTGGCCGAAAAACTGAAGATCAATCCGGTGCCGTTGCTGATCGGCATAGCCGTCAGCAGCAATTTACAGGGAACGGCCACGATGATCGGCGATCCCCCGAGCATGATTCTGGCGGGGTATATGCGCATGGGTTTCTGGGATTTCTTTTTGTATCAGGGAAAGCTGAGCATCTTTTTTGCCGTGGAAATCGGCGCGATCGCGTCGCTGATTGTGCTGGGGTGGATTTATCGCCGCCACAGCTCGAAACCATCGCATGTTCCGCAGGAGAAGGCCCGGTCATGGGTGCCGGCCTGCCTGTTGGGTGTGTTGATACTCGGCCTGTCCTTTGCGACGGTGTTTGACCCCGAGTTCGCGTGGTTCGCCGGCATTTTCACCCTGCTGCTGAGCGCGGGGGCCCTGGTCTGGTTCCGGTTTTTCGCGCGCTGGGGAAGCACCCGCAAACTGTTTAAAACGCTGGATTGGGATACGACATTCTTCCTGATCGGCGTTTTTGTGCTGGTGGGCGGTCTCAGCGATTCGGGCTGGATGGACAAGCTGTCCGCGTTTATGTCGTCCTCCGTGGGTGGAAGCGTGGCGCTGGCCTTCGCGATGATTGTTGTTTTCGCGGTGATCGTTTCCGGATTTGTGGATAATGTTCCGTTTCTGCTGGTGATGATTCCGGTTGCGCAAAAGGTGGCCGATCAAATGGCGGTGCCGGTTCCGCTGCTGATGTTCGGTCTGCTGATCGGGGCGTGTCTGGGCGGGAACCTGACACCGATTGGCGCGTCCGCCAACGTGGTGACGCTGGGGATTCTCAAGAAACACGGGCATACCGTCACGTTTCGGGCGTTTATGGGCATCGGAATTCCGGTGACCATTGCCGCCGTATGCAGCGCCTGCGCTTTGGTATGGTGGATTTGGGGATAGAAATCCAGCCCGGGGTCCCCTGTTTTGCCCGAATTTTACAAATAATAACGCTTGCTCCGCGCCTTGGGGGTGCTATATTCCGCCCCCTACAAAGGGCCCGGCTCGGTTGCCGGGCGGAAGCGAGTACCTTTCCGGCCACGGGAAGAGAAAGCGGATTTTTCGGGATAATCCCGGAACAACTCACAGGAGGTTATTGTGACAGAGACCAGTGGCGTCGTGCAAACGAAGGTGACCGTTCAGGATATGCTGGATGCGGGCCTTCACTTCGGACATCAAACCAAGCGCTGGAATCCCAAAATGAAACGCTTCATTTTCGGCGAGCGCAACGGAATCTATATCATCGACCTGGCGAAAAGCCTGGCTCTTCTGCGCGTCGCGCAGGAGTTTGTGTATGACTTGATTCTTTCCGGCAAATCCATCCTGTTTGTGGGAACCAAAAAACAGGCCCAGGAGCCGCTCAAAGAAACCACCGACCGCCTGAAACAGCACTGCGTGACCCATCGCTGGCTGGGCGGTATGCTGACGAACAACGAAACCATCCGCAAAAGCGTCTTGCGTATGCGTGAACTCGAAAAGATGGCTGCCGACGATGAATTTAAAAGCGCCGGCTCCAAAAAAGAAGCCGCACGCCTTCGCCGCGAAATGGAAAAATTACAGAAGAACCTGAGCGGTATTTCCACGATGGATCGCCTTCCGGGCGCCCTGTTTGTGGTGGACGTGAACCGCGAATCCATCGCCGTGACGGAAGCCAGGAAGCTGGGAATTCCGGTCATTGCCATGCTGGATACCAACTGCGATCCGGACAATATCGATTACCCGATCCCGGGCAATGATGATGCCATCCGTGCCATTCGCCTGGTGACGAAGGTGCTGGGGGATACGATCCTGCAGGCCTCGAACGAATATGCCAAGAAGGCTTCCGACGAACTGCGCCGCAAGGCCGCTGAAGATGCCGAAGCCAAAGCCAAAGCCAAAACCGAGCGCGAAACACGCCGCGTGAAGGAAGAAACCGCCCGCAAGACCCGCGTGCCGAAGAAAGCCACAGCAAAAGCGGCCGGCGAAGAAGTTGCGGCGGCGGAACCGGTTGCCGAAGCGGCCCCCGCTGTCGAAACACCCGCACCTGCTGCCGAATAATGCGGCGGGAGTGAGATTTAGGAAAGGACTTTATCATGGCGGAAATCAATGCAAAACAGGTGAAGGAACTGCGCGAAGCCACGAATGTGGGCATGATGGAATGCAAGCGCGCCCTTCAGGAAGCCAACGGCGACATGCAGCAGGCCATCAAGCTGCTTCGTGAACGCGGAATAGCCATTGCCGGCAAAAAAGCCTCCCGGGCAACGAATGATGGACTCATCTCGGCATGCGTCTACGAAAACGGGAAAAAAGCGGCAATGATTGAAGTGAATTGCGAAACGGACTTCGTCGCACGCAATGAAAACTTCCAGGCGTTTGTCAAAGCACTGCTCGAAAAGGCCAAAGGTCTTGCCGATGGCGCTCTGGCAGCGGCTGCCAAGGATGAAATGACGGCCAAAATCACGGAAATTGGGGAAAACCTGGTGATCAATCGGAATGTGGGCTACTCCCTGCAGGGAACCGGCCGTCTGGCCTCCTATGTACATCTGGGGGGCAAGGTTGGCGTACTGATTGAAGTGGCCTGCGAAAAGAATGAGACCGTCGGAAGCAATGCGTTTTCCGAACTGGTGAAGGATCTGACGCTCCAGATTGCGGCGGCGAATCCCCGGTATCTGTGCGAAAAAGATGTTCCGGCCGAGGTGATCGCCTCGGAGAAGGAAATCTATTGCAAGCAGATGGAGCAGGAAGGCAAACCGGCCAACATCATCGAAAAAATCGTGGGCGGGAAGATCAGGAAGTTCTTCAGCCTGATTTGCCTGCTGGACCAGGAGTTTGTGAAGGATTCCGAACTGACCATCACAAAACTGCTGGCCGCCAAGAGCAAGGAGCTGGGCGATACCATTTCCATTCGCCGCTTTGTTCGCTATCAATTGGGCGAATAAACAGTCAGCAGCAATTCCATTCAGGCAGGCGGTGCCCCGCAGGGGTACCGCCTGTTTTTTTTTCGGCTAAACGGCCGCCTGCGAGTGGAATTTCAGTGCGCGACGCGTTTTATCCTTAAGAAAGCCGGCGTGACAGCCGATGGGGTATACGCGGTGAAAAAGAGTGTTAAAATGAACGCAAAAGCAGATTGGAATCAGGCGGTACTCGGGATGTTCTGTGGTTGATGCTCCTGAGGAGCAGCGGAACCATACGCAGGGGAATAGAGAAACCATGAAAATGGCATATGCACAATTGGCCGGGACGACCCTGGCAGGCGTGGACCTGTCGGGGATTGACCTGTTCATGGCCGATTTGTCGAAAGCCAATCTGCGGGGGATCATGCTGATTCAGGCCGATGTTTCCGAAGCCAACTTCTCCTGGGCGGATATGTCGGACGCCAAATTGACCAAAGCCACCTGCCTGCATGCCAATTTTTGCGGGACCGACCTGACACGCGCTTCCCTGGTTGAAGCGCATGCCTCGCTGGCTCATCTGGCCTGGGCGAGCCTGGTGGACGCCGATATGAGGGGCGTGTGCCTGAGTCGAGGCCTGCTCCAACGGGCCAATCTTTCGGGGGCAAAGCTTCATGCCGCAAATTTGCGCGAAGCAAATCTTTCGCAATGTGTTCTTTGTCATGCGGATATACAGGAAGTAAACGGATTTAGGGCCGTCTTTGAGGGGGCCAATTTGACCGGGGCGGATTTGAGGCAGGCCAATCTGATCAACGCCAGCTTTCGCTCGGCCGATTTGACGGAAGCCGATTTAAGCTATGCGATCTTGAAAGGGTGTAATTTGGAAGGGGCCAAATTGGTGCATGCCAACCTTCAGGGTGCCATATTAACGGGGGCCAACATCCACGAAGCTGATTTATCCAGTGCCAACCTGTCTGGCGTGTTTATGCCGGGGGAAAAGCCGGGGGTCACGCGTTGAGCGGGAAAACATCGCGATGTCCTGGTGAATTGTTGCAAAACAGAACACCCTGTCGTGTTATCAAACAAGGGTTCGCTGCCGAGAACGCCGGAAGCTTTCGCGCCGGATTTTTATTTTGGCATGGCGCTTGCTAAAAAACTTCATCTTTCCCGCCCTTTTTCCCCTCCCTCGTGTATTTTATCAGCCGTGAAGCCACGCTCAAAATTAAGTTGGCACACTTTTGGCTTTCTATATCCGCATCCAGCGAAAACCGCTGAAGAAGGAGCAGGATTATGAACATAGGCCAGACGATGTATCAGGGACAGAGACTCAATCAGCAGCTCAACCTGGCGCCTCAGCTGCTTAACTGGCTTCAACTCCTTCAGGCGCCGACCATGGAACTTTCTTCGATGGT
>CAZISY010000004.1:74484-78268 GCA_964542025.1 uncultured Verrucomicrobiota bacterium
AGCGAATCGCTCTATGCTCACCTGACCAAGCAGCTTGGGCAGTATGATTTGAATGAGCGGGAAACAGTGCTCGCCGAGGAAATCATCGGCTCGCTGGATGCGCGCGGCTTTCTGACGCAATCGCTGGTGGATTTGGCGGAAGAGGCATCGGCCTCCCTGACGGATATGCAAAAGGCGCTGGATGTGGTGCAGCAGCTCAGTCCGGCGGGCGTTGGCGCACGCGACCTGCGTGAGTGTCTGATGCTCCAGGTGGATCATCGCGAATCCCTGACCTATCGCATGCTGAACGAATGTTTTGATCTGCTGACCGACCAGCAATGGGATGCCGCCGCCGAGCGCCTGGATGTGGAACTCTGCGACGTGGAGGAAGCCGTTGCGGAAATTCGGACACTTGACCCGGAACCCGGATTGAAAATTACGGCGGCACCCACGGCCTATATTGAACCCGATGTCGTGGTAAGACAGGACAATGGCGAATGGACGGCGGAAATCAATGACGATCAGATTCCTCATCTGCGCATCAGCCCGGCGATTCGCGCCCTGCTCGAACAGAACACGCTTACACCCGAAGACATGGCGTACATCCGCCAGAAAATTCGCAGTGGTCAGTTTTTAATTCGCGGCATTCATCAGCGTAAAGAAACCCTGTTGCGCGTGGCCAGAGAGATTCTGCGGGTGCAGAGCGATTATTTCAACGAGCAGGGGGAAATGAACCCGCTGACCATGAACAAAGTGGCGGCGATCATCGGTGTGCACGAAACAACCGTCAGCCGTGCCATTGCCAATAAGTATATGGACACGCCGCGCGGTATCGTCTCCATGAAATCATTCTTTAAGAGCGGTTATCTTTGTGCGGACGGCTCCGCGCTGACGCCGGAGAAGGTGAAGGAACTGATTGATGACATGATTACTCACGAAGACCGGGATAATCCGCTGACGGACCAGCATATCGCCGTCGAACTGAAAGCACGCGGATTAAACGTGGCGCGGCGGACCGTGGCCAAGTATCGCGAAGAGTTGGACGTGGCCTCTTCCAAGGAACGCGCCAAGCAGAATCGGTTGCGTCGGAAACAGGAAAAAATGCTGGCGGTTGCGTGAGGCACTCATCAGGACGGGAAAGGAAGCGCGACATGCTCAACACCAAACGTCGAACTTCAAATACAGTCGGAAATTTCCCCGTTCAAATGCGGGAGAATAAAGCGGCAACGCGGATGAAACGGATGAACATCACTCCGATCAAACGAATGCCATCAGCACTTCGGAATGCGCTGACTGCTCTCTAATCGCATCAACAATCTCTGAAATATCGCCCACCGAAAGACCCAGGCTTCCCCAGACTTTCTGATCAAAGGCCGGCGCGGTCAAATTTCCCCCATCGCCGATTTTTTCCAGATTGCAAATGTAGTCCGCCGTGTGACAGAGGCGGATCAATTCCGAATAATCCTCATTCACATTCAGAGAAATCGGTTTGTGGTGCCAGCGGATGACATGAGCAAAATCCGGAGTCAAGTGCCAGCGCTGCGCCAACACGGCACCGATTTCAGCATGATCCACGCCCATGACTTTCTTCTCGGCGTCGCACAGGGAAATTTCTTCTTCCACCGAAAGCGCAATCGACTGACGGAAGCTGGCGTGGAAAAATTGTTCCAAAACAATCTTCCCGATGTCGTGAAGCAGTCCGGCCAGCTGAAGGATATCCGGCGTATAGCGCTTGGTAAGATTGTTCTTGCAGCGCTCATACAGCACGTCCGCCCCGATGCCCACGCAGATGCAATGGCGCCAAAAGTTTTCATGACTGAATCCGGTGGGTCCGGAACTTTTAAAAATAGAAAATATTGTGGTGGACATGGCGATGTTGCTGATGGCGTTGAATCCCATGCGGGCCACGGCCATCTGCAGCGACGTCACATCCTGACGCCCCCGATACAGCGCGGAGTTCACCACTTTCAAAATGCGGGCCATCATGGCCGGATCATCTTCGATGATCTGCGCGATTTTTTTGGCGTCCGCATTCGGATTGCTGATGGCCTCTCTCAGCTTGGTGATAACCACCGGAAGGGTCGGGAGATTGTGAATAGTTTCCAGCCTCCGCAAAATTTCCTGTCCTTTTTCCATGATAAATCACCCCGAAAATTCCTTTGGGCCTTTCCCACCCTTGTGTTACAAGGCTTTTGTAACGCGGGATTTTCGCAGGAACCCCATGTAAAGTCAACCGTGAGCTGGTTAAAATAACGTCATGAAAGAGTCTCCCCTTGTTTGGTCCATTGCCGGAAACGATCCGTCCTGCGGCGCCGGCATTCAATTCGATGCGCGGGTGATTCGGGCGCTTGGGGGGCGTCCTTGCGCCGTCGCTTCCGCGTTGACCGCGCAAAGCACCTGTCGGGTACACGGGGTGTCGCCGGTTGATCCCGCGTTTCTTACGCGGCAGATGGAAGCGCTGTTGGACGACGGACGTCCCGCAGCCGTTAAGACGGGAATGCTGGGCGGTGCCGGGCAGGTGGCCGCCGTGGCCCGCGTGCTTAACACGATGGATGCCTATGTGGTGTGCGATCCGGTCATTTTATCTTCCTCCGGGTTTCCACTGTTGGATGCAGAGGGCGTGGCGTGTCTGAAGAACGAGTTGTTTCCGCGCATTGATCTTCTGACGCCGAATTTGCCGGAGTGCGCGCAATTAACCGGGAAATCCACCGTAACGGAGGAAGAGCTGCCCGGGCTGGCGGGACAGCTGCTCGCGATGGGGCCGAAAGCCGTGCTGATCAAGGGGGGACATAGCGGGGGTTCCGTTTGCTGTGATTATTTCAGCGACGGGAAGCGCGCGTTTTGGGTATGCAGTCCGCGGAGAAGCGGGCCGGGGATGCACGGGACGGGCTGTTGCTTTTCTGCGGCAACGGCAACGGCTGTTGCCCTGGGTTATGATCCTGTCGATGCCGTGGTGTTGGCCAAGACGTATGTTAATCAGGCCATTCGGACGGCAGTTCAGTACGGGACCGGCGCACCCTGTGCCGCTGTATACGCCTGGCCCGAATGTTCGGAAGATTTTCCCTGGATTTCCGAGGGGGGCAGTCTTCCTGGAGCGGGTGCGGCATTTCCGGATTGCGGGCCCGAGCCGTTGGGGCTTTATCCGCTGGTGGAAACAGCGGAATGGGCGGGAAAACTGATGCGCCTGGGAGTGTCCGCCATTCAGCTGCGCGTGAAGAATCAACGCCCCGACGACGTGGAGGCGGAAATCCGTCAGGCGGTTGCGCTTTCACGGGAAACCGGTTGCCGCCTGTTTGTTAATGATTACTGGCGTGCGGCCATTCGATATGGTGCGTACGGTGTGCATCTCGGGCAGAACGATCTGGCCGGGGCGGACATCCCGGCGATACGCTCCGCCGGACTGCGGCTTGGAACCAGCACGCATTCGTTTTTTGAGCTGGCGCACGCGCTGGCATGGCGTCCCTCCTATGTGGCGATGGGCACTGTGTTTCCATCGCCATCAAAGCCGGAGCTGACCAGCCATCTCGGCGTTGACAACCTGAAAAAAATGCTCAGGCTGGCCGGGATTCCCGTGGTGGCGATCGGCGGGTTGCATGTGGAAAATGCAGGACCGGTTGTGCAGGCCGGCGTATCGGGGGTGGCGGTGATTTCGGATATCCGGGACGCTTCGGATGTTCAGGAACGCGTGAATGCCTGGCGGAGTCTATTTCAGGAACATGGCGGGAACAGGCGGAATCAATGAGTATAGCAGGTACGTTATGATGTCATGGTGGGAGATTGGTGTGGTCGGATTTGGTTTGGCGCT
>CAZISY010000005.1:0-72007 GCA_964542025.1 uncultured Verrucomicrobiota bacterium
TGTGAAGCTTCCGCCGGGCGTGGATTTGACGCAGATGAATTATAAAAAGGGCGAGGCGGCCAGCCTGAAGGGAATGGCCGGCGAGGCGGAACCCATTCATGATTTTATTGAGGCGATGGAGCAGTCCGGCATGTTCGTGCAGGTTGCGGCGGACAACATTGTCAGCAAGCGCGATCACGACAAGGTGCGCACGGAATTTTCCATTGAACTGAAGCTGCCGGGAGGGGACTGATCATGCGTGTATCAACCCGGGAACTTGGCTTGGTTTGGATCACCCTGGTGGTGCTGATTTCGGGGGCGTCGTATTGGTGGATTGATCCGCGTTTGAAGGCGCTGCGCGAGCGCGAGGATTCACTGGTCAAGATGGATCGCGAGCGGCAGATTGCCGAGTATGAAATCGGGCGGCAGGGCGAGTATGAAAAACAGTTGGCGGGATTCCGCAATCAACTGCCGCGCCATGCGCCGGACGCGCGGGTTACGGCGGAACTCCTGAAAATGATGGAGAAAACGGCGCGCGACAGCAATCTGGTGCTGCTAAAACGGGAGCCGGATGAGGAGCGGAGCCTGGGGGATATTTACGAGGTTTCCATTAAATGTTCCTGGGAGGGCAACCTCGAAGCCCTGGTGCGTTTTCTGTATACGATCCAGTCGCAAGGTGCTATTTTGGACGTGCGCTTTTTAACGGTTTCGCCCAAAAGCGGTGAGGCGGATATACTGAAAGGATCGTTTACGGTCGATTGTGCGTACAGCCGCGAAATTTCAACCCCGAACTCTCAGACCAACACAACCCCGGAAGCCCATGAACCGTCTGCGTAAAAACATCACCGCATCAATTTACATCAACATGCTGAGCTGGATGCTGATTGCCGGAATGGCGTTACCCATGGCGGCGCCTGCGCAGCGTCCGCGTATGCCGACTCCTTCCGGCATTCCGCCTGCCGGCGCAACGCCACCCATTGCGGGACGACCGCCCTCCGGCGGTCCCGGTGGTCCCGGCGGCTCTTCAGGCGGGGGAGCCGTGGTGGACAGCGATCAGAAGGTGTCGCTGAATTTCAAGGATTCTCCGCTGGAAATGGTGCTGAATTTTTACAGTCAGAATCTGGATCCGGAACACCGGACCATGATTATACCTCCCAATGTCACGGCGAATATCACGTTGAAAAGTCAGTCCAAGCTGACCCGCGATGAAGCCGTGGTCGCCATGAAGGCGATACTTTCCATGCACAATATTACGCTGGTGCCGATGGGCGAGCGGTTTTTTAAAGTAATTCAGATTGCCCAGGCGCGGCAGGACGGCATGCCGATCAACATGCTGCTTCCTGAGGAGAAGCTGCCGGATACGGATGAACTGATCAGCCAAATGCTTGAGTTAAAATACATCACGATCACGGAAGCGCAGCCGGTGGTGCAGCAGTTCCTGCACGGCTATGGAAAAATTCAGCCTATGGAGCGGATCAATTCGCTGCTGGTGACGGATACCTCGCAAAACATTCAGCGCATACTCGAAGTGCTGGAGTTCATTGACAAGCCGGTGGTCTCGCGTGTGGAAACGCGGGTCTATGAAGTGCAATATGCCGAGGCCGGAAAAATTGCCGCCAAGCTGAATGAAATCATTGCGGACCTGCAGGAGGGGAAGCAGGAGACGAGCACTCCGCAGGTGGCTCAACCCTCGGAAGTACGCGCCTCGCCACCGGGCGTGATTCGCCCGCGCCGTCCGAATGCTCCTGCGGAAGGCCCCGGCTCCGCCACGGCGTCCGCCGGTGCTGAAGGGGAATCCGCTGCCGCCCCGAACGAAATCATTCAGGGCAAAGTGAAGGTGATCGCCGACGACCGGACCAACATCCTGCTCGTTATCTCCGACCCGTCCAATTTTGATTTCTTTGATAAGATCGTCAAAGTGCTGGACCGCCAGGTGGAGCCGGAAATTATTGTGCGCATTGAGGCGCTGGAATATGCCGATGCCGAAGAAATCGCGGGCATCCTGAACGACTTCATAGGCGCGGCCTCTGCCGATAAGGACGCTCCGGCCGGCACTACCCCGGCAGAAGGCGCTGAGAAGCCGGAAGGCGATGCCCGCTCTACGGCATTGCAGCAATATGTCCAGAACCGCGCCGAACAGCGCAGCCAGACGCTGACCACCGAAGACAAAGCCAAAATCGGCCAGCTTTCCGCCAGCACGAAGATTCTGGCGGATAAACGAACCAATTCGCTCCTGCTGATGGGACGGCGTTCGGATGTGGCCGCGCTGAAGGAAGTGATTGACCAACTGGATATCATGCTGGCTCAGGTGCTGATTGAGGCCGTCATTTTGGAAGTTGGACTCAACGACAAAATGGAGTACGGCATCGATTGGCTGCAGCGGTCTGTCACCATGTACGATTCGGAGAATTACGGGTCCGGCGGAGGCACCGCTGTGAATCAGCCGGTTATGTCATTTGCGGGCGGTACCAAGGTAGATAATGTGCTGACGGCTCAGGATGCCTCCACGCTGACGGATCGCGGTACCTCGCTGGCCAGCGGTGCGCTGACCTATTACGCCACCTTCTTTGATTTTAATCTCGACGCCGTGATCCGTTTGGCCGCCAGCGACCGTAACGCAAAAATTCTTCAGACTCCGGTGATCCTCACCACGGACAACACCGAAGCAAAAATCATCGTGGGCGAAGAGCGTCCGATTGTGACGTCCACCACCACCAGCAGCGATACCGACAACCAAACCTCGCACTACGAGTACAAGGATATCGGTATCGAAATCACCGTCACGCCGCGAATTAATCCGGAACGCCTCGTCGTGATGGATATCAAGCAGACGGCGAACAATGTGCAGGGGACGGAGAAGATCGACGGCAATGACGTGCCGATCATCACCAAGCGCGAAATGGAAGCGCAGGTTGCCGTGAAAAGCCGCTCCACCATCGTATTGGGCGGACTGATTCAGACGGATAAGTCCAAGTCGCGCAGTAAGGTGCCGATTCTGGGCGATATCCCGTTGCTCGGTGCGCTGTTCCGTTCCGAAACACGGGAAGATTACCGAACCGAATTACTGGTGCTGCTGACGCCCTATGTGCTGATGACTCCCGAAGAGGCACGCACAGAAACAGCCCGGCTGAAAAAAGCTACGCGCGCAGGCGACACGCCCTGGCCGGAAGGATGGTCGGATAGTCCGCTGGCCACGCCGGGACCCGAAGCCATCGCCAAAAAGAAACGCGAAGAAAAAGCGCAGAAAAAGAAAGAAGCCGAAGAGCGCAAAGAGGCGGACCGTCGGGCCCGTATGGAGGAGCGCAAAAAACGCCGCGAGGAATTGATGAATGATCCGTTCCGGGAAACCATGCCGGGCGATGAAATTCCCGTGGATGACCTGCTCTATGAAGAGGAACAGCGGATCAGCACGGAGTCGGTGACGCCCGCGTTGGATGCCGCTCCGGGGAAGAAGGAAGAGGACGATCTGCTGAATCCCGTGGTGCTTACGGCAACCGATGACGAAGGGAATCCGCTTCCGCTTGAAGATCAGGGCGCCGCGAAGCAAGCACCCGTGAACGTGCCGGAGAACAATTCGGAACCCGTAACGGACCCAATTGGGGAGCCGGCGGCTCTTCCGCCTGAAACGGTGCAACCGCGCGGAACCGAACAGAACGCGCCTTCAGCAGATGACAATCCCGACATGCCGGTTGAACAGCCGCTGAAAGCCGAAGACCAGCAGCAGCTGGATATGATTTTGCGCGAACTAACGACGGAATAACGGCAAGAGCCCGGGAGGAGCCGTGGGAATTGGAGAAAACAACCGGCCCGGAACAGGCGGATATTATTTCTCCGCGCTCTTCATCGGGATCGGTTTGCTCCTGGCAGCCTGCGGTATTTTTCGATTTTTTCAGACGCGGACATTTAAGAACCCTGTGGCCTATGCGGAATTGGGCGAACACGTTTTCGTGGTGGAGCAGGGCGACCGCGTTTTGCATCTGCTGTGTGAAGACGGCCGGCGCCTGATGCTGAAAAAAGAGCATGAGGTGGAACAGGACGACGAACAGTATTTTTACTTCGTTCGAGGTCTGATGAGCTGCGATGACGGCGTCATGGTTCGCTCCTATATCTATGACCGCATCACGCGGAAATTTCTGGGGCATCGGTATCGAAAATATAATCGGCAGGGTGAAGCACAGGACATTTTCACCACCTATTTCCGTCAGCCCGACAATTATCCCGAATTGTATTACACGCATGGCGCGGATGGTGGGCACTGGTTTGTCAACGGATCTGTCGGCGAGCCATGCATCCTGAAAATTCCGGACGCGGGCGGCGTGGTTATGAAGGACGGAGTGATTCCTCCCGGCGTGACCGCATTCGGCGAAACCAATCAAACGGTCAACGGATGGCAGGCCATTGCGCAGGCGCCGGATGGCACGATCTATCTTTCATCCAGCAGTCGGGGGATTATTGTTTCGTATGCCGCCGCCGGCACGCGGTTGCCGGACATGGGACGGCCCGGTTTTGAGGAGGGCGAACTGCTGGCTCCGCGCGATTTGATGCGGCTCAGCTTCGGACAGGATCCGGAACGGTATTTGACGGTGGCCAGTCAGGGTAACCGATCCTGGGTGCAGTTGGATGCAACCGGACGGATCGTTCGGACGGTGTCGCCGCTTGCGATGGGGTATCCGTATCCGGACGTGCTGACCGGCCCGGCAGTGCAGGGCCCGGCGGGAAGTTGGCACACCTTTGATTTGGTGAACAAGGCGTATGTCATTCTGGACGGAGATGGTTTTCACGCACTGGACCGATATACGGTTCGCGAACCCGTGCAGGCGCTCCTGTTCCTGCTGAGTGCCGTTCCGGTGATCAGCCTGGGGCTGTTTTGCTTACGCCGCCGCTTTGCCATTCGTGTACACTTTCCTTACTGGGCCAAACTACTCGCCTTTTTTATTCCGCTGGCCGTGATGGTGGTTCTCGTAACCGGGCAGCGCGTCGAGCATGTTTTCCGGCGCGATAATCAGAATGAGTATCTGCTGCGGCTGGCCAATCTGGCGCGCGCGGTGGTCAACTGCGTGCCATCGGAACGGCTGGAGCGTCTTTGCAATCCCACTGATCGCGACAGCACGGAATATGAGGCCATCTATGATCAGGTCACCCGCATCGTGGACCGCGCGCATGTCGATGGCACCCCGAAGTGGATCATTCACAAGATACGCGATGGAAAGTATTACTTCGGCATCAATATCTGGCGCGGAGCACTGTACGAACCCTATATCGTGCCTTCCGACCGCCGCATGTTTTTTGATGTGTTGGAGCAGAAAGCGCCGCAGTACGGCCGCTATTTTGATGAGCAGGGCGAATGGTTCAGTTATCTCTTTCCCATTACGAATGCCCAGGGTCGTGCAGATCATGTTATCGAACTCTATCGGGTGGCCGAGGAGATGGATCGCGCCGGGGATGCCGCGCGGGCGCAGATGCTGCGCATCCTCAGCGTCGTGATTCTGGTGACCGTTGTACTGGTTTTTCTCTTTGCCCGAATCCTGGTACGTCCTCTGGAGCGTCTGACCCAGGCCGTGCATTCCGTGAGCCGCGGTGATTTCGAGCATCGGGTTGATGTGCGAAGCCGCGATGAAATCGGCGAGCTTTCGCACGATTTCAATCAGATGACCCGTGAGTTGAAGGCGTATATGGAGGATCTGAAAACCACGACGGCCGCCAAGGAGCGCATGGAAGGGGATATCCGCCTCGCGCGCGAAGTTCAGCAGGGCATTATCCCGAAAGTGTTTCCGCCGTTTCCCGATCTGCCCGGCATCGAAATTTATGCGCGCATTGATCCGGCGCGGGAAGTGGGCGGGGATTTCTATGATTTCTTTGAAGTGGATGCGCATCACTTCGGCGTTGTGGTGGCGGATGTCTCCGGAAAAGGGGTTCCGGCCGGATTATTCATGATGGTGGCCCGTACCGTACTGCGCGGCAACGCCCGGTTTCGTCTGGATACCGCCGAGACGCTGACCTGGGTGAACCGGCTTCTTTCCACCGACAATCCTTCGCTCATGTTTGTCACCATGTTCTACATGATTTGCGATACGCGCACCGGCCATGTCCGGTACTGTAATGCCGGACACAATGCGCCGTTCCTGCTCCGGCACGGGGAACACGGCATTTGCGCGGAACCGCTGCCGGACGCCCCGAACGTGGTGATCGGCGTCGAATTTAATGCCGCCTTCACCGAGCAGACGTTTGAGTTGGCTCCGGGCGACGGGATCGCCATCTATACCGATGGCGTAACCGAACCAATTAATCCTGACGAACAGATGTACGGTGAAGAACGGCTCCGGCTGGCGCTCGAACGCAACGGCCTGAGCCATTTGCAAACCACATGCGACGCCATTTACAATGAAGTCTGCGCCTATCAGCAGGGCCTGGAGCAGTTCGACGATTTCACCCTGCTGCTTTTCCGGTATTTACGCGGCGAAGAAACGGCGGATAACACAAAGGAGAACGCATGAAGCTGGAAATGCGGATGGAGAAAAATGCCGGCGGACTGTGGCATTGCGCGCTGAACGGAGCCCTGAAAACCGATACCTTTCGGGACTGTGAAAACCGCTTTGATGCCTCTCCGTGGGCGGACATTTCCGTGCTGATTCTGGATTTGCGCGGGCTCGCCTACATCAGCAGCAGCGGGGTTCGCCTGCTTTTTAAGGTACGCAGAAATCTGAATGATCACGGTGGAATGCTGCTGATAGTGCGTCCGCCGGAAATGGTTTTCAACATTCTGCGCATCACCAATGTGTTCGCCAAAGACCGTTTTTTCGATACGCCCGAAGCCGCCGAACAGTTTGCGGCCGGACCGGAGCGCCCTCAATAATTTTGCACATTTTTCATCCATGATCCGTCGGGTTGGCGTATATTTCTTCCCATTGGCCGGTGGGTTGCCGTCCCCGGTTCCGGTTCAGGAGCCGCACAACGAACTGCTAGCAGGAGAAGGAAATGAGTGTTGATTTCAATGCCATTCTGAAAAAGGCCGAAGCCTACAAACCCCAAATGTCCAAATTCCTCCGCGACATGATCGCCATTCCGAGCGAAAGCGGAAAAGAACGCGAAGTGATCCAGCGCATCAAACAGGAAATGGAAACGGTGGGCTTTGACCGCATCGAAATTGACGGAATGGGCAACATCCTCGGATGGATCGGCAAAGGCAAACATCTCGTCGCCCTCGATGCGCACATTGATACGGTCGGCATCGGCGATCGCGGTCTCTGGAAATTTGATCCATACAAAGGCATGGAAAATGATGAAGTGATCGGCGGACGCGGCGGGTCCGACCAGGAAGGCGGCATGGCCTCCATGGTATATGCCGGGAAAATCATCAGGGATTTGAAACTCGAAAATGATTTCACGCTGTTGGTGACCGGCACCGTGATGGAAGAAGATTGCGACGGACTCTGCTGGCAGTACATCATCAAAGAAAGCGGGATACGCCCGGAATTTGTGGTCTCCACCGAACCAACCTCCTGCCGGATTTACCGCGGGCACCGCGGGCGCATGGAAATCACCGTCACCATCAAAGGGCTTTCCTGCCACGGCTCCGCGCCCGAACGCGGCGATAACGCCATCTACAAAATGGCGCGCATTGCCCTGGAAATCGAAAAGCTGAACGAACGCCTTGCCTATGACGCATTTCTGGGCAAAGGCACCGTCACAGCCACGCAGTTCTTCTTCTCGTCGCCCTCGCAATGCGCCGTCCCCGACTCCGCCACCATTCAGGTCGACCGCCGGCTGACCGTGGGCGAGACCGAGGAAATTGCCTGTGCCGAACTCAAAGATGCCGCCGCGCGTGCCGGATATCCGGATGCCGTAGTCGAGGTGCTGACCTACAGCCAGCCTGCGTTTACCGGTCTCGTGTATCCCACGAAAAAATACTATCCCACCTGGGTCATTCCGGAAACCGCCGCTCCCACGCAAACACTGGTAACCGCGTACAAGGGACTTTTCAATAAAGAGCCGGTGGTGGATAAATGGACGTTCTCAACAAACGGCGTGGCCATCATGGGCATGCACGGCATTCCGGTGGTTGGATTTGGACCGGGACACGAAGATCAGGCGCATGCGCCCAATGAATTGACGTGGAAATCCGAACTGGTTCAGGCCGCCGCCATGTATGCCGCCATCCCGGCGCTCTACTGCGAACGCATGAAATAACGGGCGATCCGGCGAGGCCGACTTTCCAACGGATGGAAACTCCGACGAAAAGAAATGCCGCACACCAAAGCGTTTTGTCGGTGGCATTCATCGTGGGAGATAAGGCTGCGTGTTGCAGGTATTGTGGTACCTCCTGCTTGACGCCGCAAAATATGGTATGTTAGGTTTCGCACCACTGGTTATTTACAGGGTGATGATTCTATTAGCGTGGTCGCTGATCCATATTTGGAGTAGGGAGGTTGGATGCGTTGTCCCAAATGCTCACACACGGATGATAAAGTGATCGATAGCCGTACCGTACGCAATGGCGACGTAATCCGCAGGCGGCGGGTCTGTTTGGAATGCGGTCATCGTTTTACCACCTACGAGGAAGTCATTAAATCCGCTCTGCGCGTGATCAAGCGCGATGGACGGCATGAAGACCTGGATCGGAATAAAATGCTGGCCGGGGTGACGCGTGCCTGTGAAAAACGCCCAATCAGCAGTATTCAGATTGAAACGCTTATTGACACCGTACTGAATGAAATTGATACGGAGTTTGAACGGGAAGTGCCGACCACTGTCATTGGCAAGAAGGTGATGGACAAGTTGGAAAGTCTGGACGAAGTCGCTTACGTGCGATTTGCTTCGGTGTACAGGCGCTTCAAGGACGTGAATCAATTCCTCAGTGAGGTGGAAGGATTGATTGAACGGGGATGATCTGGGACCTGCAAACGGAAAATGCTCCTGCACAACGTTTCCGACGGGCTGCTGAAGTGGAACTATCGAAACGGTGTCCTGATTTGGCCGAACAAAGCGACTGGTTGTACGAAACATCGGAAATGCTTACGGAGCTTTGCGGGAGATGGTATCCGACCTATCAGGTTCCGGCTAATCATTATGGTATTTTACTGGCCCAATTGCTCTGGATGATGAACCGCAAGGCGGAGGCGGAGGCCGCTCTTCAGCAGTGGTGTTCTCCGGAGGTGGCTCTTTTATGCCGTCCGGGTGTAGGCATGGAGGCCTGCCGAGGGCGCCTAATCCTTCATGAGGCTGGGGTGGTCCGGGGAGCGTCGTGGGCTTTTATGGGCACGGGTCGCGGGTGGATCATTGATTTGTCGCGTATTTCTCCCGACCGTTCCATATTGCTGGAACTTACCATCAGCGCCCTTTTGAGAAAAATGATCAGCGAATTGGCTTCGGTTTGGGATGCTTCTTCCGGGGATGGATGGCTTGGCTTGAGCGGTACGGATCGCTTCGTTACAAAGCGTTCGTGGCGCGGCAGGGGAACTGATGGGCAGGATCTGTGCGGGTATTCGGAGCGCATATTGAGGCATCTGGCATCGCAACGCGGTTGGGCCCGAGTGCCTGATGTGAAGAAACTGACGATTTAAGCCATTGACTTTTCATTCAGTTCTGCTACAAAGCGCCTCTCATTCAAATGGGGTTTATCTACGAATTCTGGAGTTTTATATGTCCAAGCATCCGAGTCTGAAGGGATCCAATAAAATTCAAGCCAAGCGCAACGTGTTGAAACGGTTTGAGCGTATTGATGTGTTGACGGACAATGGCAAATGGAAAGAGGGAGACCGTGCAACAGGACTCCCAAAAACGAAGCCCGTTGAATAATACGGCCGCTGTTCGTTTGCAGAAATACCTGGCGGAGTGCGGGGTGGGTTCACGCCGTGCCTGTGAGAGGCTGATAGCATCCGGCGCGGTGAGCGTGGATGGTGATTCCGTTTTGGACCAGGGGGTTCGGGTGGTACCCGGGCGTCAGCGCATCTGTGTGAGCGGTCGGGAAGTGGGGGCTCAGCGGCTGGTGTATCTCCTTATAAACAAGCCCGTCGATGTGTTATGTACCTCATCGGATGAAGCGGGCCGGCGTACTATCCACGCACTGCTGCCCGATTTGGGGATCCGAGTTTACAATGTAGGCCGCCTGGATCGGCAGAGCGAGGGGTTGCTGCTTGTTACGAATGACGGGGATTTGGCAGCACGCCTGATGCATCCCCGTTATCATGTGGGCAAGGAATACCTGGTGTGGTGTACGAAAACGCTATCCGATGGAGAGTTGCAATCCATGCGGGATGGTCTCGTATGCCAGGGCGATTGCTTGCGCGCCAGTGAAATACATCTCGACCACACGGCTGACGATACCTATTGTTACTCCGTTCTGCTCCACGAGGGAAAAAACCGGCAAATCCGCCGGATGTTTGCCGCATTGTACGTTCCGGTTGTGCGTTTGCTTCGAGTGGCAATCGGCCCGCTTCGTCTTGAGGATTTAAAGCCGGGAGAATGGAGGCATATGGCCGAGGCGGAAATCAGGGAACTGTATGCTCTAACGAACGAACTGCGGGATCGGGCATCTGACTGAAGGGCTTGGGCCTGTTCTCGTCAGATAAATGTAAAAGCCGGGGCCTCAAGCCGCAGTGAAAGGGAAAAATGGCGCGAAGATACGATATACAAGGCACGAATAACTACATCATTGCTGCGTCCGTTTTTCTTCTGATTGGAGCATGGCATTTTATTGATGGATGGTTCCCGAGGCAATCGGTTCGGGATATTCATCCCAAAGAAGTGGTTGTCAAAGCCTCGGCTGCCGGCGTGGTTGCGAAAATAGAAATTGCGCTTCAACAGGAAGTTGCTGATGCGGTCCCTCTAATCAGGCTGAAAACCGTTGAAACGCCGGCCAAAGAGATCACGCTGAGTATGCAGGATGAACTGAATCCGAAAGCCAAGGTGCATAGCGGCGAGGTGGCGGAAATTCATGTTCAGGAGAAAGCTCAAGTCTCTATAGGTCAGCCGTTGGTTACGTTGAAAGCCACGCGCGACAGTTACTATCTGTACAACAAGACTACGGCTGTCATCACGTTGCTTGGCGCCCTGATTTGCGGGATCATCCACCGGCTCGTTCGGTAATTACGTAACATCTTGAGAAGAAAAGCGTTATTTAAACTTGACGATTTTTCGCTTAATCGTACCATTTCACATTATCACTGTTAGGCGGAACAAGTTGTAACAAACGGGAACGAGTACTTCGCTGGTACGGGATTGAAGGAGCTGAGTTATGACCTTGACGAAAAGAGATTTAGTAATGCGCATTTCGGAAGAAACAAATCTCATTCAACAGGATGTCTACGTCGTGCTCCAGAAATCGTTGGATTACATCATGGAAGCCCTGGCTCGGGGAGAAAATGTGGAGTTTCGCAATTTTGGTGTTTTTGAAGTCCAGGAACGCAAGGCGCGAATTGGACGTAATCCAAATAAACCCAGTGATGTGGTGACTATTCCGCCGCGGAAAGTGGTGAAGTTCAAATCCGGGAAGGTGATGAAAGATATGATCACCTCGCAAAAACCGATCAGCAGCATTCGGCAATCTCCGGTTCCTGATTTCAACGTTGCTGAGTCGGAATCCCTGTAACGGCCGGCGAGTCGACCGGCTTGAAAAATCCTCTTGTTTTTTAAGTTAGCGAGTGTGTGATAGTTTTTGGAGAGCGCTTATGCCTTCCGATGATGTTCTGCCTGTAAAGGGCATGTCTGATATTTCAAATCCAGAAGTGGCCCTCTGGCAGCAGATTGAAGCGCAGGCGCGGAGCGTGTTTCATTGTTTTGGCCTTTCGGAAATTCGTACGCCTATTCTGGAGCGGGAAGAATTGTTCATCCACTCGCTGGGCAATACCACGGATGTGGTCCAAAAAGAAATGTTCACGTTGGACTATCAGGGCAAAATGCGGTTGACGCTGCGGCCGGAGGGAACAGCCGGCGTCATTCGAGCGCTGGCCGGAAGCGGCCCGGATGGACGACAGGCGCGCGTTTATTATATGGGTCCCATGTTCCGGGCGGAACGACCGCAGGCGGGCCGGCGCAGGCAGTTCCATCAAATCGGTGCGGAGCTGACCGGGGAACCCAATCCTCTGGCTGATGCTGAATGTATTGCCATGCAGGCTCAGTTGCTGAAAGCCTGGGGGTTGACGAAGTGTAAGATAAAAATCAATACGCGCGGCACACCGGAAGACCGCAACGTGGTTGCGGAAGGCTTGAGGAATGCCTTGAGCCCGTATCTTCCAATGCTTTGCGAAGATTGTCAAAGGCGCTACACGCAGAATGTATTGCGTGTATTGGATTGTAAAAATCCGAACTGCGGCAAGGTGGTGGATGGGTTGCCCCCCGTGACGTCGTTTATGACAGAGGCCTCGCGTAACTATTTTCAGCAGGTGATGGACACCCTCAAATACCTGAATTTGGATATTGAGGAAACCCCGCGTTTGGTGCGCGGATTGGATTATTATGTGCATACCGTGTGGGAAATTGCTCATCCGGGACTTGGTGCGCAGGATGCGCTTTCGGGCGGTGGCCGTTATCAAATTATGACAAACGGGAAACCCCTGGATGGCGTGGGCTTTGCGCTGGGGATGGAGCGGGTGATTGCGGCGCTGGGTTCCGAAGGGATTCGTCCGGAAGATGTGGTGAATTACCCCAGGGCATGGCTGGTTTCCCTCGGTGAGGCGGCGCTCAAAGAGAATCTGATTTTGGCGCTTACGCTGCGCCAGCGGAATGTCTCGTGCGGCATGGATCTCAACGGCCGAAGCATGAAGGCTCAGATGCGGGAAGCCGGAAAAGCCAATGCCTGTTATGTGATTATTCGGGGCGATACGGAAATGGAAAACGGCGTCTTTCAAGTGAAAAAAATGGCGACCGCGGAGCAGCAGGAAATGGCGCTTCCTGAACTGATGAAACTTCTGTTGCCCGATATAGCGCCCCGTGAAGGGGTGTGATGTCAACGTGTTACAACCAGGCGTCCGTTGAAACGCAGCGAACAGGGAGAACCATCCGATGAAAATTGCCGTGGCCGCAATGGGTGACACCTTGGAGGATCAGGTTGCTTTTCGTATGGGGCGCAATGCGTACTACCTGATTGTGGACACGGAATCCATGGAAGTGGAGCCCATAGAAAATCCGGATAAAATCGCCGGGTTTGAAGCCAGTGATGTGAGTGCCGGCCTGATGGCGGATCGGGGCGTTCAGGTGGTGCTGGCGGGGCATTGCGGACCGGAAGCGCACAAAATTTTCGGAGCGGTGCGCATTGCCGTTCTGCCGGGCATCACGGGGTCGGTGAGTGAGCTGGTACACGAGCTGCAGCAGGATTCTGAATGGTCGCGTCTGATCGCTACGGCATTAGAACCGTTTCCAGCCGATGGTGGAACTCCGACGCTCAAAAAGACAAAAGAAAAGCGGGCTGTGGTAGGCTATGAGGATCTCCTGCAGATGAAGGCGGAGATGGTGGTTATGCAGCGGAAGCTGCTGGAACTGCACCGGCGCGTCGCGGAGCTGGAGAAATCCAATGGCTGAATACCGGTACCTGTTTGGTCCGGTGCCCTCGCGCCGCCTCGGGCGATCATTGGGCGTTGATTTGATTCCTTTTAAAACCTGTACGTTCAACTGCGTCTATTGTCAGTTGGGACGCACACCCCATGTAACCCTGGAGCGTAAAGCCTATGTGCCGATTGAAGCGGTGCTGGGTGAATTGGCGGACTGGAAGAGCGCAGGCGGCCAGGCTGATGTGGTCACACTGGCCGGCTCGGGCGAGCCTACGCTGCACACGGAATTTGGACGTGTATTGGTCTGCGCGCGCGAAGAACTCCATTTGCCTTCGGTACTGCTGACGAATGGAACGCTGCTTCATCTGGAGGATGTCTGCGACCAGGCGTCTCGGGCGGATATTGTAAAAGTCACGCTCAGTGCCTGGGATGATGGTTCGCTGCAGACCTTGCACCACCCTCATTTATCCATTCGTTTTCGGGATATTTATGAGGGAGAGAAAAAGCTTCGGCACCGGATGAAGGGGCAGTTTTGGGTGGAGGTGTTTCTCGTGGGGGGTGTAAATACAGATCCGTATTCGCTCGCGGTATTGAGTCGCCTGGTGAAGGAATTGCATCCAGACCGCATTCATGTCAATACGGCGGTGAGGCCGGCCGCCGAACGGGATGTGACAGCCGTTACACATGAAGTGTTGGAAAAAGCAGCCAATATACTGGGTCCCGCGGCGGAGATTGTTGCATCAACCGTCATAACCGAAACGTCAAGTGAAGGAATCACGGTTGAGGCAGTCTACCGATTGATTGAACGGCATCCCTGTTCCGCGCAGGATTTGGAGTGTGTGTTTAATGCCTCATCAGAGCCGGTGGAGGAGTGTCTGAACGAACTGCTGCAGGTCGGGCGGATTATTCGAGTTGAGCGCGGTAATACCGTGTATTACGGACTTCCGACGCTGAATGGGGAACGTTTTTGCGGGGAGCGGAGTTGATGAATCGAAACACATGGATACTGGGGGTGGATATCGGCGGGACAAAAACGGCCGTTTGTTTGGGCCATCGCGACGGGACGATTCCTCATGAACTCCGGATGCCGTCCTGTCCGGAACGTGGCCCCGAGGACTGGTTGGAACGATGCCGAACGCTGATTTTCCAGTTGTTGGAAAAAGCGGGTGTGAGCCTGGATGAAATCGCTATAACGGGGATTTCAGCGCCGGGGCCACTTTCTGCGAAAGCGGGCACTCTGCTCAATGCGCCAAACATGACCGGCTGGGAAGAAGTACCGGTGGTGGACATGTTTCAACGATTCATTCCGAGTCCGATCATCATGAACAATGATGCCAACGCCGCCGCTCTTGCGGAGTGGATGTTCGGTACCTATCGGGGCGCTGATGGGCTGATCTATCTGACGATGAGCACCGGTCTGGGGGCGGGGATTATCGCCAACGGCCGGCTCCTTCAGGGTGTTACGGATACCGCCGGTGAAGTGGGGTATCATGTGCTGGATTTGAATGGCCCGCAGTCGCCATGCGGTCACCGCGGAAGTTTTGAGGCTTTTTGCGGCGGGAAAAACATGGCCGACCAATTGAGAGAACGGTTGGCCCGCGACCGCATATCTACGCGCATACTGGATCATGCGGGCGGCGATTTGAGTCGAGTCGATTTTCGGTGCTTGGCGGAAGCCGTGCGCGAAAAGGATGCGTTTGCCGGTGAGGTGTGGGAGCACTATCTGCTTAGGCTTGGACAGGGGATTGGCAATCTGATTATGATTCTTAACCCGCAGGTGATCATGCTGGGGACGATTGGTATTCATGCGGCAGATATTTTGCTCGAGCCGCTCAAAAATTTATTACCGCGGTTTGTGTTGAAACCGGCATTGGATGCCTGTGTGATTGAGCCTAGTTCTCTGGGTAGTCGAATCGGGAATCTGGCGGCGGTTGCGCTTGCGGTGGAGTCATTGGAAAAAGAAATAAACGACGGAGATGGGATTATATGGAACGCATAAAAAAACACTTTAAAGAACATGACCTGTTTGCCGCGCACAACGGCATTGAACTCATTGAAATCCGGGAAGGATATGCGATGGCCCGCATGCCTGTGAAGCCCTTTCATCAGAACGGTGCAGGGATTGTTCACGGCGCCGCGATCTTCACGCTGGGCGATCTGGCGTTTGCCGCCGCCTCCAATTCGAGGGGATCCGTGGCTGTTGGAATTAACGTGAGCATTTCCTACATGAAAGCGGCCGCGTCTGGCGTATTGTGTGCAGAAGCCGTCGAAGAAATCACCAGCAACAGGTTGGGTCAATACACCGTCCGCATTACGGAAGAGACCGGCGGATTGATCGCCCTCATGAGCGGTATGGTGTATCGGAAAAAGGAGCCGTTGGTGGCGGATGAGGAGTCCTGACTCCATGCGCTGAAAACCGGCGCACGAGTTATTTTTCTTCTCGGAAGTAGGGGTGTCCCATTTCGGCAGGGCCCAGGCTGCCGCGTGATTTGCGGATGGATGACACCACCAGAATGAAAATGGTGACCAGATACGGCAGCATGTCGATGACGTATTGAGAAATGGGGATGTTGAATCGCTGCAATCGGAAGCCGATGATATCGAGACCGCCGAAAAGATAGGCGCCCAGAAAAACCATCCACGGATTCCATTTGCAGAAGATGACCAGCGCAATGGCGATCCATCCGCGTCCGGCGGTGATATTATCCTGCCAGGCCGGAACGTCCACGAGTGAAAGGTAGGCCCCGCCCAGGCCGCAGAGTATGCCGCCCAGTATCACATGGATGTATTGATAGAGAGTGACCCGTATGCCGGCGGCATCGGCGGCCGCCGTATTTTCGCCCACCGCGCGCAGATGAAGTCCGCATCGGGTGTGATACAGATAAATAGAGCCGAAAATTACAGCGGCGTAGCCGCCGTAGACCAACCGGTCGCGACAGAAAAAGACGGGGCCCAGAAAGGGAATTTCGCACAGCAACGGGAGCGGGTAGGGTTGAAAGAATTGTTTCATGTTTTCAGGGAGCGCCATCCCCACAAGGTCTTTCCCGATGAAGCTTGAAAAGCCCATGCCGAAAATGGTGAGCGCCAGGCCGGTGACCACCTGATTGGCCCGCAGGCTGATGGTCAGCAAGCCGAAGATCAGCGCCCCAAGCCCGCCGGAGAGCATGGCAGCCAGCAGCGCCAGGGATACGCTGGATGTGTGCATGCCGACCTGGAAGCCGATCACGGCGCCCATCAGCATCATGCCTTCGAGTCCAAGATTCAATTTTCCGCTTCGCTCGACGAAAATTTCACCCAGCACCGCAAAAAGCAATGGAGTTCCCGCCACGATAGCCGCCACCAGCAGATCACTCAGCATGCGTACGCTCCTTCCGGAAAATCACCGTTTGAAAACCAGTTTGTAACGGATGAAAAACTCGCTGCCCAAGACAAAGAAAAGAATGATCGCCTGTAGTAGATTGGCGGCGGCCTGCGGAATGTTGTGCGCCATTTGGATATAGGTTCCGCCCTGAATCATGATGGCAAAAAGAAAGCATACGACGACCATTACCGGGGCACTCAATCCAGAGAGCCAGGCGGTGATGATGGCGGTGAATCCGACGCCGCCTGAAACATGGACCGATAGGGTGCGGCTGACCGCCGAGGCCTCAACCATACCGGCCAGACCGCAGATGGCGCCGCTGATAGCCATGGTCAGCATGATGATTCGTCCCACCTTCATGCCGGCGTAACGGGCCGTGTTCTCGCTTTCGCCCACCACGGAAATTTCATACCCCTTCTTCGTATGCCGCATGAAAACATACATGGCCAAGGCGATAGCCAGCGCAATGATCCAGCCTATGTGTACGTTCCACACTTTAGGCAGAACCGCCACCTTGGCAAACGTGGGAATTTTTGGGAATCCCATGGCCCCCGGATCACGCCAGGGACCATATTGCAAGTAGGTGATGATATTAAAGGCCACATAATTCATCATCAGCGTAAAGATGGTCTCATTGGTTTTAAAACGGGCGCGAAAATACGCCGGGATGATTCCCCATATGCCGCCGGCGATCATTCCCGCCACGCCCATGGTTACGAGCAGCAGCGGCCGGGGCCAGTCGGTAAAATTCAATGCAAAGAAAGTGGCGGCAATGGCCCCTACCATCAGCTGCCCCTCCGCGCCGATATTCCAGAATTTCATGCGGAACGCCGCGGCGATACCCAGCGAACAGAGGAGGAGTGGAACGGTTTTAACCACGGTTTCCGAAACCCGGTATTTGGTGCCCAGCGCGCCCTGAATCATTGCCCAATAGACCTCCAGCGGGTTCTGCTTGATGATCAGAACAAAAACCGAGGCGGTGAGAAGCGCCAGCAGAACGGCTCCCACGCGTACGGCGAACAGATACCACCCGGAACAATGGGTTCTGGTTTGCATTTGAATCATACCCAATCCTCCCGGGCTATGGACCGCGCTCCGGACATCAGAAAGCCCAGCGCTTCCTTGTCCACTTTTTTGGGGGAAACAATACCGGCAATCTTTCCGGCGCACAGCACCATGATTCGATCGCTGAGTTCCAGAAGGACGTCGAGATCCTCTCCGAAATAAAGGATGGCAACCCCCTTGCTCTTTTGCTGATTCAGAAGCTCATAAACCACATGTGAAGAACCCACGTCTAGCCCACGCGTGGCATAAGCGGTAATGATCACATTGGGTTCGCAGGCGATTTCACGGCCCAGCAGCACTTTCTGAATATTGCCGCCGGAAAGTTTTTTTACGGCATGATGAACGCCGGGCGTTTGGATGTTCAGTGCGGTAACCATGTTTTCCGCGCGTTTTTCCGAGGGCCCCCGATGCAACAGGAAACTTTTTTGGCGGTAGTAATCTCGAAGAATGACGTTATCCACCATATCCATGTTGGCAACGAGGCCCATGCCGAGGCGATCCTCCGGAATGAAGCTCATGGAGATGCCGTGCAGGCTGATCTCGCGGGGTGAGAGCCCGGCCATTTCGCGGCCCCGGTAGAGAATGCTCCCGGTTTCCAACGGCTGCAGGCCCGTCAGGGCTTCGCATAGTTCCTTCTGACCGCTCCCGGCCACTCCGGCCACACCGAGAATTTCTCCGCCGTGCATTTCGAACCCAACATGGTCAAGGCGGAGGACTCCTTCATTGTCCCTTACGCTCAAGTTGTCGACCTTGAAAATACCGGGATCCTTTTTGGCTTCGGGCCGCTGTATGGAAAGACTGACCGTCTTCCCGACCATCATATTGGTCAGTTCCGTGGGATTGGTTTCGGCGGTTTTCACCGTGCCTACGGTTTCGCCTTTTCGCATCACAGTGACCCAGTCGCTGATTTCCATCACTTCATGGAGCTTATGGGTGATGATCACAATGGCGCACCCCTGTTCTTTCATGGCGCGCATGACGGCAAAAAGTTTTTGTGTTTCCTGTGGGGTCAGGACGGCGGTGGGTTCGTCCAGAATCAGGATGTCGGCGCCGCGGTAGAGTACCTTGAGAATTTCCACGGTTTGTTTTTCACTGACCGACATGTCGTAGGCCTGTTTATCGGGATCAATGGCAAATCCATAGCGGTCCGCCAGAGCCTGTATTTTTTTGCGCAGGGCGCGTCGATTGAGGAAAAAATGACCCTGCTGTCCAAGAATAATGTTTTCCGTGGCGGTGAGGGGATCAACCAGCTTGAAATGCTGATAGATCATCCCGATCCCCGCTTCAATGGATTGGCTGGGGGCGGTGAAATGTTTTTCTTCGCCGTGTACGAAAATTTTTCCGCTGTCCGGCGTGTAGATGCCGGAGAGAATGTTCATCAGGGTACTTTTGCCTGCGCCGTTTTCTCCAAGCAGCGCATAAATCTCGCCGCGACGCACCTCGAACGAGATATTGTGATTGGCGCGTACCTCGCCGAACGTTTTGCAGATGTCCTGCATTTTGACGTAGATATCGTTTTCGATGGCCGTTCTCCTGAATAGTTCGTTCATGGTTACGCGGTCCCGGTCGCCCGATGCACTCAATGTAGCACGCAATATAGAGAAAAGACGGGTATTAATAAACAGAAAAGGCGGGCTTTCGCCCGCCTTTTTAATTCATTCGTCCGGTTCTGATTTATTTCAGCGTACCGACCACACCTTTGACGAACCAGTTGAAGCTCAGCATTTCTTTATCGGTCATGGACGTGCCTTCCGGAACGCGGACTTTACCTTCCTGATCCTGGATGGGGCCCGCGAACACGAAGAGCGAGCCGTCGAGTATTTTCTGTTTGGCTTCGTCCACTTTGGCCTGGGCGCCTTCGGGCGCTATGGCGGTGAGGGGAGCCAGGCGGACGATATCATCCTTCATGCCGCCCCAGTATGCGCTGGATTTCCAGGTTCCATCCAACACCATACGGGCCTGGGCAACGTAGTAGGGGCCCCAGTTCCAAATGGGGGAAGTCATATTGGATTTCGGCGCCATTTTGCTCATGTCGGAGTCATAACCGATGGCCCATTTGCCGCGTTCTTCGGCAGCCTGCTGCGGGCCTGCGGTATCCTGATGCTGGGCGATCACATCGCAACCTTCATCCAGCAGCGCAATGGCAGCGGCTTTTTCCTTGGCGGGGTCATACCAGGTATGCGTCCAGCGGACAATGACTTGGGCATCCGGGCAGATGGACTGTACGCCGAGCGTGAATGCGTTAATGCCGCGCACGACTTCCGGGATTTCAAACGCGGCCACGTAGCCGATTTTTTTGGATTCGGTTTTCATGCCCGCCACGATACCGGAGAGGTAGCGCGGTTCGTAGATGCGGCCGAAATAATTGGCCATGTTTTCCGACTGTTTATAGCCCGAGCAGTGGAGAAACTTGACCTCCGGGTAGTCCTGCGCGATTTCTTCCATGTAGTCCATGTAGCCGAAGCTGGTCGCTGCGATAATGTTGCAGCCCTGATCGATCATGTTGCGCATGATTTCCTTCACTTCAGGACCTTCGGGGCAATTTTCTTTGTAGATCGTCTTAACGCCCAATTCCTTCTCCAGGAACAGGCGACCCTTATCGTGCTCATACGTCCATCCGCCATCTCCCACGGGGCCAATGTAGATGAAGCCCATTTTCACGTCCTGCTTGTCAGCTGCCTGCGTATTCCCGGCGCTGAAGCAAAACGCCAGAATGGCCAGGGCCATCGAAAACAACGTCCATACTTTTCTCATACGGGTTCCTTTCTTCGTGATGCCATTAACGACGTATATCTCGTGCGATCCATTGCCTTCCGCCGCCGTTATTCACGGAAAACAATGGAATTGTTCTGCAGGCTGTCCACGATGGCCAGTGATTCCACGCGAACACCCCGATCCCTTAAAAGACGTCCACCTTCCTGAAATCCCTTTTCGATGACGATCCCGATTCCCACGAGACGCGCCCCGGCCTGATCCAGCATTTCCATCAAGCCGCACACAGCATGTCCGCCGGCCAGGAAATCATCCACGATGAGCACATGCTCGTCCCGGCCGATATACTCCGAGGAGATCACCACGTCGTGATGAGTGCCCTTGGTGAATGATTGAACTCTGGCGGTGTAACTTCCGGCCATCATTGTGGACGGCTTGGCTTTTTTGGCAAAGACCACCGGAACGCCCATAGCCAGACCCGTCAGTATGGCCACGGCAATTCCCGATGCTTCGATGGTCAGAATTTTATCGATGTGCTGCCCGGCAAAACGCTGCGCGAATTCATCCGCTGCTTTTTTCATGAGGAGGGGATCGATCTGATGATTGAGAAAACTGTCCACTTTGAGGATGTTGTCACCAATGATTTTGGCATCGCGCAATATCCGCTCTTTCATTTCTTTCATGAAACAATCCCGGTTAACGATTCATTGGAACTGGTTGCTGCCTCTGAGAACTGGGACAGCATAAACAAAAGCGCAGAAAGGCACAGTCTTTTTCTGAAAGTATTGTACCAGGCGAAATCGGATGTCGCCGTTTCCAACGGTTGGAAAAACGGCCTCAAAAAGTTCCAACGATTGGGAAAACGCGTTTTTCCGTTGGGGCCGTCGGCAGACGGAGTGTGTGGGGAGGGGAAAGATGGCTCCGGCGACAGGGCTCGAACCTGTAACATCCTGGTTAACAGCCAAGCGCTCTACCATTGAGCTACGCCGGAACCTTTGAATGGAAAACAGTGCGGTAACATAGAGAAGAATGCGGATAAGTCAAGCGGCATTTTGCACAAACACATCAGTTTTCACCGGGGTGGGGCTGGTTGTACTTATCATAGTGCTTTTCGAGGCAGTCCGGGCACAGGCTGTGGCTGAAGTCAATGGAGAACTGCCGTTTCATATATGTTTCGATGTCCACCCAATTTTCGTGCGCGTCCCGAATTTTTTTGCACACGGAACAGATGGGCAGCACTTCGCCGGTGTGGTTGCGCGGAGAGATCCCGGGGGAGGTTTGCGCGATGCGCTCCGCCAGGGCGAGTTGCAATTCAAGAATGCGTTTTCCGATGGCGATGCGCGCTTTCAGCTCTTCGTTGTCAAAGGGTTTGGTGATGTAATCCTGGGCGCCGCTCTGAAGTCCGCGGACCACATCCTCCATATCCGTTTTTGAGGTAACCATGATAATATAGGATGGGACGGTTTGTCCTTTTTCCTTTTCTGCAATTTGCCGGCATAGATCGAGCCCGGAAATGCCGGGCATCATCCAGTCGAGGATTAATAAGCGGGGCGCGTTCTCTTTTTGAATTTCGTTCCACGCCTCATTACCGTCTGCGGCCTCCACGACCGTATATTCGGCACTCTGGAGAATGGTTTTCAGCATTCTCCGTGAGAACAGATTGTCTTCCGCCACTAACACTTTCATGAATAAGCACCCCGCCCCGAAAAACCTGTCACGTTATGAAAGCGGAGATGCTAATTATCTCTTATTTGCATGTAAAGCTCTATTCGTAAATTGACTTTGTCCCGGTGTTTTTCTATTTTGCACACTTTAATCAAACGAAGGGATAAGCTGCATGAAAATTACGGTTGTGGGCACTGGATATGTGGGTCTGGTCACGGGCGCCTGCTTTTCAGAGGTGGGGCATGAGGTGTTGTGTGTAGACAACAATGAGAAGAAAGTGGCCATGCTGAACCGTCTGGAAATGCCGATCTATGAGGACGGTCTTGAGCCGATGGTGCGTAAAAATGTGGCGTCAGGACGTTTGCGTTTTACCAGCAGCATTAAGGAAGGCACCGATTTCGCCGAAGTGATCTTTGTGGCTGTGGGAACTCCGCCGGGGCGCAGCGGCGAGGCCAATCTTTCCTACGTGGAACAGGTCGGGCGGGAAGTGGCTCAGCACATGACCTCCTATCGGCTGCTGGTGGAAAAAAGTACCGTACCGGTGAATACCAGCGAACAGCTGAAGCGGACCATGACGAAATATTTGCGGGCAGATGTGAATTTTGACGTGGCTTCGAATCCCGAATTTCTGCGGGAAGGCCGCGCGATTCCCGATGCGTTGAATCCTTCCCGCATTGTGGTTGGGGTGGAATCCAAGAGGGCCTCGAAGCTGCTGCAGGGCATCTATCAGCCCATTACGGAGCGCAGCGGCTGCAAGCTGCTGGAAATGGATATCGCCAGTGCCGAGCTGACGAAGCATGCGTCCAACTCATTTCTGGCCATGAAAATTTCCTACATCAATGCCGTCAGCCGTATTTGCGAGCTCACCGGCGCCAACGTGGAAAAGGTGGCGGAAGGCATGGGGCTGGATTCCCGGATTGGTCCGGAATTTCTGAAGGCCGGCGTGGGGTACGGTGGTTCGTGCTTCCCGAAAGATGTGGATGCGTTTGTGCATATTTCCGAAAAGCTGGGCTACAGTTTTGACCTGCTGAAGGATGTGCAGCGCATCAATCGCGAGCAGCGGGAACACGTTTTCTCGAAGATCAAAAAGGAACTGTGGGTCATTGAGAACAAAGACATTGCCATTCTTGGTATTGCGTTCAAACCCGGCACGGATGATTACCGCGAAGCGCCGGCGCTCTATTTTGTGAACGAGTTGGAAGAACACGGCGCCCGCCTGAAACTCTGGGACCCGATTGCGGCGCCTCATTTCAAAAAAGAATTTCCGCAGCACACCTATTGTGAAAACCTGATGGACTGTATTCAGGGCACCGATTTGGTCCTGGTGTTGACGGAGTGGCAGGAAATCAAACAGCTGAACATTCAGGATGTTAAATCAGCCATGAAAAGTCCGGTGGTGATTGATGCCCGAAATGTGTTCGATCCGGAAGTCCTTCGCGCCGCCGGATTCGTTTATCATTCCGTGGGGCGCCAATAACGGAACGCGGGCGCAGGGTCCCATCCATCCTGAGTAGCTGGCTGCACAGAAATTAAAAAGGTGATGCGGACGTACCGAATTCCCGGCACGGAGCCGGAGCCGGCCGGGACGTTTGGCAGGAGCCGAAGGAGGAGACCATGCACGCAGCGGAGCTGATATCCACGGGAACTGAATTGCTGAACGGAAAGACCATCAATGCTCATGCCTGCACATTGGCCAGAGCATTGAAAATGATCGGCGTTCCCCTGATGCGCGATACGACGGTTCCTGATGATCCGGAAGCCATTCGATCCGCCGTGATGGATGCCGCAAGGCGCGTGGACCTGGTTTTTATCAGCGGGGGGCTTGGGCCGACGTGTGATGACCTGACCCGCGAAGTGATGCAATCCCTGCTCGGCGGCGAATTGATTTATGACAACGTTGCCCTGGAGCGGCTTCGGGTGTTTTGCGAACGGGAAGAGCATTCTTTTTCGGAGGAGCGGAAACGGCAGACCCTGGTACTTTCACAGGCAGAGGTTTTGGCCAACAGCGCGGGTGCCGCTCCGGGTGAAATGATATGGCGGGACGGTGTTTGCTACATTCTGCTTCCCGGTCCGCCTGCTGAGTTCGCGCACGTCCTCGAAACCCAGGTTCTGTCCAGACTCAAGCATTATTGCTGTGGCAGCAATCATCCTGTTTACGAGCGGATATTTCAGGTGGACATGGGTGAGGCAGATATTGTGGAGGAGCTGGCGCGGGAGCAGTTCTCGTGGGCAGAGATCGACGTAGCCTACTGTCTTTCAGAACAGGGCGTTGAGCTGCGGCTGAGCGGCGCCGACGAGACTCAGATTGAGGCGGCCGCAAACGCCGTTCGCGAAGCCCTGGGAAAACACATTTTTACGGAAGGGCGAAAGACGCTGGAAGCAGTGATTGGGGAGATGCTCGTCGGGCGCAAAGCCACCCTCGCCACGGCGGAGTCCTGTACGGGCGGGTTACTGGGGGACTGCATCACCGGAGTGCCCGGCAGTTCAGCTTATTATTTGGGGGGGATTGTGGCCTATGACAACAGCATCAAAACGGGGTTGCTGGGGGTTGAGCGCGATTTGCTGAAGCAGTATGGCGCCGTGAGCGCCGAGGTGGCCGGGCGTATGGCCGAAAAAGTGCGTGAACGGTTTTCGTCGACTTACGGAATCGGCATCACCGGTATTGCCGGACCGGATGGCGGCAGCGAGCAAAAGCCGGTTGGTCTGGTGTATGTGGCCGTTGCGTCCGCTGCGGAAGTGCGCATACAGCGCTATGTGTTCAATCGAGAGCGCCGCCGGGTGAAAATGAATGCCGCACACAAAGCACTGGACTTACTGCGAAGTATGCTGGATGCCGTTTCTGCCGGATAAAGCAGGGGTGCGAATTGACAATTGCGGAATGCTGGGCTAAAAAGACGGGTCTTAATGGGTTTGCGCGGGAAGCGAATAAGTTCGCATGAGCGACACAGCCGTCTTTACAGGGGACCGTTCGAGAAGTTCGATACAATTTATCACTAAAAAAGGAGAATAACACATGGCAGCTAAAGCATCTTCCAAAGCAGAACAGAAAGAAAACGACAAAAATTTGCCGGAGGCCCTGAGCGCAGTTTTGGCGCAGATTCAGAAAGAATATGGCGATGGGGCCATCATGCGTTTGGGATCGGAAGAGGCGGATAAGAGCGTGGCATGCATTTCCACCGGTGCGTTGACGCTGGATTTGGCTCTGGGCATCGGCGGCGTTCCCCGTGGACGCGTGATTGAAATTTTTGGGCCGGAGTCATCGGGTAAAACCACTCTGGTGCTGCACATCATTGCCAATGCCCAGAAGACCGGCGGGATGTGCGCGTTTATTGATACGGAGCATGCCCTGGACCCGAAATACGCCAGGCAAATCGGCGTGAATCTGGATCAATTGCTGGTTTCACAGCCGGATTCCGGAGAAGAGGCGCTGAACATTGCGGAGCAACTGGTCAAAAGCAACGCACTGGAAGTCGTGGTGGTGGATTCCGTGGCCGCGCTGGCTCCCAAAGCCGAATTGGAAGGCGAAATGGGGGATTCCCATGTCGGTTTACAGGCGCGGCTCATGTCGCAGGCCCTTCGGAAATTGACGGCGAGCATTAATCGCTCGAAGACCTGCTGTATTTTCACCAACCAAATCCGGGAAAAAATCGGGGTGATGTTCGGAAGTCCCGAAACGACGCCGGGCGGGCGTGCTCTGAAATTTTACGCATCGGTGCGCCTTGATGTGCGCCGTATTTCCACGATGAAGGATACGGCCGGACATGCCACCGGAAACCGTACCCGGGTGAAGGTGGTGAAGAATAAGGTTGCCGCGCCATTCCGCGAGGCAGAGTTTGACATTCTGTATGCGGAAGGCATTTCGTGGTATGGATCGATTATTGATGCGGCCATCGAACGTAACCTGGTGGAAAAGCGCGGCTCATGGCTTTCGCTGGACGGCAAACAGCTGGGGCAGGGGCGCGATTCGGTGCGCGACAATCTGAAGACCGATCCGGAAATGGCCAATCTCCTTCTTCAGCGCATCAAGGAAAAAGAAGCCGAAAGCAAGGCGTAAGTATTCGCCAGTATGCCTAGTGGGGGAGCAACTGATTTTGCCGGAGGTATTCGGATAAATCCTCAAAGGCGTCAATCAACTTGCTGAGCAGATTCATGACTTCGCCCGGGTTGGTGCGTCCCGAAAGGCAGAGTTCTTCCAGTTGCTTGGAACAGATCGCCACAGGCATCGCACGGAGATTGCCCGCTGCACCGGCGATTTTGTGGGCCTCTTTCATGACATAGTCCGCGTCGAGATCCTGACAGGCTTTTCGCATTTCAGGCAGCAGATGGCGGACATCGTTCATGAAATGCTGAAGGGCCTCCACCACCAGATCTTCCCGATTGGCAAATTCGTGGATAGCCAGTTTGTAGTCGATCGGCGGTAGATTTTCGATATGGTTCGCGGAAAGCGATGGATCTGCGGGCTGCCTGGCTTTTATTCTGGGTGCCGGCGAGATTTCATTAATGGTCAACCAGTGATCTACCTGCTGCAGGAAAGAAGAGCGATGGATCGGCTTGATGATGATATCGTTCATGCCGGCTTCAATACATTGACTTCGCACATGATCCCCGGCGTGCGCACTCAGCGCTAAAATGGGTATTTTGGCATTTTGGGTGTGGCTGGATCGAATCATGCGGGTCGCTTCATAGCCATCCAGGACCGGCATGGAAATGTCCATCAGAATCAGATCGAAATTCTCTACTTCGCAGATGTCCACGGCTTCGCGGCCATTATCGGCGATGCGGCAGGTGTACCCGGCGTTTTGCAGGTGGATGCGTACCACGCTTTGGTTGGAGGGGTAATCATCCGCGATAAGAATATGCGCCTGCTTGTGGACGGGAAACTGGCTGAGGTTGACATGCACGGGTGCAAGCATGGCTAATTTTTCAGGGGGCATTTCTTTGGAGACCGGAAGCCGGATTTCAAACCAAAACGTGGACCCGGCGCCGACGGTGCTGTCCACTTGAAGGCGTCCACCCATCAATTGCACCAGTCCGTAAGCGATGGCGGTTCCAAGGCCGGTTCCCCCGTATTTGCGGGCGGTGCTTCGATCAGCCTGGCTGAATTGTTTGAATATTTCCTGAAGCCGGTCCGTCGGAATTCCTACGCCGGTATCGGTCACTGAAAAACGAAACAGCGCCGGTGCGCTTTCGCCCGGGATAACCTGCACCTGAAGTTTCACCCCGCCGGCCTCGGTGAATTTGACGGCATTGGTCAGCAGATTCAGAAGGATCTGGCGTATGCGCAACGGATCGCCCACGACGTATTGCGGCGCATCGCGGTATAAAAATTCGAGATTCAGATTTTTTTGGATTGCATGCTGGCGGAGGGACTTCATGAGCGAAAGCAGCAACTGGTGCAAATCAAAGGCTTTCGTTTCCAACTCGATTTTTCCCGATTCGATACGGGCGTGATCCAGCAGTTGGTTGATGATGGAGAGCAGATGTTCGGTTTCATTCAGAATGGTTTGGCTTTGCTGGTGGATGAAGTCGATGGATTTGGAATACATGATGATTTCGGCAAATCCGATGATGGCATTCAGCGGGGTGCGTACTTCATGAGAGATGTGAGCGAGAAACTGCGACTTGTATTCATTGGCCCGCTTGAGTTCGCCGGCACGCTGCTCAAGCCATGCCCGCGCATTTTCAAGCTTTTGCGTACGCTCCACCACCAGATGTTCCAAATGCTCCCGGTGCCTCGCCAGCTCACGCTCCACTTTCTTCCGTTTGATGCTGTTTCGAAGCAGAAAGAAGACGAGGGCTACCAGAAGCAGCGAGATTAAAAAATTAATGAAAAAGAAGGCTGGATTCTGTGACGCATAATTTGTCACGGGCTTGTTGATGATGCTGCTGCGCGGCGGCAGGTGGGCGGCGCTCAGGTTGAAGGCATCAAGTTCTCTGGCGTTAAAAACAAGACGAAACGGTCCCGGTGCGGCCTGTGGCAGCATATCAAGAGGCGTTCCGCTCAGAAGGTGTACCGCCAGTTTGGCGGCTTCCTCGCCCTGGGCCTGCGGAAGATTCATCGCCCCGCCGATGCCGCCCCCTTCGAACGTGGTTTCACTGGTATTGAAAAGCGGGGCGATGGAGTACTCGCGAATCTTTCTTGCAGTTTCAGCGGGATCGTAAAATGCGCCGTTGGCGTCCACTAAATAGACATCCAGCAGAATGGCCGTTTGATCATCCAGATGCGAGACATCTTCCAGCAACTCGGCCAGCGGGATGTTTTCGTTGTATTGAAACTGGAGTCGGGGAGTGTATTCGGATTCAAGGGATTTTAACACCCGGTCACTTGCGCGTCCGGTTTCGGTGTAGTCGTTTATTACATAAAGTCTCTTGATCCAGGGGCACAGGCTTATAACGGCCTCAATCGTTTCTTTCGCCCAGGTGGTCTCAATGATACCGACGATATTCGACGAGCCCTGAAGCAGGTCGGGCGTGTATCCATTCAAACCGCAAAAAACCATGGACGCCTGAGGCGCGAAGGTCGCGCGGTATGTGAGCGCAAAGTCGAAAGCGGCATTGTCACAGGTAATTAATACCCGGATTGGAAGTTGAGCATACTTTCGAGCCAGAAATCGGCTCAGTTCATCCAGGAGCGCCGGTTCGGGGTGGCGTTTGTTGTCCAGGTATTCAACGTAAACCGGCAGGCGGCTGTCGTATTCGGCGAAAACCCGCTGAATGGCTTCGCATTCGCGATCTGACCAGGAATAGCCGGGATGGTAGGAGTTAAGGACCAGAACAGACCGGTCAGTATTTGTTGCGGTAATGGCACGGCACGGGAGCAGCGTCATATGGAGCAGAAACAGCAAAACAAAAAGAAAACGACACCGATAGACTGAGAATAAGTTCATGCACAACCTTGGACCAGGGGTGTTTGAGAAGCGCCTGTCGCGGCCCTGATCATGAGGCGGATACTAGCCCGGATAAGAATAAACGGCAACAGCAAAACCTGTTTGCAAAAGGACGAAATGTGCGTGCGCAGCGAAGGACGGCGTGCTTACGGAGAAAAAACAAAATCTGTTTAGAATATTTTCGGGTTTCTTACGTCTATATAGATGTGCGCGGCGAAAGAGTTCTTCCCGCGCCAATCATTAAGGGAGGATGTCATGAAGAGGAGATGCGTGGTAGGGGTTGTGTTGCTGATTGCTGCGGGTCTGATCAGAAGCGGGAACGTGATGGCAGGCGGACATGGCGGGCCGGGCGGATCGAGGCACCGGGGGCCATCGCACGAGCGATGCGGCTGCGGACCTCAGAACGATCTCTGGTGTACTGCGGGTGGTTTTGTTACGGGCGTATTGCTGGGCCAGGCCTTGAGCCCTCAGACAGAGACCACTTATGTGACCACAAGGGAGGTGATCTATACGCCTGCGCCGCAAGTCGTCATTCAGAATCCGCCCGTACGCACCGTGTATTATGCGCCTCAACCGGTGGTTCAGACGGTAGTGGTACCGGCCGGACAGCCGGCTCCAATCTATTACCAGACCAGTGTGCCGATGATGACGACCTATGTTCAGCAGTGGAATGGGTACAGCTGGGAGACCGTGGCCATTCAGCAACCCTGCCGATAACGGTGGCCTATTTTCGGACTGAATGCCTCACACATCAATTCCAGACTGGCATCGCAGAAGGAAGGAATCCCGCTCTTTTCGGCGCACAAAAGCCGTGAAAAAGCTGATCGACGAGGGCGTGAATCTTGTTTCCGGTGGCGGTGCAAAAGAACACCGGCAATCCCGAGTAGATCGAGCGAATCGGTACTGGCTTTTGTGTTCTCGCGATGCAGCTTGGCCCGGTGGGCATTGACCGAATAGACTGTGTAGCCATGTCCAATGGCCGCATGAAAACGTTATCCGCAAAGGTGCCGTACTCCTCCCCGCCCAAAATCACATGGCATTTGGTAATAAAATGCGTCTTGCGGATACTCTCCAGCACCGTGAGCAGATGCGTCACCCCCTCCGGCGTATTGTCCACGGGAAAGAATTATTTCAGGATCATTCCCAAGCCATTGCAATAGAGTGCGACTTTTTTTTCTTTGGCGTAGTCCATCGGTACGCACAAGACCTTTTCGGGTTGACCCCGCATGCGCAAATAGACGAATCAATTCTGGACTCTGCGTGCTGAATATGTTCATAGATGTGCTCAAGGTACCGGAAGTTTTGGAAGGGCGTTTCCCAATCGTTGGAAAAAATGCAATGGAGCAGGGCATGAGTGAATCTTTTCCAGAGACTGCGGATATTGAAACCTCGTCGGAGGGGTATGCGTCACGTTTTTCCGGGCCGGTTGGGGCGTGGATGCTGAGTGTTCAGAGCCGGATCACACTGAATCTGCTGGCGGCCGCAGGCGCGCGTACGGTGCTGGATGTGGGAGGCGGGCATGCGCAGTTGGCAAAACCGCTGCTGGATGCGGGATATCAAGTGACGGTGCTGGGCAGCGCCTCATCATGCCGAAAGCGGATTGAACCAATGCTCTCGTCCGGGCGAATGGAGTTTGTGGTTGGCAATGTGATTGCGCTGCCGTTTCAGGATCGTTCTTTCGATGCCGTAATTTCTTTTCGTCTGCTTCCTCACTGTGAAAGCTGGGAGAAGCTGATTGCAGAAATGTGCAGGGTGGCCGGGCGGGTAATGGTGGCGGATTATCCCACGACGCAAAGCCTGAATGCCGTGGCGCCGTTGTTTTTCGGGGCGAAGAAAAGAATGGAAGGCAACACGCGCACCTGGCGGGCATTTTCGCATCAGGAAATAAAAGCAGCCGTTGAGGGGCAGGAGTATCGGGTGACGGCAAGGCAGGGGCAGTTTTTTTGGCCGATGGTCATTCACCGCATGATGAAGGCCCCCTGGGTTTCGCGGATGTTGGAAGGCGCGGCGGGCGCGGCGGGGGTGCGGAGCCGCTGGGGATCGCCGGTCATTTTCAGCGCCAAACGGGCGGCCAGTACGGCAGTGGCATAAATGCGGTCCTGCCGTGCTATTAATAGACGCTCAGGTCATCCGGGCATTCAAAGGCGACATTTCTTCTTCATTTGTCATTTTGCACAAATCGCCGGTTGCAATCGATTCGCGGCAGTGTTATGCATTTATGCATGAGAACAACGATAGATTTGGATGATGATTTGGCCATTCAGGCGAAGAAGGAAGCCATTGAGCGAAGGAGCTCGCTGCGGGCGCTGGTGGAGGAGGGATTGCATTTGGTGTTGGCCCATCCGACGGATCACGAGGCGGCGCCTCTGGATCTGCTTGCCGGGATGGATCGCAAGCTGTGGGAAGGGGTCAATGCGGAGCATTTCATTCGGGATGCGCGAAGAGGATGGAAATGAATAATAAAAAAGCATTTTGGGATACGGAAATTCTACTGTACTGGATTGAACAGGAAAACGCGCACCTTCCGCAAATACAGGCGCTGGTGAATTGGCAGAAAACGGAGGGAATTGAAACGGTGACGTCCGCCTATTCGCTGGCTGAAATTCTGGTACGGCCGATTTCAAAGGGAAATGATGAGGCGGCACGCAAGTACAGCAATCTGGTGAAGAAGATGGGGTGCATTGAGTTTGGAGCGAATGAGGCACTGGCTTATGCGTGTATTCATGCCGATCATCCGGAAATACGCCCGCCGGAGTGCATGCAGCTGGCCTGCGCAGTGGCCCATGGCGTGGATTATTTCTTTACCAATGACCGGAAATTGAGCCGCATCAATATTGATGGTATTGGCGAAATCATCTATCTCAAAAGCTGGTATGAGGCCAGACATTGAGGTAGACAGACGGTCCACTTTATTGTTTGCCTATACTTCACCACGACGAACCACAAGGAGTCCTGTTATGACGGAGAATCAACCTTTTATATTTATCAAACCGCACGCTTTCGGCAATCAGTCCGCGCTGGAATTCATTTGGAGGCTGTTTGAAGAAAAGGGCATACGAGCCATAAAGAAAGGCACCATCACCGGCGCGGAAATCCGGCGCGGAGGATTGGTGGATCGGCATTATTCGGTGAATGCCCGGGTGGGGACCACGCGGCATCCGGAAACGCTGGATATCGGCGAAGCCGGACGCCAAAAGTTTGCAGCGTTTTCCGTGGAGGACTGGGATCAAGTCATTGCGCAGGGACGCCTCGTGAGCGGATTGGTCGTGCAGGAGCGTCTCGGCGGAAGCGCCGTAAAAGCCGATGAGGCGTGGAGCAGCGCAGAGAAGCGGACCAAGGTGGCGGGCGGACATTATGTGGCTTATTCCAAAAAGCTGGATCTTTATATTCTGAATGGCTTCTATCCGGTGGTGCGCGAGCGGTATATGGCGGATGAGGCTTCCATCCTGTATGGGATTTTCTGTTTTTCGGCGCCGGCCCTGACCTGGAAGCAATTCCGGCAGGAAGTGATTGGAGCGACCAATCCGGCGGAAGCGCATCCCGGTTCAGTGCGGGGCTATCTCTTTGCCCATGCGGCGGAGTTCGGGTTAACGGTGAACAACGGTGATAATGTGATTCATGCAAGCGCCTCGCCGTTTGAAGCGCTGATCGAAAAAAATCTTTGGCTCAAAGGGTTCGACTCGGGCACGGATCCGCTTTATGCGCTGCTGCACAAAAGTGGAATGGATATTGCGTTCATTCAAAAACAGTACGACAGCAATCCGGTGGTAACGTTGAAAAACGGAAGGACGGGTACGCTGCTGGATGTGCTGGAAGATAGTGACACCAATCGCGTCGCAGAAATACTGCTTGAATTGTTTCAATGAGATTACCACGGAGAATCTGATGATTGTTATTTTAAAACCCCATCCCACTGATCAGGACGTGCAGCATATTGAGGCGCGTATTCGCGAGTTGGGATACGAACCGCATACCATTCGCGGCGAGGTGCGCACCGTTGTGGCCGCCGTAGGCGATGAAACAACACACAAATCGCTGGAGGCTTTGCTGAGTATTCCCGCCGTCGAGCGGGTCATGCCTGTACAGCAAAAATATAAATTGATCAGCAGGGAGGCGCATCCGGATAATGCTGAAGTGAATGTGGGCGGTGTAATGCTGGGCGGTAATACATTTCAGGTGATTGCCGGCCCGTGTGCCGTGGAGTCGCAAGAACAGGTTTCAGCAGTGGCTCGGCACGTGAAAGAGCAGGGGGCCACCCTGCTGCGCGGGGGCGCCTATAAGCCCCGTACGTCGCCGTATGATTTTCAGGGACTCGGAAAGCCGGCGCTTAAAATGATGGGCCAGGCTTTCACGGAAACCGGCTTGCCCGTGGTGACCGAAGTGGTGCGGGAATCCGATGTTAAAATTGTGGCTGAATATGCCGACATGCTCCAGATTGGCGCACGCAACGCGCTGAATTATTCTCTGTTGGAAGCTGTGGCGGATACCGGAAAACCGGTTCTGCTTAAACGGGGTATGGCGTCCACTGTCAACGAATGGCTGCTTGCGGCGGAATATATTGTGAAAAAAGGGAACCGAAATGTAGTGCTGTGCGAGCGTGGTATCCGCACGTTCGAAACAGCCACGCGCAACATGCTGGATATTGGCGCGGTAGCTATTGCGAAAAAGGAAACCTGCCTGCCGGTTGTGGTGGATCCCAGTCATGCGGCCGGGCGCGTGGATTTGGTGGAACCTCTGGCTAAGGCGGCCATCGCGGCTGGTGCCGATGGTTTGATTGTTGAAGTTCACCCGTGCCCGGAAGAAGCTTTGAGCGATCAGGCACAGCAGTTTGATTTTTCCGGATTCGCGGAGTTCATGCAGCATATCGCTCCATATGTCCGGCTGGCCGGAAAGAAATTTTCGCGATAGCTGGGCAGGGGGAGGTCAAATTTTGGGATGTGCGGCGAGTTGGGCCGAATACAGGCCGATTTCCATGAAAAATGACACTTTTACATGGCTATTAAGCCGTAATTTTGTTGAAATTCCGGTCTTTGCATAAGGAATCAGCGTGATCGGTACATTTGAAATACTGAAACAGGATGGCGCATCAGGAGCGCGGCGGGGACGTTTGCATACCGCACATGGCGTCATAGAAACGCCCGTCTTCATGCCCGTGGGCACCCAGGCGACGGTGAAAGCAATGTCGCCGGCTGAATTGGAAGAGCTGGGATGCCGGATTCTGCTCGGAAATACATATCATCTGAATAGCCGCCCCGGGATGGAAATCATGGAAGCCTGCGGTGGTCTTCACCGCTTTATGGGATGGAATCATTCCATTTTGACAGATAGCGGGGGGTTTCAGGTGTTCAGTCTGGCCAAGCTGCGAAAGATGTCTCGCGAGGGGGTGGAGTTCCAATCGCATGTGGATGGATCACGGCATATGCTGGGTCCGCGCGAAGCGATGAACATCCAGCGAATTATTGGATCAGATATTGCCATGTGCCTGGACGAATGTATGCCGTATCCCTGTGACCGCAAGTATGCGGAGAACTCGCTGCGCAGAACGCTGCAGTGGGCGGCGGATTGTCGAGTACAACCGCGTGCGGATGGGCAGCTTGTATTCGGGATTGTGCAGGGGGGTGTTTACCAGGATTTGCGCGAACAAAGCGCCAGGGAGCTGACACAGATCGGATTTGATGGGTATGCCATTGGCGGAGTGAGCGTGGGCGAGCCGGCTGATATGCTGATCAAAGGGGTGGACGACGGGGTTCGTTTCCTGCCGGCTGAACGGCCACGCTATTTAATGGGCGTTGGCGTCTTAACGCAAATTGTGGAATCGGTGGCCCGCGGTGTGGATATGTTTGATTGCGTGATGCCCACACGATATGCGCGTAATGGAACGGCCTTCACGATGGAAGGGCCGATTCCCATTAAGGCCGCACGTTATAAACTGGATCAGCAGCCCATTGAAAAGGACTGCGGCTGTTATGCCTGCCGCCATTTTTCACGCGCCTACATACGGCATCTGCTGAATGTAGGTGAAATTTTGGGTGCACGCCTGCTGACCATTCATAATCTTTTCCGCTACATGCGTTTCATGGACCAACTGCGGACATCCATTGAGCAGGGAACTTTTAAGGAATTTCGAACGGAAATAAACCAACGGTATTCATTCCAAGCAATACAGGAATAAAGGAGCACGTATGACGATGAGTGGTATATGGCTGACACTGGCAATGGCTGCACCCGGAGGAAACGCGGCAGGCGGCGGAGCAAATCAGCAATCCCCGATGTTTATGTTCGGCTGGATTGCCATCATGATTGCGATCTTTTACTTTCTGATGATCCGCCCTCAACAGAAGCGCGCCAAGGAGCGTCAAAAACTGCTGGACGCCATAAAGAGTGGGGATCGGATCGTCTTCGGCGGCGGCATACTCGGTACGGTTACTAATGTAAAAGAGAAAACCATTCTCGTAAAAATCGCCGATAACGTAAAAATCGAAGTCAGCCGCGGAGCCGTATCCCAGGTGTTGGAAAAAGGCGACACCCCGGAAGATGAACAACAGAAATAATCACTATTAGATCATCAACGAAGTAAAACAAGGAATGGAATCATGGACAAGAGTGCTGTGTGGAAATGGCTGATTTTAGTGGCGATGATATGCGGATCACTGGCGCTGGTTTATCCACCAAAAGAAAAAGTTACCCTGGGATTGGATTTGCAGGGTGGCACAAGCTTTATTGTGGAAATTGATCAGGACCAGCTGCGGGAAGAAATTCAATCCCGCGAACCCGGGTTGACCCCCGAGGAAGTCAATGCCCAAGTCAAGCAGAACATTGAACGCGGGCGTGAAATTGCACTGGAAGTGATTCGTAACCGTGTAGACGGTCTCGGAATAGCAGAGCCGATCATTTATTCAGCCAGTTACCGGGATCAGGAACGCATTATCGTTCAGCTTCCAGGGATTGATGCAGAAAAGCGCCAGTCGGCCCGCGAGTCGATTGAAAGCGTGGCATTCCTGGAGTTTCGTCTCGTTCATGAGAAAAGCGATGAGTGGACCGGCGAGTTATTTACGAAGAATAAAGCGCCCCGCGGGTTCAAAATCAGCGAACAGGGAAAGTATTTTGTGCGTGACGGTGAAACCGTCAAAGATGAAGAGATGGATCGGGCGTTTTTCAATCAATTGAAAAAATTCGAGTATCACGCGGGCTGTGATTTGCTCTTCGAAAAAGAAGCGGATAAAAACGGACGCGAACTTTATTCCCCGTTTTATGTCGAAGTGCGCCCGCTCCTCAAAGGTGACGCGGTTAAGGCTGCTAATGTGGATTACAACAGCATGACCATGGCGCCTTACGTTTCTATGGAGTTCAATGCGGAAGGAGCCACAAAATTCGCTAACATTACCAAAAATTACGCTCCGCGCGGCCCCAAGAATCCTAACAGCGACGAAGGCCGTCAATTAGCCATCGTGTTGGACGGCACCTTGTATTCGGCCCCGTCCATTCGCGAAGAAATTCCCAGCGGACGCGCCCAGATCACCGGAAATTTCACAATCCAGGAATCGACGCGGCTGGCCAATGTCTTAAGTACGGGCAGCCTGCCGGTTCCCGTGCGAATTGTTCAAACGCAGTCCGTGGATCCGACCCTCGGACGCGATTCCATTCAAAGCGGCATACGTGCGTCAGCTGCCGGATTTCTAATGGTCGTTATATTCATGCTGATCTACTACCGGAAATCCGGACTGGTCGCGGATTTCGCGTTACTGCTGGATATTCTTCTTCTCCCGCTGGGATTGGTGGTGGCGTCCGGATTCCTGGGGTTGGTGACCAATGGCAGCAACTTTACCGGAGCTTCGGTGGGATTGCCCACGCTAACGCTTCCTGGTATAGCCGGTATTGCATTGACGTTCGGTATGGCGGTCGACGCCAATGTGCTTATTTTTGAACGCATCCGTGAGGAACTGGCTGCCGGAAAGAAGCTGGCCCCGGCCATCGCCGCAGGCTATGAGCGTGCATTCAGCGCCATTTTCGACTCCAACCTGACGACGGTCATTTCTGCGGTGATTCTGTTTGCACTGGGGTCCGGAGCTATCCGCGGATTTGCCATCACTCTGACGGCCGGTATCGTGGTCAGCATGATCACGGCGCTGATCTATACGCGCCTGATTTTTGCGGTCATTGTGCGCTTATTCAGCCAAACAAAATTAACCATGATGACGTTCGTACGGCACACGAATATTGATTTTATCCGTATGAGACATGTAGCGATCAGTCTTTCACTGATAATCATTGCATGCACCTGGGTGATGTTTTTCACGCGTGGCGTGAGCAATAATTTCGGCGTCGATTTTACCGGAGGTACATCGCTGTTGTATTCCTATGATCAGAAACAGCCCATCGAAGTCATCCGGCAAACGCTGGACAATGCCGGTGTTTCCGCGACGATTCAGTATCAATCCGAAATGGTTGGCGCAGTGGAAAGCGGAAGTGGCCTGTTGGATGTCCGCGTCGGCGAAGACGAAGGCGAGAAGACAAAGGTCGCCATGGAGAGCAGCCTGTCCCAACATGGATATAAGCTGCTTAAAGAAGACCAGGTGCGTGGCCAGGTCGGCAGTGAATTGCGGCGGAAAGGGATTATGGCGATGTTCTTTTCGCTGTTGGGAATCGTCATTTATTTAACCTTCCGATTTGAGTTTTCCTTTGCAGTTGGCGCGTTTGTCGCCCTGCTTCATGACGTACTGATTACCGTTGGGATTTATTGTCTCCTGGGCGAACGCCTGAACCTCACGGTGGTGGCCGCGTTGCTGACCATCATTGGGTATTCCGTCAATGATACCATTGTCATATTCGACCGTGTTCGCGAAGACCTGAAGCTCGTTAAAGGAAAAACGTTCAAGGAAATCGCCAACCTGAGTATCAATCAAACGCTGAATAGAACGATTCTGACTTCGTTGACCTCTCTATTTGGTGTCGTGGCCCTTTTGCTGTTCGGAGGAGGTGCCATCTATGAATTCGCATTGACGCTCTTCATTGGTATGATAGCCGGCGTGTATTCCACCGTCTTCATTGCCGCGCCGGTTACCATGTTCCTCCATCGCGATACCAAAGCAAAACCGGTTGTGGATGGAGAGCGTTCACGCGCATGATAACGGCTCGGGAAATTTTCCCGTGCATGCACCTGAATCCATAAATCAGTCGCCATGATGAAGCGCTGGATAACGGTGCCATACAATAGTGAGGCGGCAGACCATCTGGAAAAATCCGGAGGTCTGCCGCCTGCCGTATCCAGACTGTTTTCCGCTCGTGGTTTTCAAACAATCCATCAGATCAATTCTTTCTGTGAGTCACGGTTAAGCGGATTGACAGACCCGTTTTTACTGAATGGCGTCGAACAGGCCTCGTTACGACTGATTCAGGCACTGAAGAATCATGAACGCGTCACTGTCTTTGGGGATTATGATGTTGATGGAATCACCAGCACGGTACTCTTAACCCGTTGCCTTAACGAGTTGGGAATTCAGACAACACCTTTCATCCCTAGTCGCATCGAAGAGGGGTATGGTGTAAGCACAGAAGCGATGAAACGGTGTGTGGAAGATACTGCACCCAACTTGATCGTAACGGTGGACTGCGGAGTCTCTGCCGTTAAACAGGTGAAAGAAGCGAACGACCTCGGAATTGATGTCATTATTACCGATCATCATGAACCGGGCGATGAGGTTCCCGATGCAGTTGCCGTAATTAATCCTAAACTTCAATCCGCATCACCATTCAGTGACATTGCCGGCGTTGGTGTTGCTTTTAAGCTTCTTCACGGTTTAGTCAAGTACGGACGACTGGCGAAACTTCCGTTGTTTGATTCCTTCGATCTGCGGCATCGGCTGGACTTCGTGGCCGTTGGCTCCATATGTGACGTAGTTCCTCTCACCGACGAAAATAGAGTTTTCGCTAAGCAGGGATTAAACTACCTGAAAAAGACTCAAATTCCCGGCTTTGTCGCATTGGCGGAATGTGCCGGACTATCTCTTGAAACTATAGGCAGTTATCAAGTGGGCTTTCATCTTGGACCACGTCTTAATGCTGCAGGAAGAATTGCAGAAGCTGAAACATCGTTGAAGCTCCTGCTGACCGATGATTTTGACGAAGCCAGGAAAAATGCTGAATTATTGAATGCGTTTAACTTGGAACGTCGAAAAATGGAGGAAAGGATACTAAATGAAGCGTGTGAACAAATAGAAATGTCAAAAACCGCTAAAGAACGAATTTTTCTGATTGTCCAATCAAAGAATTGGCATCCCGGCGTAATCGGAATAGTGGCTTCAAGACTTGTGCAGAAATACTATCGGCCAACGGCGGTTATTTCATTTGATGAGAATGGATTGGGCAGGGGATCGGCCCGTAGTATTGAAAGCTTTAACCTTGTTGAATCCATTGAGGCTTTTTCTTATTGTCTGGAGAAATTTGGCGGACATCCAATGGCGGCTGGATTCAGTATAAAAGAAGCTAAACTTGAGGAGTTTTCTGAGTTAATCAACACCTACGCATCCCAAAAACTGGGTCAGCATGATCTTCATCCAGTCGTTCATGTAGATTGTACTCTTTTTATGAGAGAATTTGATGAGGTACTGTACCAATGGGTGGAACAATTAGAACCTTTCGGGACAAAAAACAGCAAACCTGTTTTTGCCTTCTGCGATGAACAAGTTTTCGTCACAGAAAAAAAACTGGTTGGACAAAAACATACCCGAGTCACGATAACGGATGGCTCCCACTTTGTTCGCGGGATATATTTTAACCATCAGCCTCACGAGATTCCCGAGCAGCATCAGCACGTTAAGATTGCTTTCAGTGCCCAGCTCAACACTTTTCGGGATACGGCTCAGCTGGAAATGCAAATAGTTGATATTCAGCCTGCATGAGAAATAATAATGGGGTGTGCGTGCCTAAACGCCATTGCATTTTCTTCGAAGCAAGTAACGTCGCATAATATAGGTTATGCGCATATTATGGCTGCGGGCCGTACAATATATGGTGTTTTTGCTTATTAACAGCCTGTTTAAATCACATACGTCAGGCGGGAGTACTGTATAACAATGAACTGGGGAGTTCGAGTGAGACTAGAGCTTAATTACACGGGATACGGCAATATAAGAAAACTAAGACTTCAACGCTTTTTCATAGACGGCAATATAGTCACGCGCAGCAGTACTCCACGAGTGTTCCTCACGCATGATTCTCGATCTCAAGAGGCTCCAAAAAGTTTTGTTGCGATACTTTTCAAGTGCTAATTCCAGCGTTTGAAGCAGAGCCGCCCCGGAATACTCATTAAAAACAAAGCCATTTCCGACCGGCGGCAATTCCCCTTGGGACACACTGTCGTCACAATTGTGAATAGTATCCTTTAAACCACCTGTTGCATGTACTATGGGGACCGTTCCATAGCGAAGACTGTACATTTGGTTCAGCCCGCAGGGTTCAAACCGTGACGGCATGAGGAACATATCCGACCCGGCTTCAATTTTATGAGATAACCCCGAATTGAACTCCAGTCGAACAGCGAACTTCCCAGGCCAACGCTTGGCCCACTCCAAACACAAATCATGGTATTTCTGCTGACCGGTCCCCAGTACAACCAGAGATAGGTCATGCTGCATTATTCGTTCAATACTCTGGGCTAAAATATCCAACCCTTTTTGTTCGGCCAAACGCGTCACCATCCCGATGAGCGGTCGCGATGGTTCAAAATCAAGCCCCATCTCTTTTAGTAGCGCCGTTTTACAAAAGTGTTTACCATCAATTTTATTGTCGCTGAATTGTGCGGCAATATAAGGATCAGTTTCTGGATTCCACTCGTCACAGTTCACACCATTTAATATGCCGACGAGGCGTTCACCCTTATCCATCAAAACGCCGTGCAAACCACAACCGTGTTCTTCGGTGCGTATTTCAGACGCGTAAGATTGGCTTACGGTAGTTGCATATTGGGACACCACAATTCCAGCCTTCATGCAGTTGAGCTGATTGTAATACTCAATTTCATACATGTTATAGCAAGAAAAAGGCAAATTCGATATGGGGAAAGAACTGCCTGGATAGACCCCCTGGTACGCCAAATTATGAATGGTAAAAACTGTTTTTTCTGTTTGCTGCCTCCCCCCTCCATGAATGCCGTGCCGCAGAAATAGAGGAAGCAATCCGGTTTGCCAATCATTCGCATGAACCAGGTCTGGACGCATTTTTAACGCGTCAATCAATGCAACGACGGCCTTTTGAAAAAAAGTAAACCGCTCAAAGTTGTCATCATAATCCCGCGTGGATAACCCATAGAGATAGGTGCGATCAAAAAATTCATCACGACGAATGTAGTAGGTTTTCGGAAAGTCTACTTCGTCAATCCAAACCTCTGCGGTGTGATTGCTTAGTCCAACAGGTATTTGCAGCCGCATTTGCGTATCACGCAGATTACTATTTTTCTCAATAATCTGCCGGTAACAAGGAACTACGCGTACCACGTCGACGCCAAGAGATTGAAGGGCATCAGGGAGCGCTTTAGCTATATCGGCAAGCCCCCCTGTTGATGCGTACGGACTGATCTCACTTGCTGCAAAAAGTACTTTCATCGGAGTAGTTACCAACAGAACACCAACACAAATTTTTTGAATGCTAAAGGATTCAGCGGACAAGGTAAATCATTTTCTTGAGTACATTGTCTCGTTCAACGTCCAGTACAATAGCACTTAGACGATTGTTGACAAATTCTTTTAAAAAATACTCCCCCCGCGTCTGACTGGTCATGTTCATGGAGTTCACTTTGCGAATGCGATCCCCCTGTTCCAGTCCCATTTCTTTAAAAAAAGTTTTTTCACCAACCATATCCAACTCATAACCTGTTATTTTTTTGTCAGGATTGTAATCCGGCTTAAGCGAGATGTATATCGAAGCAAGTCGCTCGGGATCATCCAGTAGCTCGGAATAGTAATCCATCAACACTTTCCGGTTAAGAATCCACCGATTTTCACCGATTTGTTTGGCCATAAAGGACGCATCCTTCCCTTGTTCCGTTTCGTTTCGTTCGGAAGAACCGAATGGGGTTCCCCCTTCCGCACGATCATGAAAAGCAATCAGAAGAACTCGCTCCTCGTCCCCTTTTTTCAGTCGAATGCGATCCCGGTCGATACTGACAACCTGATACTCCTGGAGAAACATTTGCTCCTGCAGAACAAGTTGTTCACCTGTTTGCAGGTGATCAATGATGGCCGCTCTGATCACATGACCGTTTCGATGATCACCGGAAAAAAAAGTGCCTGCCAAGCGATACAAAGCGTCTAGCTGGTTGTCCGACGTTGTTATGGGTTGCCCTAAAGATTTCAATGGAGACCATATGAAACGTACGGTATCTGTGGCACCATAATCAGAATGCAATTCGCACGATTGCATGCTGGATGACGGGGCGGATATCGAGTGAGACACTCGTCTGGACCAAAGCCCTCCATACAGCAGGCCGGCCGATAATAAGGCCAGTACAAGCAGTACCTGAATTTTGTTACGAATGACTCTGTTCATGATGAAAAAAAAGGCGAAAGGACTTGTAAGCCGGATTTTGTATCGTTTTTTCAAACGATCCTGGTCATTTATCTAATGCGATCAACCCGGAACTTTTCCGGTTTTTACACCGGATTGAAGCGGGCCGCTTCTTGTTCCCTATTTGATCTTGCTCCGGATGGGGTTTGCCCTGCCCCCGCCATTACTGTCGGGGCGGTGGTCTCTTACACCACCATTTCACCCTTATCCCGTTACCGGGACGGTATATTTTCTGTGGCACTTTCCATCTCACACGTTATGACATGTGAGTCCCAGGCTTTCACCGGGGCATCCTGCCCTATGGAGTCCGGACTTTCCTCTCCGCAACCAGCGGTTGCGCAGCGACCAAGCCATCCTTTCGCCATTTAATCGTTTCTATATACAATTCTTCCGCAATAAGAACACACCGTCAGCGAATCATTGCGCTTAGCATTATTCACCAATTGGGGCGGTAAATTCATGTGACAGCCTCCGCATGATCCATTTTCGATCGGTACTACAGCTCCGGTTTTTACATGCTTCATGATACGATCATAACGGCCGAGTACATCTACGGGGACTGGTGTAATGAATTGACTTCTTTCATTGTTTACGGTTTCTATCTGTTCTTTCAAGAACGACGCACGCTCATCCATTTTTTTCAACGCTTCAGCAATATGCTCCTCGTCGGCCTTCATGCCAATTTGAATGTCCTGGAGGCGTTTTTTCGTCTCTTCCACTTTTCCCATCAGCAGTAATTCTCTGTCTTCGAGAGCTGCGATCTCCTGTTTAGCCTTTGCAATTTCCTGTTCCAATGCGCGATATTCGTCGTTGTTTTTTATCTGAAACTGCTGTTCCCGATACTTTCGTATTCTGGCATTGATCTGTTCAATCTCTGTTTCCGTATCCTTGACAGCGACCATGGTTGCCTTCAATTCATCGTTAGCGTTTTGCAGTGAACATCGATGAGCATTAAGGCGACTGTCGAGTTCTTTTTTTCTCTGGGGAATATCCTTGGCTTCCTGTACCAGCCTTCCCAGTTTGACATCTTTCTCCTGAACGATCAGTAGACTTTCAATCATTGTTGTTGCCACGATATTCCTTTCCCCTCTACGATATGTTGCGTGTCCTAGTCATTCGGTTTTTTTACTCATCAGGCGGTTACGTTCATCCACATGAATAATGCAGGGGCGGTGTTTTCCCAATTCGGCCTCATCCAGTTGGCAGTACGTAATGATAATCACCTGATCGCCAACCATTCCCTGCCTGGCTGCCGGTCCATTAAGCATCACTTCCCCTGTGTTACGGGCCCCCTCAATGGCATAAGTAATCAGCCGCTCGCCGTTGTTCACATTCAAAACATGAACCTGTTCTCCGGGAAGAATACCCGCTGCTTCAATGAGCACCGGATCAATGCTGATGCTACCTTCATAGTGTAATTCAAGTCCGGTTAAAGCCGCTCGGTGGATTTTAGATTTCAGCATGATTCTTTGCATGGTCGAGCCGTCCTATTCACAAATCAGACCTGTTTCGCGCAGAGATTCCCAAGTAACCATTCCGGGAATGCTTCCCCGTTCGAGTAATCTCCTAACATATTTGCCCAAGAGGTCAATTTCAAGATTAACGAGCATCCCTTTTTTGAGCTCGCCAAACGTGGTATGCTCGAACGTGAACGGAATAATATGTACACAAAAGGAACTCTTTTTCAGTTCTGCAACAGTCAGGCTTACGCCGTCAATACTCACAGACCCTTTGTAGACAACTCCGTCCATCATCTCCTTTGAGCAGGAAAACTCGAAAGCCCAATCGCGGCCAACCTGCTGAATGGACTCTACAACCGCAGTACCATCAACATGCCCAACAACAATATGCCCCCCCATCTCCTGTCCCCATCGCAGTGATCGCTCCATATTAATACATTGTGAAACTTTTTTCTGGCCCAGTGTCGTTCGATCAAACGTTTCGCGCAAAACATCAAAATGCAGGGCGTTTTGTTCGATGCGTGTAACAGTCAGACAAATTCCCGAAACAGCCACACTTTCACCGGCTTCCAGGGGGTGATCCCACGGGGTTTGCGGATCAATAACGATGTGCCCCCACTTTTCCTTCAAATCCAATGACTGAATGATCCCCTTCTTTTCCACAATGCCACTAAACATAGTTATCTCCTGTGATTAATCTGCGACGAAAGCAACACATCACCACCGACTCGGCGTACTTCATCCCATGCAAAGCCTGGTTTGTTGGTCATGCTCCAAAACACGCCATCCAGGGCCGGTACACCCGAGGAGCCCAGAAGCGTGGGGGCAATGAAGAGGAAGAGTCGATCCACAAGATTCTCCTGCATCAGGGTTCCTGCCAAACGCCCGCCTCCTTCGCATAACACATGCAGTATACCCATTTCCCCCAACCTGCTCAGAAGATCATGAAGATCAACCCGCTCATTGTCGGCTCGGCACGTAATCACGGTCACTCCACGCTCCCTAATGCGTTTTAATTTACGACCCGCAGCGAGCTCCGTTGTTGCCACAATTGTCTGATCCGCGTGCTCGGCAATGACGCGCGAAGCACAGGATATTTTCGCCTGTGAATCTACAATCACACGCCAGGGGTTACGTCCGCAGGCAGGTGAAGGAAGAAGGCACGGGTCATCTGATTGAACAGTATTGATTCCAACCATCACGGCATCCGCAGTGCGTCTTAACCGCTGCACTTCCCGGCGAGAATCCGCCCCGGTAATCCATCGCGACTTACCCGTTCCGTCTGCAATTCTTCCGTCTGCCGTCATTGCAAGCTTGAGACTCAACAGGGGCCTTTTATCAAGTACCCACCGTGAAAAAGGTGCCAGTAACGCTTCCGCTTCTTTTCGGCAGACCCCGGTCGCCACTTCAACGCCTGCATGGCGCAGGAGGGCAAACCCCTTGTTATGATGTTTTGGATTTGGATCGGGAATCGCCGCGACGACACGCTTGATGCCGCATTCAATGATTCGGTCGGTGCATGGCGGCGTTCTTCCCGTTGTGCAACAGGGCTCCAGAGTAACATATAATGTGGCACCACATGCCGCTGCACCGGCTCGACGCAAGGCGACTTTTTCAGCATGTTCCAATCCAGCCCGCTTATGATAGCCCTCAGCGACGATTCGATCACCGCGTACAACGACCGCACCCACCGGCGGATTGGGTCTGGTCAGGCCGACTCCTCGACTTGCCTGTGCAAGGGCCCTTTGCATCCAATACGCATCTGAATTATTTATGGATTCAGTCATGCAGGTTTACGTCTTCTTTTTCATCCTGATTCAGCAGCGCATGAATGAACTGACGGCTGTCGAAAACTTCGAGGTCCTCTGCGCTTTCTCCCAGACCGATCAGCCGCACGGGTATCCCCAGTTCCCGATAAACAGAAAAAATGAAACCGCCCCTTGATGAACCATCAAGCTTGGTGACGATTGCGCCCGTCAGTGAAATGCTCTCATGAAAAACGCGTGCCTGAGCAATCGCATTTTGTCCCAGCGAAGCATCCAGCACGATCCATACTTCCTGCGGCGCATTGGCTTTCACCTTTGCCAGGGAGCGTTTCACTTTTTGAAGCTCTGTCATCAATGGCAGTTTTGTGTGCATGCGCCCTGCCGTGTCAATGAACAGATAATCATATCCGCGTTTGACGGCGGCCTCAACGGCATCATAAGCGACAGCGGCCGCATCCGCACCCTGTCGTCCCGCCACAATATCGCATCCGAGACGATCCGCCCAAATTCGTAATTGATCGGTCCCGGCGGCGCGAAACGTATCGGCCCCGGCCAAGAGTGTCTGCCGTCCATTATTTTTTGCACAGAAGCCAAGCTTTGCGCAGCTGGTTGTTTTTCCTGAACCATTGGTTCCGACCAGTAGGACAACTATCGGCTTTTCCTGAACTTCCCAAGTCCACGGCGCCGCAGCCCCCAGCGATTGAAGCATCGCTTCGGTCAGGGCCGTTATAAACTGACCGCGTGATTTGGCAGAACCTATGGATGCAAGCCACTCCGCAGCCAACGTCGGCGCCACATCCGCACTGATCAGATGCTTTTCCATCTGCTCAAAATCGGGTACACCATCGACTGACGATTCTTTAAAAAGACGCGCCGCGCCCCCGAAAAGAGCCCGTCTTGTCAAACGCAATGCGTTTAGCCATGAAGCCATGGTTGTGCTCCACTAGTCATTGTTTTCGTTGTTCTTTGCCTTTTTCATTCCGCGCGGTATTGAGCGAAGAAGCTTGTCCAACACACCATTTACAAACCGTCCGGACTCCGGATTACTGAGATCTTTTACCAAATCAATGGCTTCATTGATTGAAACCACAGGCGGAATGTCCTCGCAAAACAGCATTTCATAAACGGCCACTCTCAGCACATTCCGATCCACCGCGCCCATACGACCCAATTCCCAGTTATCCGCGCAGGCCATGATTCGCCGATCAATTTCTTCTTTGTTGCGGAGCACGCCATAAACAATTTGTTCAGCAAAAGAAATGATCTTGGGTGATGCTGGATGCTCCTGTTGTTCCCAGAAGACTTGCAGGGCTTCTTCGGGTGGATTCGGATTAAAGTCCATTTGGAAAAGAAACTGAGCGGCCCGTTCCCGGGCGGTGTGACGTACGGACATATTAGTTCCTTATTCTCTTGAGCGTTTCAATCATTTCCAGGGCGGCCAGGGCAGCATAACGGCCCCGGCTGTTTTCCCCTGTACAGCGTTCGACAGCCTGTTCTATCGACTGTGCCGATATGACTTCGTAAATAATAGGCAGGGCGTAATCCAACGACAAACGGCCCAGTGATAGGGCGATGTGCTGGTTGATCAACTGAGCATGCTGCGTTTCACCCTGAATAACCACACCCAATGCGATGATGGCGTCAAACGCTCTTTTCCGTGCAAGTTCGTTGACCACAGTTGGAATTTCATAGGCTCCCGGAACCCATGCGACATTTATATCGGACGCCTTGACGCCGTGATTGAGCAGGGAGCGCACGGCGGCATCAGCCAGAGCCGTTGTCAACTCCATGTTGAAGCGGCTCACCACCACGGCACAACGGACTCCATTTCCCTGTAATGATCCAGCTATCTGAACGGTGCCTTCATACTGCGGCACTTCCGAAAGATTATCCAAAACAAGTGCTTTTTTCATGCGGTACTCTCAGAGCATGTGTCCCATTTTATTTTTTTTAGTTTCCAAATACTTTTTGTTGTGAACGGTGCAGCCGACGTTTATGGGAATACGCTTTTCGATGAGTAATCCGAACTGCTCCAACCCTTCGACTTTTCGGGGATTGTTGGTCATCAACTGAATTTTGTGCAGACCGAGGTCAGCCAGTATCTGTGCTCCGCTTCCGTAGTCCCGAAGGTCTGCATCGAATCCCAAATGAATATTGGCCTCGACAGTGTCCATTCCTTTTTCCTGCAGAGCATAAGCGTGCAGTTTATGAACCAGGCCGATCCCCCGGCCCTCCTGGCGCATATACAAAATGACGCCATGTCCGACTCCGGCCACTTCCTTCATGGCGTAGTCCAGCTGCCGGCCACAGTCGCAGCGTTCAGAATGAAATACATCCCCGGTCAGGCATTCACTGTGAATCCGCACCAGTGCCGCTGATTGTTTCTCCGGCTCCCCCATCACGAGGGCCAGATGATCAAGATTGTCCAAACGCGAATGATACAGTTTTAATGTAAACCGCCCGTATGACGTGGGCATATCCACCGTCTGCAGGAGTTGAACCAGCTTCTCGTTCCGGCGTCGGTATTTAATCAGTGAGGCAACCGACACAATGGGGAGTTTGTGCTTTTTAGAAAACGCCATCAATTCGGGGAGACGGGCCATTTGACCATCATCCCGAAGGATCTCGCAGATGACGCCAGATGGATTCAGACCGGCCAGTCGCGAAAGATCCACGGCAGCTTCGGTATGCCCCGGGCGGCGCAACACGCCATCTGCAACCGCTTCCAGAGGGAAAATATGTCCCGGGCGGCGAAGGTCGCCCGCTGTACTTTGGGGATCAATCAACACTTGGATCGTAGACGCGCGGTCCTGCGCACTGATTCCAGTGGTGACGCCCCGCACGGTGGCGTCCACCGAGTCCATAAAGGCAGTTCCAAAGAGATCATGTTCACCGCGCGGAACCATCCGAGAGAGGCCCAGTTTTCGCAAGGGCTCTTTTTCCATCGGAACGCAAATCAGTCCTCTGCCATACGTCACCATGAAATTAATAATTTCAGGAGTGACTTTTTCAGCAGAGCAAACCAGATCGCCTTCGTTTTCCCGCTGCTCGTCATCCGTGACGATAACCATGCATCCGCCGCGCAGTGTTTCAAGCGCCTTTTCAATGGTGTCAAACCCGTCTTCAACCGCATCCGTATTCTTTTTCATAAAAAAACCCCGAGAGACTATTCATCTTCGGGATAGATTTCACCTAACGGTTATACTGTATCTTTTTCCATCCAGACTGTTACTGTCGGCTATGGATGATCCGTTAAAGTCACATGTTCTTTTAACGGACGACCATATCAGTTCGCTGCCTTCAGCAAACTCGCGGGCTTCACCGCCGGTCAGGAATTTCTTTCCACGACAGGAAAGGCACCATGTCCCAAAGATTGCTGCATTCATATTATTATTTTTGTTATTCACGCAAGGGATAATATGATTTATCTTCTGAATTCATTTCGTTTTAAAAACTATCGGCATTCACCGAGAGAAAAGAGGGATGGGCATGGCTTTTGAAAGCGGCAGTATTGGATTTCGTATGTATTGGGTTCCCAAACCGTTCACGCGTGATGCTGTTGACCGTTTTGCGGAACACGCCGCTGTTCCGCTTTCTGCTATCAAGGATGACGAGCTGCGCGGCTGGGTAACCGGGCGGCACTTGCTTGATCGTCATATTACTGAAGAAACGGCTTTTCGAGGTCAGTATTTCCACCTGGCTATGCAGCAGGCTGCCCGCAAAATCCCAGCGTCCCTGCTGCGCGCGGAATGCAAAATGGAAGAGATGGCCATGCTCGCCGCCGAGGAAAAACCTTTTTTAAACAGACAGGAGCGTGCCGCGATTCGGAAAACGGTGTCTGAGAAACTGCTGCCGCAAATGCCTCCGCAGATCAAGGGAACGCCGTTTGTCTATGCGCCGGAATCATCGTTTCTCTATGCTTCGGCCCAGTCGGCCAAGCAAAGCGATCTGTTTGTTGCTCTGATTCAACAAACGCTGGGTGTTACGATTATACCCTGTACGCCGGACTTCACCGCCTTACAGCAAACCAACACCGACATCCACCAATGGAATGCCGTTTCCTTTTCACCCAAGGTTTCAAGCGATTTGATGGAACTCACCACCGGGCGGGATTTTCTGACCTGGCTTCTTTTCTATACGGAAGCCTGCGGAGGGACCTTCTCCAGCGAAGCACTGGGAGATATTCAGCTTATGCTGGAAGGGCCGCTTCTGTTTACCCATGAGGGAGCCGGAGCCTACGAAATTGTGTTGCGCAAAGGAGAACCGCTACTCAGCATGGAGGCGAAGTCCTGTTTACTCAATGGCAAGAAACTGCGCCAGGCCAAAGTGACGTTCACCATCGGCGAAGAGATATGGGCATTTACCCTGGATGCCGATGAGTGGATATTCCGAAATCTGACCCTTCCGAAAATTGAAGAGGTCATGGACGAAACCAGTTACTTTGAAGAACGAATCCGCCGACTCGAACGCTTCCTGGAAATGTTCCTTTTCATTTTCGGTCAATTCACGGCGGCACGCAGTGATAAACCGCGTTGGAACAAAATGCAAAAAGACATATTCAAATGGGTTGACGAACGGGTGGGACGTATCTAGCCGTGTCCATATTCAACAAAACGGGAATCTATCTTCTGGCTGGACTGATCCTGGGCGTTTTTTCCGCCACGCTGATCATCGTTCTTAAGCCTGCGTTGTCAATACATGGCCATTCCCCTACCCTGTCGATTGATCGCACGGGGCATTCCGATGAGACTGGCGGCACCGCACCATCGTCCAATACGTTCCATGCACTGATCCCGGGGAGGCCGGATTCTTCCGCCGCGCTAACAACTTCGTCGGCGAGCTCTTCAGACCGACTTCCTGAAGAGGGTTCAGCTGCGCAGGCGGAAATGGATCGCCTTCGCAAGTTGAACGTTCAGCTTCAATCGCAGTTGGCTGAAATACTTTCCTGGATGCTGGCGAACTACAAAGGACGTTATCCATTGGCCGAACATCAAATCACCAACCTCAGTTTTCATGCGATGACCGACACTTTTGACCTGAATCCAGCCGTAGCGGAATTTATGCATCTTCAAAGCAACGAAGTGCTCATGATCAACGACTTGCTTTCATATGGCGGAACCCTTGCAAATGATCTTGTGGCGGAAAACATTTCAGTCACAGAATCGGAAAACGGAAAGGTTGTGCTGCACATTCCCCCCTTTCAAGAGGAGGGCGCCGTACTTCGGGAGGACGTCTACTCGGCGCTTGAGGCAACATTGGGCCCCTATCGTTTTGATCGTTTCATGGATATAACGGCCGGGAAAATGGATGAGGACTTCAACTATTTTGGCGACGCCAGTCATACCATTATTATTGAGCCGATTTATTCCGAAACCGAGGACGGACTTCAGTGGCGAATTCGCGACGGATGGATCATTCTGGAAGAAGATTCGTCCAAAACAATTAAGGCCACAGAAACCGTCGTCCGCACCCTTCCTGAAGAATACGATAAATACGTCAACTACCTGCCGGCTTATTTATATTCAGACGCTGCACAGGAATAGCCTGTCTGTGCAGAGAACGTTATGAGGGTTTGGCCGTCCGCGTGTTTTGCCGTTCATTGATCAGTGACAACAAATACGTATTTGACCGGAAGACCTCCTGGCAATACGGGCAGGTCTGTTCGTCCTGCAATTTCAGTGCATCATAAGGCAGTTGACGGCCGCAGCTTGGACACCGGACCACTGTTTTATCAGGTTGATGTGAATCCGGCTTCCTGGAGTCATCACGCCTGGTTGCGGCTTCCGGGTCAGGTTCCAACGTAATTTGAACTTCCGGAATTTGCGTTTCCGGTTCCTCGACGGATTTTTCTTCTGCGGGCTCAAGGGGCTGATTCGGGCGTGGCGGAATCGTTTTGATCACCGTTCCTGCATGCCATTCATCCAGATGTTCAGTCCACAATGCAGCCAATTCATCCAGATGGCTTTCAAGCCTCTTCAGCTGCTCAACGATCCGGGCAGTTTCAGCGCTTTGCGCGAGAGACGTTTCATTCGGTTTGCCGCCGGACGATGCAGCCTGTTTCTGTTCATCCATCCGCTCAATAATCTGCGCCGTGACTGACGATTGCGCTTTAACCTGCTTCCGAAGAATGCTGCCAATGGCCTTTAGCTCGCGGCTCATGGCATTGTAACGAAACGCCACCATAAAAAGGGATACAATCAGCGCGCAAAACACCGTTCCGATGATTATGGCGCTCATCATGTCCATTACCTGTCTCCTGTGGCATTATTCTGCTTCATTTTGCGAACCGTCTCGGCGGTTTCCTGAAGAATTTTTTGTATCTGCTCAATCGGTGTCACCTTCAATATAAAGTTCAACGCGCCCAGTTTGAAACACTTTTTCACGACTTCTTCATCCACATACGCCGACATCATGATCACTTTGGCATCAGGATGCGCCTCCATTAACTCCGTTAACGCATCCAATCCGTTTTTCATCGGCATATCGATATCCATCAGCACGATGTCTGGTTTGTATCGGCTGAAATAGGTGATTGCGGCGGCTCCTGTGGCGGCCATGCCCACCAGTTTCATGCCTGCCCGCTCGATAACCATTTTGAGCAGGAAGCGAATATTCGCTTCATCATCCACAATTAAAACTGTGGGTACATCCAAAGCCATCATTTACTCCCTGATCGTGCTGCAAAGCCCGCGTTCCGATTGTTCGGCGAACTGCCACAGCTCCGCGGCCGGACCGGTTGGAAACTCCGCCTTCATTTTTTCCACGGCCTGCCCGATATTCAAGCCGCTCCGGTAGAGGGCATCAAAAGCCTGTTTGATGGCCTTGCGGTCTTCCGGTCCAATCCCTGCCCGTTTCAGCCCGACCAGGTTAAGTCCCGCAATTCGATTTCGCTCTGCGCTTTCTGTCATGCAAAACGGCGGAATATCCTTACCAATTCCGCTTTGCCCGCCCAGCATGGCCAAACGTCCGATTTTTACAAATTGATGGATTACCACAGAACCACTGATGAAGGCATTATCGCCCACCTCCACATAGCCTGCCAACAAAGCGGCGTTGGCTACGATCACCTTGCGCCCGAGTCGAACATTATGCGCAAAATGAGAAAACGCCATGAGGAAGCATTGATCCCCGATCACTGTGCGCGTATCTGGTTTGGTACCCCGATGGATGGTGACCCCTTCCCGAATCACACAATCATCGCCGATATCCACATAACTGGTCGCTCCAGAAAATGATAAATCCTGAGGAAAATCGCCCAGAACAGCCGTGGCATGCACCCGGCAACGCTTTCCGAGTGTTGTAAACGGATGAATCACCACATGAGGTCCGATCATACATCCATCCCCCAGTGTTACGTCATCGCCGATCACTGAATAGGGGCCTATCACCACATTTTCGCCAATCACCGTCTTTTTGCCAACAATCGCCGTGGGATGTATTTCCGACATTTCATTCTCCTAAAAAGGCGCCAATCCATCTTCACGCATGCTGATGTAGCGCAAGGCATCGGTCTGCGGGTCACAGCCGAGGATTATATGGTCCAATACCCGGATATCAACGATTTTACCGCATTCAATTAAGGTCCGCGTTACCCGAATATCATCGGGCGACGGCGCGGGATCACCGGAAGGATGGTTATGCACAAGGATAACTGCTGCACCGGCCGTCCGGACTGCTTCTCGAAACACTTCCCGGGGATGAACCAGACTTGCATCCAATGTGCCGCGCGATATCTCCAGCGGACGCTGCTTCATCCGGTTTTTCACATCCAGAATGAGGAGCCAAAAGGATTCTTCTTCCCGAAGGCGGATTAAGGCATGCATGACGTCAGCCACATCAGACGGCGTGGTGATTCGTTTACCGGCGGACGACGGACCTCCCTTCACCCGAAGTCCTATTTCAAGTGCCGCTTTCAACACCTGCGCCCTCACCCGCCCAACCCCCGCCTGCTGAGCCAGTTCATCCGTCGATACCCGTGCCAGTGCCTGCAAGGAACCGTATTTTCGGAGCAATTCTTCTGCAATCTGAATGACGTTTCTCCCCCGAACTCCGCTGCGCAGGATCAGGGCGATCAGCACATGATCCGAAACGTTTTCCACGCCGACCCGATCTGCAAGCTCACGCGGGCGCTCCTGTTCAGGAATGTCACGAACACGAAAACAGGTTTGGCTTATGGGATACTGCCCACCTTCGGATGATTCTTGTTCCGTTTTCATGATTGCGCTGTATCTACGGCCGAGGCTGCACACTGTCTGTATTGCTGCTCGTTAATGAGGTATTGCGCATAACGGTGCAAAACCTGGGTTGGCATACGTGCATAAACGGCAAGAGCAGTTTCTCCGGCGCTTTTCTCCAGGATAACCCCGTCATGGTGAACGGACGCCTGCATTTTTGCATCGGAAAAAGGTATGGATAAATAGACTTCCTGAAAGGAGGATTTAAGTTGTTCGGAGAGCATATTCAGCAGTTCCCCAACCCCCTCGCCTGTAGTAGCAGAAATAGGAACGGAGAGTCGGTTCAGGCGGGCGAGTCGTCCGGCATTCTGGCGGCCGGAAGACAAATCAATTTTATTCAACGCCATAATCACCGTCCGATCACCGATACCCAATTCATCAAGAACCTGATTGACCGCGCTGATTTGCTCCTCCACCTGCTCACTGGATGCGTCCACCACATGAATGAGCACATCCGCCTGGGTCACTTCTTCCAATGTGGCGTGAAAGGCTTCAATCAGATGATGCGGCAATTTGTTAATGAATCCCACGGTATCATTCAGGAGGGCCGGCTGGCGGTTGGGCAATTCCACTTTACGGGTCGTGGTGTCCAGCGTCACAAATAACGCATCTTTGGCTTCCACCGAGGCATCGGTCAGACAATTCAGCAGCGTGGATTTCCCGGCATTGGTGTAGCCAACCAGCGAAATGGACGCCCATCCGTGTCTGCGCCGCCCTCTTCTCAATTCGTTTCGATGCCGCTGAACATCTTTCAATTCATCCTGAATTTTTGCGATCTTTTCCCTGATTCTTCTCCGGTCCACTTCAATCTGCTGTTCGCCCGGACCGCCCCGCACGCCGATGCCCCCCGTTTGCCGTTCCAGATGCGTCCAGAGGCGCCTCAGGCGGGGCAACTGATAATTCAACAGCGCCAACTCCACCTGCAAGATGCCCTCCCGGCTTTTCGCATGCCTGGCAAATATGTCCAGAATCACCTGGGTTCGATCAATCACACACACCTGCAGCATCAATTCCAGATTTCGTCCCTGGGCCGGCGAAATTTCATCGTTGAAAACTACGGCATCACATTGCTTTTCCCGAACAGTTTCAGCCAAATGTTCCGCAGTCCCCTTGCCAATATAATGACCGGGATGAATGGACTTCTGCTTCAGGATCAGCTGGTCAACCACCGTGCCGCCAAGCGTATCCACCAGGCGCGCCAGTTCGGAAAGGGAATCCTTGATGCGCCATTCCTCATCAGCATGGTTCATTACGCACACCAGCAAACAGCGTTCGCCCGGAGGGGTTGTTTCGTATCCTTTTTTTTCTTTCATCGTTTCTCCCTCTCATTCGTATAGAAACGCCGGGAACTGATTCCACAGGGACCATACGCTTTCCGCCGTATTCGCGAGTTCGGAAACTGCGGTCATATCTATCCACTGCATATCAAACTGTCGATTGTACCAGGTCATTTGACGTTTGGCAAATTGTCTGGATCGCAACGCGGTTTGGCGGATGGCCTCCTCACGCGACAGCTCACCCCTCAACACGGCGAATGCTTCCCGGTACCCAATAGACTGCATGGCCGTAGATGAAAGCTCCCCGTAACGGCACAACAATACTTCGGCCTCCTCCAGCAGGCCGTCGGCATACATTTTTTCAACACGCTGATCGATTCGCCGCACCAGTTCTTCCCGTTCCCAGCGAAGCCCAATCAGTTTTAGCAACGTGCAATCCCGCCCCGTTACGGATACCGCAGGTGACTGCGGCGCACGGGCTTTTTCCAACGCCCGGATAATTCTGCGCGGATTGTTTTTATCCTGAAGTTGACGATACGCCTCGGGAGCATGGCTGAGGGCATATTTTTGCAGGGCTTCCACGCCCGATTCATGCAGCAGGCGATTCATTTCCTCTCGAAACCCGGGATCCGCCGGCGGACTGGGCTCCAGCCCCGTAAGAAGGCACTTGATGTACAGTCCGGATCCGCCACTCACAATAAACACCGGGTCACGCACATGCTGATTCACATAGGCCAGATAATCTCCGACGCTGTAGGTTTGATCCGGTGAAACCAGATCAATGCCGTAATAACAAATATCCTTTTGCTCGCGGGCAGTCGGTTTAGCCGTTCCGATATCCATTCCCGAATAAACGGCCATGGAATCTGCGGAGAGTACGGCCAGGCCATTCTGTTGAGCAAGATAATGGGCAATTGCGGATTTTCCCGCGGCGGTGGGTCCCGCAAGAATTAAGATTTGCGGCTTGTTACGCTGGCTCCTCTTCATGCTTGTTCCGGTGCGCATCGGCGTATGAGGCGAACAGGTACATTCCCACTCCAATGCAAATGGCAGAATCGGCCACATTGAACGATGGCCAATGCCAATTGGCAATATAGAAATCCAGAAAATCCGTCACGGCACCCTGCCGCACCCGATCAATCAAGTTTCCTATTATGCCTCCGGTAAGCAGCCCGAATGCTATTCGGTGGATTTTTATCCAGGACGTCGTGTGAAGAAAAAAACGCCGAAAGATAATTAATAAGACCAGCATGACGATGGATAGCAGCGAGAGCAGTATATTCTGCGAGCCCAGCATACCCCACGCCGCCCCGGTATTGCGCAGATGGGTCAGATTCATGAACCCCGGGATAATTTCATGCACGGATCCGAGCAAATAGTTTTCCCGTATGAGCAGCTTCGTGACCTGATCCAATACGACAATGCCCATGCAAATGAGCAATATCATCATAAAAGCTTCTTTCTGACGCAAAACCCCCGGTTCAACTCCGAGTGGAGAGCGTCGGGCCGAGCGGACGATACTTGACGGACCCTTTTTCTTTTTCTGATTTGCAGCGCACGCAAAGCCGCGCGAAGGGTAACGCCTCAAGCCGCGCCTTTTCAACCTGACAACCGCATTCCTCACAGATTCCATAGGTGGCTTCGTCGATTCGCCGAAGGGCATCATCGATTTCGTAAAGCACGTCATGTTCGGCGCTCACCAGATTCAGCGCAAACTCCCGGTCAAAATTATCCGTACCATGATCCGCCATGTGCATGCCGTGCATGGTCATGTCGCCGGCCGTGTCTTTCATCGATTTGTTCAGGCTGTCATCCGTCAGAAACTCAATTTCGCCCACTACGCGGTCGCGCAGCGTCTGAAGTTCCTTTTTCAACGCTTTACGATCATTCACGGAAAGCTTGGCAAACCCTTTTTTGTGCGCTTCGTTCAGCGTTTTTTTGAAGGAATCCATCGCATCTTTGCTGTTCTTCACGGTGAAGGCCTTCATAGGCGCAGAGGCCGTCTTGACAGCCGCTTTTTTCGCAGGTGCCGGCTTTGAGGCTTTTGTCACGGGTTTCGGGCTGGAAATTGACGTTTTAGCCGGTTTTACCGCCGGTTTTTTGGCCGGAATGGGCTTTTTGTCGGCTTTTTCCTGTTTTAGGGGGACAATCGCGCGCTTTTTAACCGTTTTTTCCGTTTTTACCGCTTTTTTAGGGGCACTTTTTGTTGGTTTTGAAGGGGATTTTGATGTTGGTTTTGTTTCTGCGGCGGTTTTCTTTTTTACCATGATTATACCCTTGGTTTATCTGTCCCTTGTCGCGGCCGTTTCCTGAAAAACCCATTCCCTAAAAAAAAGGTTGCCGTCTTTATCACAGGACAAAGAATGTGTCAACGGATTATACACAGTGAATTTTCAGCACACACGACAGGCCGTTTACATCCCACTGCATACCCTGATCCGGAGTGGTTTCGCACCGTTGTATATCCATGGCCAACGTTTCATTTTTAATGTATTCCGCGTGTTTCAGCAGGGCATCCCACAGCGAATCTTCGGTATGTATTTCGATGCGAATACGCTGAATAACCGCAAAATCGGCTTCTTTACGCATGTTCTGAATTTTGTTAACAACTTCCCTTGCATACCCCTCCATGACAAGGTCTTTCGTTAATTCCGTCTCCAGGGCTACAACCAATCCGCCCTCCGAAGCCACGGCCAGATTTTCCTTAGGCAGGCGCTCAATCGACAAATCTTCACCGGTTAGCGTGAATGAATTTTCATCAATGAGAATAGATGCCCCCCGTCCATCCAGCGCACGGCTCAGTTCTTCCTGCGACAGTTTTTGTATAGCCGCACCGGCTTTTTTGACGGATGGTCCCAGCCGCGGCCCCAATACCTTGAAGTTGGGCTTGGCCACCAGAGTAACCAATTCCGTTTCCTGATCGCTGAACAACACATCCTTCACATTCAGTTCATCCGCCAGAATATGCTTCAACTCTTCCATATCAGTGAGCGTTCGGGCATCCCGGCTGACTATATGAATGGCCCGGAGCGGCTGTCGGACTTTGAGATTGTGTTCCGAGCGAATCTGACGGCCCAGGCTCACCGCGGTCATGATCATTTCCATCCGCTGCTCCAATTCATAGTCGCGGCGCGATTCATCACTGACCGGATAATCGCACAGGTGAATGGATTCAGGCATATCCTCCGTTTTCAGATTCTGATAAATGGACTCACTGATAAACGGAACAAAGGGCGCCGCCACGGTGCTCAAACGAATCAGCACCTGGTACAGCGTCTCGTAAGCTTCCGCCTTGTCGCGGTCATCCGATGACTTCCAAAACCGGCGGCGGCTCCGGCGGATGTACCAATTCGTCAGATCTTCAATGAACCGCACAAAGGGACGCACCGACTTCTGCAAATCATAGTCGTCCATCGCACTCATGACTTCCAGCGTCATACGCTCTACCGAACTGATAATCCACCGGTCCAGCAGATTGTTTTTTCCGCCCGCGCCCGCGTTCGTTTTCCCCGGACACCATCCATCAATCCGCGCATACGTTACAAAGAACGTATAGGCATTCCACCATGGGATCAGCAGATGCCGCAGCGCATGCTTGACCCCTTCCTCCGAGAAACACAAATCCTCGGCGCGAACCACCGGGGAATAAATCATGTAAAGCCGCAGGGCATCGGCCCCATACGCATTCAGCATATATTTCGGGTCGGGATAATTCTTCAGCCGCTTGCTCATTTTCCGTCCGTCTTCGGCGAGAATCAACCCATTCACCACAACATGCCGAAAGGCCGGCTTGTCGAAGAGCGCAGTGGAAAGAACCATCAGCGTATAAAACCAGCCGCGGGTCTGATCCAATCCCTCGGCAATAAAGTCGGCCGGAAAGTGCTGTTCAAATTCCGCCTTGTTCTCAAAGGGATAATGATTCTGCGCATACGGCATCGCTCCGCTTTCAAACCAGCAGTCCAACACCTCCGGGATGCGACGGAGGACGCCCTTTCCGTCGGACGACGGAATCACCAGATCATCCACATAATGCTTGTGCAGATCCGTCACTTTCTTTCCGGTGCGCCGTTCAAGTTCCTCCACGGAACCGATGCAGACCACTTCTGAGCCATCCTCGCTTTTCCAAATGGGGAGCGGAGTGCCCCAATACCGGTTTCGCGAAATCGCCCAATCGCGGGCTCCTTCAAGCCATTTTCCAAACCGACCTTCTTTCAGGTGAGCCGGCAGCCATTGAGTCGAACGATTAGCCTCAATAATCCGATCACGGATCTGCTCAACCCGAACGAACCACGTCGATATGCCTCGGTAAATCAGAGGCGAGTCGCATCGCCAGCAGTGCGGATAACTGTGGACAATGGTGCTTCGGTGAACCAGTTTCCCCTCTTCTTTCAGGCGCTTGATGATGTCTGAATCACACTCTTTGACTGATCGCCCCGCGTAGTCCGGCACTTCCGGCGTGAAGCGTCCCTCATCATCCACCGGACACAGCATGGGAAGCCCCATTTGACGTCCCAATTGCGCGTCATCTTCGCCGAACCCCGGAGCGATGTGCACCACCCCGGTTCCATCTTCTGTGGAAACAAAGTCTGCGCTTCCCACCTTAAACGCGCCCTGCGATGCGAGCTCGGTAAAATAGCTAAACAGCGGCTGATAGCTCAGGCCGACCAGTCGGGATCCGGGCATTTCTTCGACCAACGCATAGTCATCGGTTTTTTTGTAATAAACACCGAGCCGGTCCTTTGCCAGAATATAAAAGGTCTTGCCATCTTTCACTTTAACGTAGGTGATTTTTTCGCCCACCGCCAGGGCCAGATTGGACGGCAGTGTCCAGGGCGTCGTCGTCCAGGCCAGAATATAGGTGTCGGGCTGGTCGTTGAGCCGAAACCGAATGGTGATGGCCGGGTCCTGCACTTCTTTGTAGCCCTGATTCGTCTCGAAGTTGGAAAGCGGCGTGGCGCACCGCGGGCAGTAGGGAAGGATTTTTTTCCCTTCATACACCAACCCCTTGTCCCAAAGCGTCTTGAACACCCACCAAATGGACTCCATGTAATCGGGGGCCATGGTTTTGTAATCATGATCAAAGTCCACCCAGCGTCCCATCCGGGTGACAATCTGACGCCACTCGTTCGTGTAGCGAAGCACAATGCTCCGGCATTTTTCGTTGAATACCCCAACCCCCATTTTTTCAATGTCACGCTTGCCGCTGATATTCAGCTCCTGCTCCATCTCATATTCCACCGGAAGCCCATGACAATCCCAACCGAACCGGCGACTCACATGATTGCCGCGCATGGTCTGATAACGCGGAACGATGTCCTTGATGGTTCCCGCGAGCAAATGCCCGTAATGCGGGAGCCCTGTGGCAAATGGAGGCCCGTCATAAAATAAGTACTCGGGCGCGCCTTCACGCTGCTGCAGAGACTTTTCAAAAATGTGTTTATTCGCCCAGAATTCGAGAATGGTCTCTTCCATTTCCGGGAAACTCGTTTTATTGGAAACAGGATCCAGCATGACGTGCTCCATTCATTGCGTGGTCAATAATGAGCGCGATGTTATGGCAACATCGTCGCAGTTCAAGTTTTTGATGCAGTTATTTTGATATCACGGGGCCGCGCTGCTGGAAAATAATGTCCATCTGCAACTCCAGCGAAAGCACCGGATCGTAATCCCGATCATGCGGGAACTCAACCTCGGGCTTGATTTCCAGAAACAGCCAGTCCCATTTCAGGCGGCGCCGGAATTTTACATTCAAGGTGTAATTATCCAGGCAGGCGTTCCCACTGACGTGCCCATCCACGGCGAACGATGCGGAATAACCGGCTTCATCCAGACCAATGTTTTTCATCGAATAGAAGGAAAATGTCTGGTTCATTTCATACCCGTTGGATTCCTGTCCCCAGACACCACTGGTATCTGAACGCAGCATCCGGTTTTTGGAAAGTTTGCGATTGGCGGTAAACCCGGTCGTTTCCTCCCAGCCGTCATCCGTCCTGAACAGCAATTCCTGAGAAGGCTCCAGCATCCAGGGCCCCCTTTCCCACCGCGCCGTTATCGTATAGCGGGCGTAGGGGTAATATACCTTCCGGGTGCCGAACGTAAGGTGGGTTTCCAACCATTCCGAGTCGTACAGTTTCAAAAGAACCCCGAAGGCATTTTCCGAGTTTTTGTTCTTGGCCGGACTGGGCATGCCGTTGGGATTGATCATCTCACCATCAATATTATCAAAAAACAGATGAAAACGCTCCTCCGCCAACGGAAGTTCCAAATTAGCCCCGAACGATACATTGGGCTCAATGCCTTCATCCTGCTTGATCAGAATGGACGGACTCACCTGCACCCGCGTCGTGTTCATGCGCGTGAAGACGCTGGGAGAACCGAAAAAATTGTCGATTTGATCGGATGTGGCAATCGTTCCGGGTTCGTTCGTTTCCGCGATTCGATCAATCGTTGAATTTAATCGCTCATCCAACCAATCCGCCTGCTGTGAAATGATGCCTTCCGTCCGATCATGCAGCGCTTCAATGCGCTCCAACATGTCCACGTCGTTGGTTTCTTCCGCTTCGGAGGAAGGACTTTGCGCCGAAACATACCCTGCGGACAGCGCCAGCATTAAGCCCAGCAGGTTAAACGATAGTCCGTGTAATGCCTGTTTTCGCATTGGATTCATCCCGTTTGGTTTTTTGCTGTACAAAAAGAATAAATGCGGATTTTATTCGATGCCTTGCTGCAACACAAACCACTAATCAGGGATTTCTCATGAATCTTGGACTTATCGGATTGCCCCGCGTCGGCAAAAAAACCATTTTCGAGCTGCTGACCGGCGTATCCGCCCACAAAGCCCCTTCCCGGGACGGCATTTCCTACGCCATGGCCTCGGTACGCGATCCGCGTGTTGATCGGCTCTCCTCGCTCTTCAATCCAAAGCGCACTAAATATGCTGAAATTGAGATAGCCCTCCCGCCGGATATTCAGCAGGACGCCACACGCAATGCCTCCTGGCTGGCTCCCCTGCGAAATGTGGATGGACTGATTCATGTGGTTCGGGATTTTGATTCTCCGCAGGTTTTTCATGATCTGCAAACCGTGGATGCCGCGCGGGATATCTCGCTGGTTGAAGTCGAACTGCTCCTGGCCGATCTCGCCATGGTGGAAACACGCCTGACTCGCCTGGAGAAAGAATCTCGTCACAAATCTCCCGCCGAAACCGCCAGGGAAAAGGAATTGCTGCTTCGTTTCAAAGAACAGTTGGAAAACGAAAAACCACTCAGCGGCCTGGAGTTATCCGCGGAAGAATTGAAAATGGTTTCGAGTTTGCAGCTGCTTTCCATGAAACCGCTGGTGACGGTTTTTAACGTGGGCGAAGATCTGAAGGAAGCCGAAACCCGCCTGGCAGAAACGGCCGCCAAGCATCGGGGAACAGGGGCAGCCACGGTGTTTCTCAGCGCCGCCATCGAATCGGAAATCCGCGATCTCGAACCCGAAGAACGCAAGGCCTTTATGGATGACCTCGGTTTGCAGGAACCGGCCGCTCACCGGCTTTCACGGGCCGTTTATGAGGCCCTGGGCCTGATCAGCTTTTTCACGGTTGGCCCCGACGAAGTGCGTGCCTGGTCCGTTCGTCGCGGCGCAAAGGCTCCCGAGGCGGCCGGGAAAATTCACTCCGATCTGGAGCGCGGGTTCATCCGTGCCTCCACCATTCGCTGCGAAACGCTGCTTGAGGCGGGCTCGGAACGCGCCGCCACGGACGCCAAATTGTATGTGCTGAACGGCAAGGAATACATTGTTCAGGATGGCGATATTCTGGAAATACGGTTCAACGTCTGATTCGACTCAACCGGGGCCCGCTCAGACCTTGGCTTTTGAGGCCGGTACAGACAGTGTCCCGTTGAAAAATTCAATCACATGCCCCCGCTCCACCAGCCAGCGCAGCGGCGTGATCACTTCCGCGACTTCGTCGGGACGTCCCGCCGCACCGGGGCGAAGCCCTTCAATCATCTGCTGCCGCGTACACCCGGGATTAGCCTGCAGGTAAGCAATCACCTCGCGAATCGAGTCAATGGTGTGTTCCATATTCAGTGGGTTCGGTTTGATGGAAGTGACAAAGGTCATCCCTTCTCCCACCTTAAACAAGTGCAGTCCCATGTGCTTGAAAGCCGGCCTCAGCGCAATGGCCAGCGTAAAAGGATGCTTGCTTTCGCGGTTCCAGGCCCGACGCATGGTGTGCATCACGGCCTCGTCTCCGCAACTGCGCGCGGAACCCGCCGGAATCATCACTTTCGAGGTACCGTGAATATACGAGCCCGCCTTGTTCTGCATGAACCATTGCTGGGCCTGGGTGCGGGTCATCGTGAACTCCCCCTCTTCCCCTTTTATGCGATAACGCCTCTGCTTGCGGCACGACGCCTTCCACTGTTCAATCTGCTCTGCATCATGCACCATCTCCACCTTGGCGCGGTATTCCTCATACGGCATGTGCACGAACCGCGTCCGATGAAGAGTCCGTACAGCTTCCTCAAATCCGTGATAATTCGGCGGCGCAATCAATGTGCCGCTCAAACCGCATCGTCCCACACAGATGAAATTTCCGGATGGCGCTTCCAGTTCCACGTCCTGCGAATCAAACAGCTCCGCTTCGTGTTCCTGCAGCAGGTGATCCTGAAGGCGCGACGGCTCCAGAAAAACCGCCTTGCAAATGGAGCACTGATAAAAACGATACGAATTTGCCTCCGGAACGTTTGGCTCCTTTCGGATGGCCATTTTTATCAGATAGTTTTCCGGATTGTTTAAAAATAAGACCGCCATATCCATGAATGGATAGGCGCGCCCGGTATCTCGTATCAACCGCACCACAGCCCCGAGCCGCTTCTTCTCCGGTATAAAATGAACGTCAGCCGGCAGGTCCGGTTCCACACGCTGCTCGCGAAATGGTTGCCGGGCCGGGCGACTCTCCTGACTGTCTCGCGATTCACGGCGGCGGTCCGGCGTGCGGCCCGCATGCTCCCGTTTCCCATCTCCAAAACGCTCGCGCCTTCGGTGCTGTGAGCGGTCGCCGTGATGCTCATGCGCGCTTTTTTCATAGGAACTTCCTGCCCCTGCTGTCAGGTAGGGATTGACGCTTGGCGGCTGGCGCGCCCAGGTTGGTATGAAATTCAACTCCAGCAGAATATCGTTTTTTTGCTGCGTCTGCTCTGATTCCATAGTTGCCCACCTCGTAACCCGACCTGAACGGGTTTTGTTGCGCGTTTATCCAGAATTTTAAGCGCCTGCGATCTTCGTCATTTCGCGCTGAATTTTCAATCTTGGGCAGGGATTGTAATCCCAATATTCTTCAAATCAATGAAATAGCTTCGATTTATATGCGTCTGGCCAGGCTTATCATGCGGGGGAAGTCATTGCCTGGCCCACTGACGTATCGCGGGCTCGCTGACGCCGGCCGTTTCACGCGGAGGCTGCATTCAGGTGGAGAACGCCTGATTCTTCCGCGCCCGGTGCCAACCAACGCGCCCCATCCACGGTGTTGAGCGTATTGGGGGCCCCCATCCAGGGTTCAATGCAAAAAAACGGATGCTCTTTCTGCGTAAACAGCTGAATAAATGGAAACATGGACGCATCTTCGCGACCGTAAACAGACATGGTAACCGCATATGCCCCGGGAATAATCAGGCGCGATTCATTGATGCCCTGCGGGAGCCGATGCAATTGTTCGTTGATGGCCGGTTCCGTAACCGCACAGGGAAATTTCAACACCGGCGCGCTGCCGGTCAAATCTGTTAACCGCTCATTATAGAGGTAGCGATGCTCGGGATTGAACTCCACGCGGCATTGTTCTTTGCCTTCTCCGCTGCGGGGTGTTGCAAAATAGGGATGAAATCCCGCGTAGTACGGCATCGGATGCTCTCCGGTATTACGATAGGTTTGTTCGCAAGTCAGCCCCTCCCCGGTGAGCCGATAAGCCAATGACACTTCAAACGAAAACGGATACTCATGCCGCGTCTGCCCGCTATCGGTCAATACCAGCCGAATGGAATGAGCATCCTCCGAGGCAACGCGCCAGGCTTGTCGACAGGCCACCCCGTGTATCGGCATCAGGTAGCGATCTCCGCGATAGAGATAGGCCCCCGCAATGCCATCCCGTTCGAGCCTGCCGCAAATGGGAAACAGAAATGGCCAGCCCCCATACCGGCAGGCGTCCCCTCCCTGCCAGAATTTTTCGTGCATCCACAGCATTTCTTTTTCGCCGTGCGCCGTTTTGTATACCAGCGAAACTCCGATGCCACCGAGCTCCGGCACAAACGTCATGCGAAACCGACCCTCTTCGGATTGGATTTCATGAAATTCAAAGCCGAATTTTGTATATACGCGCGCCATCCCGGCCCCTCCCCCGTTACTGATTCATCCATCGCACCGCGGCGACCGTTTTTCCGGGTATCATTGGAGTGATCTGTTTATCGCCGCATTGGATCTCAATATGGCGGCCTCCGTCATTCTGATTCACCAGCACCGCCACAATGCTGTGGTCCGGGTTTTCAAAAGCAGCAGCCGTCACAAAGGATTTGGAACCATAGTTGCATTCGATGCGCCGGGCTCCGCGCCGGACAAGTGCCGACAACTGTCCAATCAAATACACTTCCGGAATGAAAAAGTACGACCCGGGTTTTGACGGATCGTAATTAACGAACGGGGCGTCCGCACCGTGACAGCCGCGGTTCGGCTGGCGGTTGACGTCCAGGCAGGTCACCCAGGCGACATAGCACTGAGCCCAGTTGCACAAATACTGGATGATCCGGTCCATCCCGCGCGTACCCCACACGGAACGCTCGGTCAGATAGATCGGCAGATCGGGATATCGCGCATGCAGCTTGCTCATCTCTGTCGGCTCATCCAGATAATCGTGAAAAGCAAAACCGTCAATGGCCGCCAAAGCTTCACGGTCCTCCGCAATCCTGGCCCCATAGCTCATGGCCATATTGAAATTATGATCAATCGGCCATAGTTTTGCTTTCACCCCATGCGCGCGAAATTCTTTTTTGATCTCTTTTAAAAAATCGCGCAGCTCCGGCCAGGTGAAACGGCAGGTGGGATAACTCCCGTTATCCATGAGTGGCTCGTTTTGCAGCGTAAAGGCATAAATCGGTATGTCCAGCGCTTCATAGGCCTGAATCGCCATTCGATAATACTGAGCCGCCACCGTATAATACTCCGGCAGCAGGCGCCCCCCGCACATGCTCTTGGAATCCTTCATCCAGGCGGGTGGACTCCATGGAGACGCAAAAATCAGCACATCGGGATTCACATCCATGACCCGCTTGATGTATTCCACAATCCGATAATCAATGTCTTTCTGAATACTGAACCGCTTCAATTCCAAATCCGTTTCACCGGCGGGCACATCATCATAGGAATAGTAATCCCGCGCCGTAAAGTCCGAGGACCCGAAACAGATGCGCAGCATGTTCCATCCATTGCCATTCACCGGATGGAAAAGCCGCTCCAGAATTTCGTCGCGCGACGTTTCCGGCATTTGGCAGAAATTGTAGACGCTGGCTTCATCCATGGAGGTGCCGAACCCCGTTATCCCCTGATAGGAAATAGAGGGATCCACATAGATTTTCTGATCCCCGCGGCCGAGTTCGCCAAACACCAGATCGGCCTGCTTTGCCTGAATATAGCGCAATCCATCCTCTGAACTGTACCACAGCTCCGCCGTTTTTTTCATTTCGCCAAATCCTTTCGTTACGACACGATATTCCCGCATCGATTCCGAAATCGGTTCTTATCCGTTCATCACACACGTCATCTCAATCGTGTCATAAAACGTACTCAATACCGGTTCCGTCAGGAATCCTCCATGCCCATCCACCAACAGCGTCAATACGTTTTCTTTTTTCAAAAACGGTTCCGGTATGTAGAAATCATGCTGCGGCCCAACCGACTCAAACCATCCCACCGGATTCCCGTTTACATAAATGAAGCATCGACGTTCCGCGCGGGGAATGGTCAGCTTCACCGCGCTTTGCACCCCGGCCTTCACGTCCATGTTAAACGCGCGCCGCATCCACAGCAGTTCGCCTTCGCGTTTGTCCAGCAGATATTTCGCCCCCGGCTGGATGGTCATCCAGGATGCGTCATCGTACCCGGATTCCATGTACCGCTCGCGGACGCCGGTTAAATCCTTTCGCAGGGCCCATTTTTCAATAACCACCGCCTCGCGCTTTTCGGGTTCCTCGCCAATAATCTGCACAGGCTTCAAGATCCCGCTGTGTTTAATGATGGCCCCCTCATGCGGATGCGATTTGTTGTGGAAGAAGTTTTGATACAACACGGCAATGCTGTTTTCGCCGGCATGCAGCACCCCTTTCAGATTCACGCGAACCTGTTCGGCAATACCGGCCCAAACCAGGTTCCCATTGATATAAATGTACTGTCGATCCGTGTTGTTGCCGGTATACAGCATTTTCGCATGGTCCCACCCATTCGGTGCGGTGAATGTGCTGCGATACCAGAAATAGCCGTGTCCGAAGAGCCCCAGCCGCTCAAGCGACTCCGGCTTGTCAATGACCTGCCAGGCCGCGTCATCAAATCCGGGAAGCCGTTCTGCAGCGTCATATCGGGCTTTCCAGTCGCCCGCCCATTGAAGCCGGGTTTGGCAAGATGCCGGCACGGCAAATTCGAACACCGACTTTTTCCCCAGCTTCTTTACGGGAACCGTGCGGGCTCGCGGGCCCGTTGTGGAAAGACTCACTGTTTTACCCGCTTTCCCATACACCTCAAAACGGTTTCGGGCTTTGCAGCGCGCATGAATAGTGGCTTCAAACCCGTTTTTCGTTTCGGCGATGCGCTGCACCGAATAGGTATCCGCCGTAAGCAGCCCCGCATTCAGGCATTCCACTTTTCCCGCCAAATCCAGCGGAATCAGATACACCGTGGCCTCTCCCACCTGCACCACATGAATGCCGTCATGCGCGTACCGCAGGCGCGTATTCTCCCCATCGGCAATTATTTTTACCTCTCCGGAGATTACGCGCACCTGCTTTTTCGGCACATTGAAAACCGCCTCGCCGTCGCGATGCGGGCGACCATAAAGACCCAACTGTTTCGTTGCACCATCCGGACGGTAAAACAGCAACTCCGATGTCGAGGAAAGCACTATGACTTTCGATCCTTTCAAACGAACGCCCACCGGCAGAATCAGCACTTCCCTCGGTTGCAGAATTAATCCATTGAAAAGGACCACTCCGCTTTTTGAAAAACCAATATCCACCGTGTGAGCTTCGTCGGAAAGATTCCGCACGCAAACCAGATATTCTTTTCCGCGTTTCCGGGTAATCACATCCACTTTGGAAATATCATACTGCCCGTAACCCGCGTCATTGGACTCTCCAGCCGCGCCGATCACCTTGAGCGATTCGCCTCCGCCCAGCAGTGCCATATCATTGACGTTGTCGGACTCCACAAGCAGCGCTGAAAAATCCTGGGTGAACCGATTGAAGGCTTTCAGCCAGTAATAACGCTCCGGCATTAACTCGCCCCACTCGCGCACCGGCGATCCGCCGAAATCAAACGACGTAGTGATGCCCATGCCGCGCGCCGCCAGACCGTAATGATACTGCCCGTCCCAATGGCTGCCCGCATAATGATCATTATCCCGCAGGCTCACTCCATCAATATCGCCACGGCATCCCCAGAACGGAAACGTCGTCCCGCCCGTATACATGTAGTAATTTAAAACGGAGGCACCTTCCATCAGCACACTTTTGGACACCGCCTCCGTCAAATCCAGCCCCGGAATGTAATCCGGATGACCAAACATCGAAAACCATCCCACCTGCAATTCCAGGATCATCGTCGGACAATCCGGCTGTCCCGCTTTGGCCTTCATGATCTTTTCGTCGAAATGTTTGAAATTCCACATCCAGTCCTGGAACGACGGAATATTCGTGTAATAAGTGCGCGTATCAATGATCCCCTTCCCCCGCAAAAATTCCGCCTCATTCGCAAACTTCGGAATATCAATTCCGTACTTCTCCATCATCCCCTTCAGTTTGGCAAAGTACGTCAGCGCATCATCCAGTGTGATTTCATTTTCACCGTAATTGATGAGATGGTCGTATTCGTTTTCCACCTGAATGCAAATAACATTCCCACCCCTGGTCACCAGAAATGGAAGAATAATGCCGGCGATCTTCCCGTACCACGCATCCACATACGCCAGGTAGCGGTCATCCAGCTCCCGCAGTTTGATGTCCTTGCCGATCAGCCAATCCGGGTGACCGCCGAAATCCAATTCCGCGCAGCAATACGGCCCCGGCTTAACAATGATGTAAAATCCGTGCTTTGTGCAAAGCTCCAGGAACTGCGCTAAATCACGATCCCCCGTCCAAAGCTGCTTTCCCTCTTCCGGTTCATGCCAATTCCACGGAATGTACGTCGTCACCAGATTGGCGCCCGACTGCTTCATCTTGATCAATCGATCTTCCCAAAGGGACGCCGGCGTCCGAAAATAATGGAACTCACCCCCAATTAAAATTTTGCGTTCACCGCGAATAATGAAACTCCGCGCATCGAATTCGATGGCCTGTGCTGCTGTCTTCTTGCTCATCCATATTCCTTTCTCAGTTGCTCAATATCCTCACCTATAGCGTTTAATCATCCGAGGATCAACGCTGCTCGAAGTCCTGCCCGCATTTGTTTCCCGATTATGCAAAAAGGGACCGGGTCCAGTTTATTTATCGGGATAAACAATTCCAGTCGATTGTTCTTTTCGCCCCTTGTTTCCTCCGGCGGAGCAGGTTTGCGTATCAAGGGTTCAGCCAGCTTTGAATGGCCTGCTCATCCCGCTCGCAGCGCGAAATGACCACGGCATCCAGCAGCTTGAAAAACGCATCATGCGCGGTTTGCAAATCGGGTCGCTCACCGGTTGTTGCATAATGCTTGACAGCCGCCCATTCCGACGGAATTACGATGTTATAGGGCGACGGATTTTCGCCGCGTTTTTTGTGCGGCCAGAAATTCCACCCAATCCCATGCTCACGCAAAATCCGGCTGCACGCCCGATACCACTCATAATTGCTCTCGCCCGTTTCTCCGCACCAGATCGGCACCTGCCAGCGATCCCGAAAATCCAGAAAGGGTTGCAGCCGCTCCGTATCGCACAAACTCCAATACTTATGAAACTGATAGATCACCCGATCATCAAACGGCTCGCCCAGCGCCGATATATCCGAAGCCCAATTAGCCCCTTCCAAAATCAGAATGTGTTCCTTATCCACCTCGCGGATAACGGCTGCTATGCGCTTATAAAGCGGATCCAGCAAAGGATTGTACTGCCGATGCGCCGCCGGAAGCGGCTCATTGAGCAAATCATACCCAAGCACCGTTTCCTCCTGCCGGTACCGCATGGCAAAGGTCCGCCATATTTCGCACGTCCGCTCCTGATCTCGCGGCGAAATAAACAGCCAGGGATATCCCCACCCATCATCAATATTGGTTCCGTTCTGCCCCCCCGGAGCCCCATGCAAATCCAAAATCACCCAGAGCCCGAACTCTTTGCACCAGGCAATCGCCTGATCAAGCAGAGAAAAACCGCGTTCCAGCGGCTGCATGGTTCGTTCATCAAAAAACAGCTTCCAATCAATCGCAATGCGAACCGAATTAAAACCATCACGCGCTAACGCCTGCACATCCTCGCGCGTAAAATAGCGGTCCAGCCAGGCAGCCCAAAAACGATCACTTTCCTCCGGCCCGATCAACTCCCTGGAAAGCGCCCGCAAACCACGCGGCGAATCGTAATGCGGAGTCTTGAGCATATCGAACATATACCCTTCCGGTAAAAGCCAGTTTCCAATGCCGACGCCCTGCAGATAAAGCGCTTTCCCCCGGCCATCAGTAATCTCGGTCCCACGAACTCGTACAAAACCCATACCTGATTCCTTGGTGAATGATTTGATTGGTTACACGAACCTCGAAACACAGCTGTAAAACGTTTCGTGCCTATACATATTTACTCCGCCGAGCAAGCACATTCAGGCACTATTTGAACATTAAACGAAACGTTGAATGAAAGACTGGACAACCCGCCCTGCTTTCCCGTATATATCCCAGTCATTCTCTTCTGCGGGAGTAATTCAGTGGTAGAATGTCAGCTTCCCAAGCTGAACGTCGTGGGTTCGATCCCCATCTCCCGCTCCATTTTTATACACCCTGAAACATTCCCCACCAACGGCTTACGCCGTATTTTCACTTTTCTCGAAAAACGTGAAACAGCCTGAAATATCGCGGTTTTTTACGAACGAAAACCAAACATATGACCAAACATTTTTATCGGCTTATGCCTGATGCTTCTTGGTTATTCTCAAGAAATCGTATTTGAAAAAGAAAAATGTTTGGTTCCGAATAACCAAACATTTTGAAGATAGAGGACAAACCTACGGTTTTTCTTTCTCGCTGTGCTCGGTCATTTCATGACATCCAACCCGTGAAGGGTTGAAAGGAATCTTTTCCCTGCATGTGAGCGGCGGAGCGAAATCGGTATGAAATGGGCGGTTTGAAAATGGATGG
>CAZISY010000006.1:0-28759 GCA_964542025.1 uncultured Verrucomicrobiota bacterium
TAATCGGTGTCCATCTGTAAAATCTGTGGATGAACTAATTCCAAGACGAAGCCGGGGCGCGGCAATGGACGTACTTCACTGCTCGCTGTCATAACCACGGACGCGACGGAGCGCGTCCCTCCATCTATTCTTATTCGCGATTCGTATTGAGCCCACCCCGAAAAAGTAGACAGTGGTGGGTCGTGAATACAATCGCTTCCGCATCCACACCGCCTTGGGAATGAGCCCGGCCGCCTTTGAAGAAACCACGGTTTCCAGGACGCCTTCGGCGGAGTTTTCAGAGGCATCGATTGCTCCTCAGGTCGGCAACGAAAAAGCCGGGAGGCTGACTCCCCGGCCCCGACCAGTGGTCGCAATGTCCAAGTATCCCTCGGCGGGGTGCTCTCCAGCAGAGCCCGCGTCTGTTTCCCTGGATAACCAACTCATCAAACAAACCCGCATTGAAAACAACAACAAAAAGGAGTACCATATTACCCGTCAGCACCGACACTGTTCGCAAATCGAGGGAAGCTCAATACTACTTCACGCATCCACTGGGTTTCTCTTTGCAGTATCCCCCACCCTCGCACTTGCCACAGTTCTTTTTTTTGTATAGCCTGCTGGTGTTTTGCACGGTCTTTGTTGTTCGCATGGTACGATCCCGGGTTTGGATCACCCAGAAAGCGGTATTGGCATGGAAGAATACTTCAAATTCTTTTTTGAAACATCGCCCGACATGTTGATGGTGGCGGATAAAAATAGTCTGGTTCGCGAAATCAACCAAACCCTGCTTACGAACCTCGGATACACCCTGGGGGACGTCATCGGGCAATCGGTATTGTTGTTGATTCACCCCAATCATCAGGACGTTTTTCAACAGCTTCTTCAGTCCCCCGACAATCATGAAACGCAACCCCTGCGCATACCCCTTAAACAAAAAACAGGCGGTGTTCTCCCTGCGAGCATAACGATCACCAAACGAACAAAGGGCGATGAAATAATTTACTTTATTCGGGCCAGGGATGAATCCGAATTAACGTCAACCGAAGAGCTCTTTTATCAGGCTTTTTATAAAAATCCCTCTGCCATGGCTATTTCTTCACTGGACGATGGCATCATCGTAAAAGTCAATGAGGCTGCTTCGCGCGCTACAGGGTACAGCGCCGAGGAATTGATCGGCCATACCACGGATGAAATGGGCTTTTTTGTGAAAAAAGAAACCCGAAGCGAAATTTTCAAAAAGATTCGCGAAGAGGGTTCGGTGCAGCATTATGAAACCGTTTTCCGGGCGCGGGACGGTTCATTTATCAACTGTCTTGTTTTTGCGGTGCCCTTTCGTATGGCCGGGAAAAACCATTTGCTCTCCATGTTTGTCAATATCACGGAATCCATAAAGCAGCGTGAAGCGCTCAATCTGGCCAAAGAGGCTGCCGAAACAGCCAACACCGCAAAGAGTCAGTTTCTGGCCAACATCAGTCATGAAATACGGACGCCCATGAACGGTATTCTGGGCATGACGGCCATTCTGCTGGATACCCCTCTCAATGAAGAACAGCAGCGATACGCTGAGATTGTTCTCAACACGGGCCAGTCGCTGATGAATGTTCTGAACGACGTGCTGGATTTTTCAAAAATGGAAGCCGGCAGGCTTTCGGTGAATTTCACGAAATTCAGCTTAATCGGTCTGATTGAAGAAATCGCCGATCCCATTATGCTGAGTGCCCATCGGAAAGGCATTGATTTTCAGTTTCACATACAACCAAAAATCAGCTGCTTTTTCATGGGGGATGCCGTTCGGATTCGTCAAGTGCTGCTCAACCTGCTTACCAATGCCGTTAAATTCACGGACCAGGGATCCGTCGTGCTGCGTGTTACGGTATCCGCCGATGAACCGAAAGCCACTCAACTTCTCTTTGAAGTGCAGGACACGGGCATTGGTATCGCTGCCGAACAGCTGTCGGATATTTTCTCTCCATTCATGCAGGGCGATGGTTCGCTGACCCGCCGTTATGGCGGAACTGGCCTTGGATTGACGATCTCGAAACAAATCATTGATCTGCTTCACGGCGAGATAAGCGTGGAAAGTACACCGGGGTGCGGCTCCACATTTCGAGTCACACTCCGTCTCGAAAAGGCGCCGGAGGCCGAACAGTCCGGCCAATGGGTTTCCTTGAATACCCCGGCATCATCCAGAGAACAGCATGTTTTACTGCTGATGGAAAACGCCTTGATGAGCCAGATTTTATCGGAGTGGCTGAAGGAATGGAATATTCCGCACGAAACGGCAGAGAATTTGGAAGACGCCTTAAAAAAGCTTAAAGCGGTTCCCCTGGGGACGGTTCCTGTTGCCGTCATCTCTCAGGTTTGGGGCGATCTTCAAGCCGCCGATTTCGCATCCAAATTAGACCATGATCCCGAGCTTAATCGTGCCCACCTGATACGCATTCATCCTCCCGGCTACCACTGTATTGCCGAGGCTCAGCACCGCAAAGGGCGGAACGTCCATTTAAACAAACCAGTGAAAAAGGAACTGTTTCTTCATACCGTGCTCTCGCTGGGTGATGAACAGCATGCCGAAGAACGGCCGCCCCCGCAGCCCCCGACGAAGCCGGCCATAACGACCGAATCCCAATCCGCTTCGGCTCGGGTGCTCCTGGCCGAGGATGATGAGATCAATCAGCTGGTGGCTGTCAGCATGCTGCATAAAATGGGATTAGAGGCGGATGCGGTCAGTACAGGGAAAAGCGCGGTGGCGGCGCTTTCGCAGAAACACTACGACTTGGTTTTGATGGACTGCCAAATGCCGGAGGTTGACGGCTTTGATGCCACACGCCTCATCCGCAGCAAAATTTCCAGCGTCTTGAATCATCAAATTCCGATCATTGCCCTGACGGCACATGCCCTCCATGAAAACAGGGAGCGTTGTCTCAAAGCAGGCATGAACGATTTTATATCAAAACCAATCACCCCCGAAGAGTTGGCCCGGGTGGTCAACCAGTGGCTTCCTGTGAAGAACAACGGATGAATCACGCAAGCCTGCGCCTTGAAAGGACGCCATTATGACGATGACCATCCGTGAACGAATCCTCGCTTTTCTTCAAACGCCGCGCTACTCCCCGCTAAACCGGCATGAGTTGTTAGCGGCAATGAAAATCCCCCCCGACGAACGCGCCGATTTTCGGCAGGTCCTGCGCCGCCTCGAAAACGAACGGATCGTGGCCCGGCTGCGGAAAAACCGCTTTGCATTGGCGGTCTCCGAGCCGCCATCGCGCGGACACCTGCGTGTTCATCCGGATGGTTACGGACTCATCACTCCGGAGAATGATGAAGAAACCCGTTTTGTCGTTGCGCCCGATGCCCTGGCCAATGCGCTTTCCGGAGATACGGTTCAATTTTACGAAGTATCCGGGAATAAAATTCGTGTGGCCGGCGGCGCGTTTCTGCCCCCCGCTCAGATCACGGCCATTATTGAACGCCCGCGACGCATTGTGGTCGGACTCCTCATGAAGCTGCCGGCCGGAGAATACATCATACCCGATGACCGGGATTTGACCGCCAACATCTTTGTCCGTGCGTACAGTCCTGAAATCAAACAGCCCGAGGCGCACCATAAAGTGGTCCTTCTGCTTGACCCCCCTGACTCCAGTGCGGTCCGAACATCCGGCACCATCATTGAAGATCTCGGTCATGAAGATGACCCCGGCGTTGATATTTTATCCATCGCCCGACGCAAGGGATTCAGCGCGTCGCACGCGTCGGCCACCACGAAGGCAGCAGAGCAAATTGTTGCCCTGGAGGACCGGCACCCGGCCCGGCGGCGCGACTTACGGCAGCACCTGGTGTTCACCATTGATCCCTCCGATGCCAAAGATTTTGATGATGCTGTTTCGCTGGAAAAAACAGCGGAAGGATTCCTTCTGGGAGTTCACATCGCGGATGTCGCGAATTATGTGACGCCGAATGACCCGGTGGATGCCGAGGCGCTTATGCGCGGCAACAGTGTATATTTAGTGGACCGAACCATCCCCATGCTTCCGGCCCATCTCACAGCAAACATTTGCAGTCTGCTGCCCAACGTTGATCGCCTGACGCATACCGTGGAAATTTTGCTCAATTCCCAGGGCCACGTCCAACAGGTGGAAACGTATCCATCCATCATCCATTCCGCCGCACGGTTGAATTATACGGAAGTCCAGCTCCTGATCGATCATGGAAACTCCACAACCATCCCGCCGGAACTTCACAGCACGCTCCTGATGATGCGCCAACTCTCCACGGTTCTGCGCAGCCTGCGAATGCGGGATGGCTCCATCGGCCTTTCCCTGCCGGAAATTAAATGCACGCTGAATGAGCGCGGACAGCCGGTACACATTGGCATTCGACGTGAAGTGGAGGCGTATCAACTGATTGAAGAATTCATGTTGCTGGCCAACCGTGCTGTGGCCTCTCTTCTTTTTGAGGCAAACACGCCCTCTCTTTACCGAACGCATCCTGCGCCGGATCAGGATCAATGGAAACGCATGGCGGAAGAACTGCATGCCCTGGGGATTTCTAAAACACCAAAATCACGCGCCGACATTAACGCCATCGCGGCTTCTCTATCCGGCTCGGAAATAGCGTATGCCGCAGGAACCTCCATACTCCGAAATTTCAAACAGGCGGTCTATTCTGCCGTGTGCGACCATCATTTCGGCCTCGCCTTTGATCACTACACGCATTTCACATCACCCATCCGCCGCTACGCCGACTTGGTGGTCCACCGTATTCTGAAGGCATTCGAATCAGGCGCCGAATTTCCGTATTCCCCCGAGGCGCTTGGAGCGATTGCCCGCCAGTGTTCCGCCTGCGAACGCGCCGCCATGGAAGCCGAACGGGAAAGCGTGGATCTGAAGCGCGTGGAGTATTACACGGAATGTTACCGGCGAAATCGGCGCGGCCCCTGGCGCGGCATCATTTCAGCCATTCTGCCTATCGGCCTGATGGTGGAACTCACCGATACACTTCAACGGGGACTGGTTCATTTTTCGTCTATTTCTCCGCACCGGTTCGCCTTGAATAAAAATGGAACCGCTGCGGTATCGCGCGACCGCGAAGAAGTGTTCACCATTGGGGACTCCGTAGACGTTGAGCTTATTCGTGTGGACGAACGCAAACGGCAAGTGGATTTTCGACTGGTAGGGCAAAAGGGACCTAAAAGGTCCGAAACGGCCCAGAAGCGCACCGTCAAACAACACCGCCGGCGCAAATAATAACAGCCCCGTCACATCGCTACGCCATAGTCAGTGCTGCCGTACGTTTCTTCTGAAAGAAGCATCACTCCTGCGGAGAAAGACGGTAGAAACATTCCATGCCGTACGGAAAATCATGCGGATGGTAATTTTGAAGCCGGTGCCGGGATAAGCTGTAATCCATCGGATAGTGCATAAAAAGCCAAGGGCAATCCTCCATGACGATTCGGCTCATTTTTTTATACAGGTCCGTTCGTTCCGGCGAGTCCTGCCTCAAAGAGGCCTGACGGTAAAGCTCGTCAAACTGGTCGTTATGGTAATTGGCCCGGTTTGGACCCGGAGAATCGTTTGGACCATAAAAGAGCTGAAGAAAGTTCTGCCCATCGGGATAATCAGCAAACCAGCTTAGGCGAAACATCTGCGCCTGCCTTTTTTCCACTTTTTCAAAAAAAGCAGGTTTGTTGTTGTAGGAAGGTTGAATCACCACTCCCAATCGGTCCATAAAATCCACCAGCAGTTCCGTGGATTCCCGCATTTCGGAATCGGTTGCGCCCAGCTCAAGCGTAAGCACCAGACGCTTTCCCGTGGCGGGATCCTGCCCATTCGGATAACCGGCTTCAGCCAGCAGCTCGGCGGCACGTTTCAAATCAAACGGGTACACACTCTCTGCGACATGGCCGGCCACGCCGGGAGGAATGGGACCATTGGCCCGCATGATTCGTCCGCGATAGAATCCGATCCAGTCTTCGGAGTTGAACGCGCAGGTCAATGCCTGCCGCAGTTTTTTATTCGCGCCGACAATCGGGTCATCCATATTGAATCCGATATAGTACACATTGAGCCCGGAAATATTGTGTTCCTGAATGCCGGCATTCAGCAGGATGGGATTGATTTTCATGTCTTCCGTAAAAATGACATCCCAGTTATCGCGGGCAATATCAGTATACAAATCAAGTTGTCCATTCAGGAATGCGAGCCAGCGTGTTGATGAATCATCCATCACGTAATAGACCAGACGTTCCGGTCGGTTCACCACCTGCTCGCGAATGTTTGGCGCAGGGCGCCATGCGGTATTGCGTTCATATTCCAGCCTGTAGTTTCGAATCCAGGAGGTTAATCGGTACGGCCCCGTCCCGACGGGATGCGTATTGAAACCTTCCCCGTAATACGCGACCGCCTCCGGCGCCACGGCATACGCATACGGCATGGCCAGGATCCAAAGAAGTTGCGGATACGGAGCGAGCAACCGAATTTGCAACGTTCGTTCATCCAGCGCCTGCAGACCCTCCACGCGTTGCCGGTAATCCGTCGTTTCTGCCACAGAGCTGTGTTCCCGAAAGGCGTCCAGTCCGGCTATTTTTCCCCGGAATGCCCAATAGCCGCCTGATCCCGTCTTCACATCGGCAATACGCAGGATGGAATATAGCAGATCGGCGGCCACCAGATTTCGTCCGCGTCCTTCGGTTTGCGTGAAACACGGATCATCCTGAAAAAAAACATCATCGCGAAGGCGTATGGTGTACACCAGGCCGTCCGCGGAAACGTCCGGCATACCGGCGGCCAGTTTCGGGATTAACCGATACGGGCGCGAAGTATAATCGTACTGATAAAGGCCTTCATAAACACGCGACACGGCAAGAATCGTGGATACATCGCCCGCCATGACCGGATCCAGGCTCCGTACACGGGTTGATGTTCCATAAAACGTTTGCGTTTCGGCCTGGCCCAGGCGGCCCCCGTCCGGTCGGCAGGCGCAAACGAGCAGCAACAAAACCGCGAAGCGACACCACATACCGCAGGCATCAACGCCCCGGGAAAAAGCAACTGTTTTATCAAAATTCATCGTCAAAAATTATCCTTGTGAGAAGCTGATCAACGCAGGGAGATGGGATCAATGTCTATACCGTATTGAATATCTTTCGGCCACTTCATTTCGTTCATGGAGCATCGTATAACCCTGCCGAGTGCCCCTGCGGTTTTCGCTCTAAGAATTACTTGATATCGATAGTGCGTCTTTATGCGGGGGACCGGCGCCGGAGAGGGGTCGGAAAGACGCATCCCCGGGGCTAATGCTTTTCGCATAATTATTTCGAGGTTCTGCGTGGCCTCAGCCACCAGCGCTTCATCCGGGCCGCGAACCGTTATGCAGGCCATTTTCACAAAGGGCGGATAGCCGACTTCCTCCCGAAAGGCCAATTCCTGATCGGAAAACCCCTCATAATCCAGCCGGCGGGCCGCCTGAATGGCGGCATTAACGGGCGTACAGGTTTGAACAATCACTTCGCCCGGGATTTCGCCGCGCCCCGCCCTTCCGGCTACCTGCGTCAGTAATTGAAACGTCTTTTCGCCTGCGCGAAAATCCGGCATGTGCAGAGAGACATCCGCGTTTAGCACACCGACCAGGGTGACGTTCGGAAAATGAAGGCCCTTGGCGATCATCTGGGTGCCGATCAACAGATCAATTTTTCCGGATCGGAATCCCCCGAGAATTTCTTCATAGGACTCTTTGCGCCGGGTGGTATCCGAGTCCATCCGGGCCACGCGCGCCTTGGGAAAGAGTTTGGCGACGATTTCCTCAATGCGCTGGGTACCGAATCCGGAGTATTTGAAGCGATGATCCCGGCATTCCGGGTTTGGGCATCGCTCCGGTACGGCCTGCCATTTACCGCAGAGATGACACTTCAATCCCTGATCGGCTTTGTGATACGTCATGGCCACACTGCAATCCGGACATTTGGCCACATAACCGCAGGCAGGACAAATCAGGGACGTGGAATAACCGCGGCGGTTCAAAAACAGAATAACTTGCTCTCCCCCGTCCAGCCGCGCCCGTACGGCGCTCACCAGATCATGGGAAAACACGGGCATTTTCTTTTCATCGTTCACCTGCGAACGCATATCCACCACATGCATCAGCGGCATGGACCGGTGGTCGGCCCGTTGCGTCAGCCGCACTAATTCGTACTTGCCGCTGCGTGCATTGCGGTACGATTCCAGCGAAGGCGTGGCCGAACCAAGCACCACCGTACAGGGCTCCATGTGTCCACGCATCACCGCAACATCGCGGGCATTATACCGGGGGGCCTCGTCTTGTTTGTAGCTGGACTCGTGTTCTTCATCCACGACGATCAAGCCCAGCTTACGCACCGGAGAAAACAACGCTGATCGCGCACCGATTGCAATGCGCGCTTCTCCGCTGTGCAGGCGATGCCACTCATCATGCCGCTCTCCCTCCGAGAGATGACTGTGCAGCACGGCAATACGATCGCCAAACCGGCTTCGAAAACGTTCCACGGTTTGAGGCGTCAATGAAATTTCCGGCACCAGAATAATGGCATCCAGTCCTTTTTCCAGCGTGTAAGCCAGAGCCTGAAGATACACTTCGGTTTTTCCGCTGCCGGTCACCCCATGCAGCAAAATAACCCCCGGCTTTTCGCGGTCTATGGATTGGCAGATTCGTTCATAGGCGACCTGCTGTTCCGGCATCATGTTCAGGGGCTGCGTGGGAATCAGGTGTTTGCCCCGATGCGGATTGCGCCCCAACACTTTTTTCTCAATGCAGACAAAGCCTTCCTGTTCCAAACTGCGCAGCGTGGCGTTGGTGGTGCGGGTCTCCCGAATTAAATCCGTCATCAGCATGGTTTGCTCGGCCAGCAGTATGCGAAGCACTTCCGCGCGACGAGGGAAGGCCTTTTCAAGCATACCGATCGCTGCCGCATCATTAGCACGGTCCGTGGGAGTCACGACAAATAACTCTCGGAAACTCCGCGATGTATTACGAACCGCCCCGGGAATAATAGTCTGCAGTGTTTTTTCCAGAGGCGTGATGTAATAATCCGACATCCACCGCGCCAACTTCAAAACATTCTCACCGATCAGCGTAGCTCCGCCGATCACTTTTTTAATGGATTTGAGATTCGCAAAGGACGACTCCCGACTGAAACCGGTTACATAGCCATACTTCATCTGTCGGCCAAACGGAACCTGCACCTGGGATCCCAACCGAACCCGGGACTCCAACTCGTCGGGGACGAGATAGTCAAACTCCCGGTTTAACGATAGTTCCACAGCGACTTGTACGATTGTTGTCATGAATCTCGGTATAGGGCTCATCGCGGTTTTGTTATCAGGCGTGTCTCCTCAGGCGTCTTCTTATTCGCCGATAATTTTCACGAGAACGCGTTTTTTTCGTTTGCCGTCCATTTCGCCGTAAAAAATCTGCTCCCAGGGGCCCACATCCAAAGCGCCTGCTGACACAGCCACCACGACCTCGCGTCCCATGATCGTCCGTTTCAGATGAGCATCTGCATTATCTTCAAAGCCATTATGATCATATTGCGAGTACGGTTTTTCCGGAGCCAGTTTTTCAAGCCATCGCTCCAAATCGCGGTGAAGACCGCTTTCATCATCATTGATAAAAACACTGGCGGTGATGTGCATGGCGTTCACCAACACCAATCCCTCCTGAATGCCACTCTCTTTCAGGCAGGCCTGCACATCCGGTGTGATATTGATAAAAGCCCGGCGCGTCTCCGTATTGAACCACAATTCTTTTCTGAACGAACGCATTGGAAACCTCCCATGTCAAAAATCACCAGCGATCAATGGACGATCTTTTCGTTGATTATAATGCCCCGATGGTTAAAAATGCCAACTATTATGCAGATTACGAAGAAACTCTTCGCGCGCATTCTCTATTGGAATATTGTCATTGCGGTGATCATCCTGTCGCTGGGGCTGGTGGCCTATTTGGAAAAGATGCACCGCTATGACCGCATGATCGGTGAAGTCAGCCGGCAATACAACGTGGATCCGCGGCTCGTGACAGCCGTCATATGGGCTGAAAGCCGTTTTGATCCAAGTCAGGTGGGGGCGGCAGGCGAAGTAGGGCTGATGCAGGTAACGGAAAACGCGGGAAAGGAATGGGCCCACGCTGTGCAGCACATCCCGTTCCAGCGCGATGACCTGTTTGATCCGCTGACCAATCTGCATGCGGGGTGCTGGTATCTGTCGCGCGCCATACAATACTGGGATCGCCGAGCACCCGATCCCCTGCCCTATGCCCTGGCGGAATACAACGCCGGACGATCCAACGCGCGGCGCTGGGCCGATGAAAAGGATACCAATGCCCGGCGATTCGTTGAGCGCATCACCTATCCAACCACGCAAAAATATGTCACTCTGATTCTTCGCCGGTACCGCGGCGGAATCTGATAACCCGAAAACTATTATGCCGGAATCCACTACACGAAGTACACTGATAGGACTCACTCTCAACGAACTGACGGACTTCTGTGACCGACACGGCTTTCCGCGTTATCGGGCCAAACAGATCGCGGAATGGCTTTATGTTCACCACGCATCCTCCGTACAGGCTATGAGCAATCTGCCCGGCGCCATTCGCGAAGTGCTGAGCGCTGAATTTGACATGGGGCTTACACCGCCTGCCCGCGTCGCAGAATCAGCAGACGGCACAAAAAAATACCTGTTCCAGGCCCGCGATGGGCAATTCGTGGAAACCGCCATGATTCCGGACGCGGACCGCAAAACGCTTTGCGTTTCCACGCAAGTGGGTTGTAAACGCGCCTGCGCCTTCTGCATGACGGGCCGTCAGCACTTCCATGGAAACCTCGGCGCCGCAGATATACTCAATCAGTATTTGAGCTGCCCTGAACGGGATCAGATCACGAATATCGTGTACATGGGCATGGGAGAACCCTTTGATAATTATGAAGCCGTGTGTCGTTCTCTGGATATTTTCACCGCCGACTACGCTATGGCAAAAAGCCCGACCCGACTCACGGTGTCCACCGTGGGCGTCATTCCATTTATGAAGCGCTATCTGGATGAATACTCCTCGCATTTGGCCGTCAGCCTGCATTCTCCCCGGCACGAAGAACGCCTTCGCCTCATGCCGGTGGAAAAGCAGTATCCCATTACCGACGTCATTGACGTGCTGCGCTCCTACCGGTTTCAGGGCCAACGTCGACTCACCATTGAATACGCCATGATCGAAAACATCAACGACTCTCCCCAACATGCGAGAGAACTGACAGCCCTGCTCAAAGGCCTGCATTGCCGCGTCAACCTGATCCCATGCAACCCACTACCCGACTCCTCCATGATTCCGCCTGCCCGCCCCGTTATTGAGACCTTTCAAAACGTCCTGAAAAATGCCGGTCTGGTAACCACCATCCGGAAATCCAAGGGACAGGATATTCTCGCGGCCTGCGGACTTCTTTCCACGCTGCGCTAAATTCTGTTCTGCCTATATACAAAGCAGAACACAGCGGGTACACTCCCACATACTAGTGCGTCATGGCACTCAGGAGGTATGATGGCGTGTATTCTTATTCGACATTTGAACACACTGGTAACCATGACAGAAGATCATGGAATCCTGCATGATGTTGACCTGCTCATCGAAAACGGGAAAATAGCCCGCATTGGTCCTTATCTTGACGTGCAGGAATCTCCCGGCATACGCGTCATTGACGGACGCGACCGGGTGGCTTACCCCGGATTTATCAACACGCATCATCACCTCTACCAAACGCTTACCCGCAACATACCGCTTGTTCACAACGCGAAACTGTTTGACTGGCTGACCAATCTCTATGAAATCTGGCGCGAACTCACCCCGGAAGCTGTCGATGTCAGCGCTCGTGTCGGATTCGCTGAACTGCTCCTTTCCGGATGCACCACAACCACCGATCATTTCTACGTTTTTCCGCAACACGCCCCGGATGAGTGGCTGGATATCGAAATCAATACAGCTCGCGAAATGGGCATCCGCTTTCACCCCATGCGCGGAAGCATGAGCCGTGGAAAATCCAACGGCGGGCTTCCTCCAGACGATGTCGTCCAGAAACCCGACCGCATTTTGAAGGATTGCGCGCGCATTATTGAGCGCTACCACGATCCTGATCCGTATTCCATGTGCCGAGTTATTCTGGCCCCCTGCTCTCCGTTCTCGGTCACTACGGACCTGTTGAAAGAATCAGCGGTACTGGCCCGCGAAAAAAAGGTTCTTCTGCACACCCATCTATCTGAAACGAAGGATGAAGTGCAGTACTGCCTGGATCTTTTCGGGCAGCGCCCGCTCGCCTACATGCAATCCTGCGATTGGGTTGGTGATGACGTCTGGTATGCGCATGGTATTTATTTCAACGATGACGAAATCGACCTGCTGGCCCAGACCGGCACAGGGGTTTCGCATTGTCCCGCATCCAATTTGCGTTTGGGATCCGGCATCTGCCGCGTGCCCGAACTGCTGAAGCACGGGGTGCGGGTCAGTCTGGCAGTGGATGGAAGTGCCAGCAACGATTCATCCAATTATGTGCGGGAGATGCAGCTCGCGCTGCTTGTTCATCGTGTAGGTACGGCGGTAGACGCCATGCCGGCCTCTTCTGTTCTGCAAATGGCCACGCTGGGCGGCGCAGAAATATTCCACCAACCCAAAATCGGCTCTATTGCACCGGGCCAGGCCGCCGACCTCGCTATTTTCTCGCTCAACAAAATTGAATATGCAGGTGCGATGCAGTCACCTGAAAGTGCCATTTTGTTTTGCGGATCAGGAGCGCGTACCGATTACACCATCGTGAACGGCAAGGTGCTGGTGGATAAAGGGGTGCTGGCGGGACTTGACGAAACGGATCTGATCCACCGCGCTAATCGGATCACTGGTCAAATGGTCCATGCCGCCGGCGTCGCCTAACCGGCATTCACCGATAAGCCCTGCGGTGTACTAGCTCTTTTTGATCAGGGATTCCTGCTTGCGGCGCAGGGTATTGATGGCCTTCACCAGTATAAACAGAGCCCACGCCACGATCAGGAAATTTACAACCGTCTGCAAAAACGTTCCGTAATTCAACGTCACGGCCGGTGCGGCTACCACCCCGGAGGCATCCACCACAGCCGCTTTTAACGTAATGGACAATTCTGCAAAGTCAACGCCACCGAGAATCACGCCAATGGGCGGCATAATCACATCATTCACCAGAGAGGTGACTATTTTTCCGAATGCTCCTCCGATGATGATGCCTGCGGCCATATCCACCACATTCCCTTTAACCGCAAACTCTCTGAATTCGCCCAGAATACTCACACTCTGATCCTCCGGATTAACTGCGATGTTCTCTTCAGCATCAAAAACGCCGTAAAACTACCGTCGTGCAGGATGAGTTCAAGACACAACCCGTTTGATGGCCGCAAGCTGCTTCCACAGCGGAGCAAGATCGCGAAATGCGATCGCATTATCTTTATCGGAAAGGGCTTGCTCGGGATTCAGATGCGTCTCGATAAAAACACCGTCGCATCCCGTGGCCACCGCTGCGCGCGCCAATGCCGGCGCCCAGCGCCCATCGCCGCCGGTACGACCGTTGGCGCTGCCGGGACGCTGCACACTGTGAGTCGCGTCAAAAAATACCGGATATCCGAATTCCCGCATAATCAGCAGGCTGCGCATATCGGCCACCAGATTGCTGTAGCCAAAACTTGAACCCCGTTCCGTCAGGCAAATCTTATGATTCCCAGTGCTTTCCACTTTTCGGATAATATGAATGACATCTTCAGGCGCAAGAAACTGCCCCTTCTTGATGTTTACCACGCGTCCGCTCTCACCCAGCGCAAGCACCAGATCAGTCTGACGACACAAAAAGGCGGGCAATTGGAGGATATCCGCCACTTTTGCGGCATGAGGCACTTCCGTTTCATGGTGAACATCCACCAGAATCGGAACATTAAAGCGTTCCTTGACCTCGGCCAAAATCTCCAGTCCGCGGACCAGTCCCGGCCCGCGAAAGGACGTGTGCGATGTACGGTTGGCTTTGTCATAGCTGGCCTTGAAAATGAAAGGAATCTTGAGCTTTTTAGACAAGCCAACAAGCGATTTTGCCAACTCCAGACATATTTCCCGGCTTTCGATCACGCACAGACCGGCCATCATAACCAATTCTTTTTTTCCGCCAATCGTCACATTGCCGACGCGAATCGTTTTTGTCATATCACTCCAATCCTTCTCTTCGAATAGCCTCTTCCACGCGGGCCACATCCTCCGGCAGATCAACACCCAATCCGGGTTCATTCACCCGCAACACCTTTATACGGCCGCCCATGTTCAACGCCCGTAACTGTTCGAGTTTTTCCAAACACTCCAAAGCACAAGGCGGCTCCGCGACCATTCGTTCCAAAAAATCGCGCCGGTACGCGTAAATACCAATATGCCGCCAATAATGATCCGCCATTGCCGCATTCGTGAGCTGTCCGTCACGCATGAAGGGAATAGGAGCCCGTGAAAAATACAAAGCGCAATCTGCCTGATTCGTAACGACTTTGACGATGTTCGGATTTAACGCATCTTCAGCCTGAGTAAGGGGGGATGCTGCGGTGGCCATGTCCAGCGCCGGTTCGGAAAAAGATTCACTCAACTGATCAATCAACGCCGGACTAATCAAGGGCTCGTCACCCTGGATATTGATGATCACCTCCGCGGGCACCCCGCGTACGGCTTCTGCGATTCGGTCCGTACCGGAAGGATGATCCGGCCGGGTCATGACATACCGGGCGCCTATGGACTGCACGACGTGTGCGATTCGTTCATCATCCGTGGCCACCAGGACATCATCCAGCCGTTTCGCCAACCGGCAGCGCTCGACCACGCGCTGAATCAGGGGCTTCCCTGCAATCATCGCCAAACTTTTGCCCGGGAAACGCGAAGACCCCCAACGCGCCGGAATAACACCGACAACACCGCCCATTTGATGAGTTCCTTTCTACGCGTTGAAACAGGCCAGCAATTCCTCACGGGATGCCGTGGCCGTGCCCAGTTTTCCAACCACAATCCCTGCGGCATAGTTTGCCAGTTCTGCAGCTTCAAGTCGGCTTGCACCGGCGGCCATAGCCAGCAGACAGACGGCAATAACGGTATCACCGGCCCCGCTGACATCAAATACCTCGCGGGCCCTTGTCGGGATGTGCCTGTTCTTTTCCCCCTCGGCTACCAGCATCATGCCCAAACTTCCCAACGTCACCATCAGCAGTTCCGGCCTCCATTTTTGGAGCAGTCCGGACGCCACCTTCAGGAGTCGTTCATCCTTTAGAGGGTCCGGGCCGGGTTTATTGTCAGCCACATTCATGGCGCTGAATGCTTCCGCCCGGTTTGGCGTGATTACACCGACGCCTTCCACGTTTAGTTCATGATTGTCTTTTGGATCCATACCCGTGGGTATTCGGCAGCGGCTTCCTTCACTGATAATTTCGTCCACCACCTGCTGTGTGATTACCCCCTTGCCGTAGTCTTCAATGATCACACCGGTGGCCTGCTGAACCTGTTCGCGTACCCGTACGCGGAATTCCTGCATGATTTCCGCTTCATAGTCTTCGGTATTATCCCAATCAACCCGAACGACCTGCTGGTGCTCGGCGATAATCCGGGTTTTAACCGTCGTGTTGCGATCATCCAACATCATGACGCCATCGGTTCCGACGCCGCCATCCTTCAGCAGGGAATCAAGCGCTTTGCCATTCACGTCCTGTCCCATGAAACCCGCCACCACGGCATGTCCGCCCAGCGAAACAATATTACGGGCTACATTGCTGGCACCGCCCGGCATGGCGATTTCCCGCTTCACACGTACCACCGGCACCGGCGCTTCCGGTGAAATACGGCTCACCGTTCCATAAATATATTGATCCAGCATCAGATCGCCCACAACCAGAATACGCTGGTCGCCAAACCGATTCATGATTTCCTGTACGCGCTCACGCTTCAATGTCATAGGGCCTCCAGAATTAACCCCTCACGGCCACGCCATCAGTATTTCTTTTCATACTCGCCACGGCTGGTCTTTTGCAGTTTATGAAAACCCGCCTGCCGCGCCCGATCATCAAAACCCGATGCTGAACGTCCCACGCGGGGAGCCGACCATTGTTTTTCCACAGGCGAACCGCACCGGGGGCAACGCAACATGGGCGCACCCCCGGCTGCTTCAAGCTGTTCAAAACCATTGATGCAATATGGACAGGACTTCAGCGGATCAACGGCTTTGTACTCATAGAGCGGCATGGGTCCGTTCCACCGAATCTTATTCTTCCACCGGTTCAGAAACCGCCGTTCCGGATGCCTCGTTCGTTTCCGCAGGATTGACCGCTTTCGGCTGGCCAATGTAGATATCCGTGCGCCGGTTTTTCTGCATGTTGGTTTCCGTATCGTTTGGGGCGATCGGCATGTCAAACCCGAATCCCTTGCTGGTGAGACGTTCTGCGCTGATGCCACCTATATCGATCAGGTATTCCACCACGGCTTTGGCACGCCGTTCGGAAAGCTGCTGATTGTATTTTTTATCCGATTTCGGCCGTTTGTCTGCATGACCTTCCACTTTCGCATGGGCGGTCGGATCACGCTGAAGCACTTTAACAATGACGTCCAGTTGGTCATAATACTCCGGACGAATGACGGCTTTGTCGTAATCGAATTCGATGTTCAGCGTGTAGAGCTGCATGTCATCGGAAGGATCTAACGGATTGGTGTTGTCTTCAATGACTTCATGTCCATCCGACACGCCGCCTTTATCGGTGTCGGCATCGGACGGATTCGTAGTATAGACCAGAATTTCGGAACCGTCTTTCAAGCCATCCCAATCGGTATCCGGATTCAGCGGATCGGTTTTGTACTTTTTGACTTCATCGCCGTCACTCAGGCCATCGTCATCCGTATCCGCATTGTAGGGATCCGTGCCGATTTCTGTTTCTTCATCGTCCAGAAGCCCGTCCATATCACTGTCGGCCGGACCGCCGACCACTTCAAACCGCTGGGGAGTTTTTGCTCCGAAACGGTAATTCACACTAAGGTTGAAATTATTGTGATTTTCTGCGCGGATATCCGGACCAACTTCAATGGAAATGAACTCATAGCGGTAATCAGCACGCAGCGCCCATTCATCATTGAAATGATAAAAGAAGCCAAGATCACCCTGAACGGACGGCACCAAATTGCCATCACTCAAGTCTTTTTCGTAATAAGTCAGCCCGAGACCGCCGCCGACATACGGATCGAAATGCAGGTCTTTGATGTTGCGCAGGTGCAGAAACGCATCGCCTCCACCGCGTACGCCCCAGGTGTCATCATCAATCTGAAATTTTTTCTCGGATTCCCATTCGCGATGCTTCAGCACCGGCATGATATCCAGACCGAACTCGTAGGTTATGCGCGGGTTGTAATCATAACCCAGCTTGAGCGAAAGATTCGCACTATCCTCGACCGGCTCATCCCGCTCACGAATGGTGTAGGATACACCGGGACTGAACGTCCAGGGAGCCCGTTCAAAGAGATCATTATACTCCACGGCCGCCACGCACGATAACGTCGTCAGCTCTACCGCAGCCAAACCATACACCAACCACTTATTCATCACAGCATTCTCCTTTTCAAAGGGCTTTATATGGAAAGCCATCCAGCATACAGCACAACAAACACGATCAAACAAAAAACGGTTAAACCGATGGAAATCCACGGCATGGGGCTTCCATCCACTTCACGCCTCTGCCACTTGGAAACAAGCGCCAGCACTGAAAAAATCAGACAGGGCAGCAACACGGCCTGAAACGTAAGAAAATTCGCCTTGCTGTACGTCACCACCGAGCCGGCAGGGCCAACCAGGGGAAGGCACATCATCAACAGCAGAAAGAAAAGTCCCGAAAGAACCGTCAGAACGGTTCCGACGATAGGCGTTGAAAACGTGATGGGCTGAATATACGCAGATTCACTTTGTTTTTTCTTGCTCATGAGCCTCTCTTTTTCTCATTCGACCGGCCTGAAATACGGGTGACAAATTAACTGATCACCAGTACGCGGTAAAGATATTTATTGATTCGATAATGGTTCACTGAAGCACGATGGGGTTGGGCTGTTCGGTCATATCCGTGCCGAATTCAGCCGAATGACGAGACCCGGGGACACAAAGGCGTTCCTCTTAGAAATTCTGCAAATCAAGCAGCGGGAACATCGGTCCGCCGGGACGATCTGCTATCCGGGAGTGCGCCGGCCTTCCCGGAAGCATTTCCGGATAATCGAGTGTATAATGAAGCCCCCGGCTTTCGTGGCGCATGAATGCCGAGCGGGTGATCAATTCCGCCACCGCGGCCAAATTGCGCAGCTCAAGGGTATCCGGCGTGATCAAATAGGCCAGGTAGTACTGGCGAATTTCCTGGCGAAGCACCGCTAATCTGCGCGCAGCGCGTATCAGACGCTTGTTGGTGCGTACGATGCCGACATAGTCCCACATACATGTGCGTACCTCGTTCCAGTTGTGCTCCACCACAACGGCTTCGTCGCTGGTTACGGCATCACCGTGTTCCCAATCCGGAATGGTTACATTACGAATAGCTTCCCCGTGCGTGCGCCCGCACCGGGCAATGTGTTCTGCGGCGTTGCCACCGCAGACGACCGCCTCCAGCAGCGAATTGCTGGCCAACCGATTGGCGCCGTGCAAACCGGTACAGGATACTTCGCCCACGGCGTACAGTCCGGGCAGTGCCGTGACGCCGTTTTCATCCGCTTCCACTCCGCCGCAGGTGTAATGCGCTGCAGGCACCACGGGAATCGGCTCGTTTGCCATATCAAACCCGAATTGCAGACAGGTGTTGTAGATATTTGGAAATCGATCAGCGACGAATGCCTTGCCTTTTTTTGTGATGTCCAGATAGACGCAGGTGTCCCCACTCATTTTCATTTCCCGGTCTATCGCTCTGGTCACAATATCTCTCGGTGCCAGTGCCCCGCGCGGATCATAACGCTTCATGAATTCCTCGCCGGACTTATTCACCAGGGTTGCCCCTTCGCCGCGAACAGCCTCGCTGATCAAAAAGGACTTCGCTTTGGGGTGATAGAGGCAAGTCGGATGAAACTGAATCATTTCCATGTCCAGGATGGGAAGCCCTGCTCTCCAGGCCATGGCCACGCCGTCACCGGTGGATACATCGGGATTGCTGGTGTACAAATACACCTTCCCGGCTCCGCCTGTGGCCAGAATGGTGTAGGGAGCGCGCACCGCAATCACTTCGCCCCGCGTCCGGTCCAAAAAATACGCGCCGATGCAGCGGTTCTCTTTACCTCGTTTCAGCCAGCCGGTTGTTACCAGATCAATGGCCATCGTGTCCCGCAGCACTTCGATGGACTGTTCTTCCGCCACGCGGCGGTGCAGTACCTTCATGATTTCATGCCCGGTGATATCCCCGGCGTGGAGTACCCGTCTTTTAGAATGCCCGCCCTCCTTGCCGAGGTCGTAATCCGAATCGGTCCCTTCGCGCCGGGCGAATTCCACGCCCATTTGCTCAAGTTTTTTCACCCACTCATGCCGGCTGAGTATGGCGCGCACCCGCTGCTCATCGCACAATCCGGCGCCGGTGGAAAGCGTATCGCGAACATGGTCGTCAATACTATCCAGGGCGCTGACGGCACAGGCAATGCCGCCTTGCGCGTAATCGCTGTTGCTTTGATCCGGCGCATCCTTGGTGGCGATGATCACATGTCCGTGATCTTTCAGCCGCCATGCCGCCATGATGCCGCTCAGCCCGCTTCCGATGACCAGATAATCGCAATCCACTGTTCGCATGTTCCGGACCTTTCTACGTCACGCACAGGGTATCACCCTTTACGTATTGACTCTTTTTCGTCTTCGGCGCGTTCTCTGGCACGGGTGGCGTCTCTTGTTTTTTCCTCCTGCAAACGCTGGACTTCCTCCACATTCCCCGCAGTTGCTGCTAAAGCAATTTTTTGCGCGAAGAGGATTTCCGTTTCGGCCAGTTTGGCTTTCATACGGGACTCCACCTCGGCAATGGCTGCTTTCTGTTCCGGGGTTAATGTTCTGGAAGCCCCCTGTTCCTTTTCCAGTCGTTCCATAGCCAGTTCATAGGCACTTTTCATCGTCGGCATATCCTCGTCATTTGTTTATTCGCATTCACGCCGTTTTATAAAACACCCTTGCTGGATGGAATGGCACCGTGCAAGCGGGCATCCGGCGCGCAGGCCATGCGCATCGCCCGCGCCACCCCTTTAAAAACCGATTCGTACGCGTGATGGACATCTTTCCCGTACAACTGCGCAATATGCAGATTCAACCGGCCCTGCGTCGTGAATGCCTGAAAAAACTCACGAATCAAATCCACATCAAAATCCAAGATCTTCTTTTTTCGGTTGGCTATTTCATAGACCAGGTATGGACGCCCACCCAAATCAAGCGCGATACGGCTAAGCGTGTCATCCATGGGAAGCATGCACCATCCGTAACGGGTTATTCCTGCGCGATTGCCCAGCGCCTCATTCAACGCATCACCAAGTACCAGGCCGAGATCTTCCACCGTGTGGTGATAATCCACCTGTAAATCACCGGACGCACGAATCCGCAGATCAATCAGTGAATGCCTGGCGAACAGCTCCAGCATATGGTCCAGAAAACCAATGCCCGTGGAAATGTCGCATTTCCCGTTTCCGTCCAGATTCATTTGAACGTCGATTTGCGTCTCGCGCGTGACCCGTTTTTTCACTGCTTTTCTTTTCACGTCAAAACTCCTGTGATGGATAAGGGCCTGATCGTAGCAGGCCCTATTTCCATTTACCAAAAAAAGTTACGTGAAAAACAGGTATTCGCCGTTCGCTAAAAATCCTTCAAATCTTCTTCATCCAGCGGAATGATTTCTTCCGGAGTCGCCTGTTTTGACAGCGTCCGTTTCTGTGCCTCTTTCGGTGCGGCCAGCACCTGCCTGTGTCCTGCGGTATAGGGGGACTTCACAAGCGCCATGCCGCGATGGCTTCCGACAGGCGTACGATACTCACTCGATGCTCTCGAAGCTCCGCCCACCATGGCACTCAATTGCTCCACGATACCGTTCATTTCCTGAGCCTGACTGGAGAGTTCTTCCGCTGCGCTCGCGGATTCTTCTGCACTGGCGGCATTCTGTTGCACTACTTTGTCCATTTCACTCGTGGCCAAATTAACCTGCTCAACGCCCTGAGCCTGCTCTTTCGAGGCGGCCGTGATTTCCGAAACGAGTCGTGCCACTTTTTCTGCATTTTCAGAGGTCATCCGCATTTTTTCAACCAATTCCGCGGTTACCGCCACGCCGGCTTCCGCATTTTTCTGCGACCCTTCAATCAGTTCCGCCGTGGAACGGGCCGCATCCGCACTCCGTCGTGCGAGATTGCGCACTTCTTCCGCCACCACGGCAAACCCTTTACCCGCCTCGCCCGCCCGCGCAGCCTCCACGGCCGCATTCAGGGCCAGCAGGTTGGTTTGAAACGCAATTTCATCAATGGTCTTGATGATTTTCGCCGTCTCATTGGCGGAATTTTGAATGCGCCCGATTTCCTGCGTCATCCGTTCCATGGCTTTCATACTTTCGGCGACAGCCTTTTGCGCTTCACCCATCAGGGTATTGGCCTGTCCGGCATTATCCGCATTCTGGCGCGTCATCGCTGTGATCTCTTCCAGAGATGCCGAGGTTTCCTCCAATCCGGATGCCTGCTCACTGGCTCCCTGTGCCAAAGACTGACTGGAGGCAGACACCTGCGAAGAGGCCGCAGTCACCTGCTCGGACCCGGCCGAAAGCCCGTCAATAATACGTTTCAAAATCCGATTGATCCCCCGCGTAATCAGCACTCCCAATACAATGGCGACCAACACACCCGCAATCACACCCCCAAGGATGATCAGGGAAGAGCGCTTCAGCAGGGCTTCGGCCTGCGCCGCCGAACTGCTGGTATCTTCAATCACTTTTACGGAGGTATTTTGTGCGGCATCCAACACCACGCCGCCTGATGCAACCAGCTTGGCAAAGTTCGCTTCACGTGCCAGCCACGTTTCCAGGAAACCCTTCATCGCATCCAAGTAGGCTTCGGCTGCCGTTTGACAATCCACGAGCATGCGCAGGTTCTTTTCCTGTTTCGTGTTGCTCTTCACGGCATCCAGCATGCGGAATATCTCATCAAATCGTTTCATCGTCTCACGGAATTGATCAGCATTCCGAGTGGCGATGGAGTGCCAGGTGCCGAACACAATCACACGCCCTGCGTCCATCAATTCATTCGCTTCACGGAGGTGCATTGTTTTCCGCTGAATATCCGCCAGGAACTCTTTTTTAAACGAGCTTCCGCTCGCAGCAGCGTCCTGAACGTCCGAGGCCGTCTGCTGATTGATCAGAGCCGAAAGCTCCCCCTGCTGAACGTCACTATACGCTTTGACGGCCGACACAAAACTATCGGCGGCCTTCTCTGACATGCTCACATAATTTTGCAGCACTTTATTCTGCTCGACGACCTCATCCAGCACTTTTTCATAATCACCGGCGGCTTTCTTTGCTGTATCAGCGTTTCGGGCCAAAACGTCCATTTTCTGTTTATCGGCATGTGCCTGAGCCTCTTCCAGATTTTTAATCGTTTGGGCCAAATTATTCCGGGCTCCTTCCAGAAAAGCGGCCCTTTCTGTGTAGGCATATCCCCGGGCATTGTACATCGTGGTGAAGGCAGAGCGCTCCACGCTGTTCACGACACTCACGGCCGGCACATTGTCCACCACCAAATGCTCGGCCACGGTCGATACGCGTGACATATTAATGATGGCGAGCAAGCCAAGCAGAAACGTAATCGTCACCATACCCGTGAATGAAACGGTCAACCTTTTGCCGATAGTCCATTGCGTGCTCATGTTATGATTCTCCTTTATATATAAACTCTGGTTATTTAAGCGGATTGTTTCAGGGCGGCCAATTCAGCGGTGGAAAGCACCTTGTCGATGTCGAGCAGCAGCACAACCATTTTCCCTATTTTACCGATTCCAAGAATAAAGGCCGTATCGACTTCCATGCCGAAATCAGGAGACGGTTCAATTTGCTCTCCGGCAATATCGAGTACTTCGGATACTTCATCCACGATGGCGCCCATCGTGATCACGCCCTGTCGATGTTGGACCTGCAACACAATCACGCAGGTTTTGTCCGTGGTGTCCCTGGATTCCATCCCGAATTTCAGGCGCAAATCAATCACCGGAATAACCTTTCCGCGCAGATTAATGACCCCACGTACGAAGGACTGCACCCGCGGCACCCGCGTGATATCCATCATCTTGATGATTTCCTGCACCTTCAGGATTTCAACCCCGTACTCTTCCGCACCGAGCTTGAATGTCAGGTACTTTCCCGCCCGGCAGGCTGCTTGACTCTCCGCCGCTTCCGCTTGCATGTGACTTTCTCCCGTTCGTTGTCATTGATCACCCTTACTGCCACCGAGAACTTTTGCAGTCTAGCGACGCCCCGGACAGTCCGCAAGAACGGAATGCGAACGATTCAACGCGCCCACGCGCAGGCGCATCGGTGGTGTTATTGTCCGAACACCCCGGAAAGTGGGACATGAAGATTAAATAGTGGAAGGGTGTGCGGCACGAAGCGGACGCCCCGGACGGTTCATACGCCGCCGGTGACCCACATGAGATAGGCACCCCACCAATCACGGCCCCACAGCATCCAGAACATTGCGCCCAGAGCAATATAGGGACCATACGGAATGCGGCTCTGCCACTTCCGCCCGCCGAGGGCGATCAGGCTGATCCCCACGGCCGACCCGGCGAACGACGAAACAATCACCGTAAAAAGCACGGCCTGCCACCCCAGGAAGGCGCCAATCGCCGCCAGCAATTTCACATCCCCCATGCCCATGGCTTCTTTTTTCAGAGCCAGCTTACCGATAAAGCCCACCCCCCAGAGCAAACCGCCGCCCGCAAGCGCGCCGATAACACTCGCCTCAAACGCACTGATCCGCGAATGCTCCCCGTGCATCTCTGGAACCAGCGCGCTCAGCAGCAATCCAGCCGCCACGCCTCCCACGGAAATCCGATCCGGGATGATGTAATGCTCAAAATCCACAAACGTCGCAACCACTAATCCCGCCATAGCCAGCCAGTAGACGGGAATCCGCGGGTCCAGAATCATCCAATACGATCCTCCGCGGTTTAACAGGCCGTACAACAGCCAGATCAGCGTAAACAGCACCGCCACCAGCAGCTCGATCAGCATGTATCGCGGAGAAATCCGTTCGCCGCAATGGCGGCATTTTGCGCGCAGCAGCAGGTAACTCAATACCGGAACATTGTCATACCAGGCGATGAGTTTACCGCAATGGGGACAGTGCGACCGCGGCGTTACCACCGACTCATCGCGAGGGATCCGGTATACGCACACATTCAAAAAACTGCCGATGCAGGCACCGAACAAGAACACACAAAACAACGTGTAGAGTACACCGCCAAAGGTTATTTCCATTTCCAACATAGTCTCTCCTCGCCGTTTCTCATTGCTTAAAAAGCACTGCGCAATGCGTTCCGCATGATTGCTGCGGGCGCCGTCCTGCCGGTCCACAATTCAAACGCGCAGACGCCCTGATACAACAGCATGTCGATTCCGTTTGCTACCGCAGCTCCCGCCGCACGGGCCTCCATCAGTGTTGCCGTTAGGGGTTGCGTATACACCATGTCATACACGCACTGTCCTTCGCGGAAAGCCTTTCGCGTAAGCACAGGCGCATCCCCGGCCCGCAGGCCCACCGAGGTGGACTGTACCACCAAATCGAATTCGTGGGCGTTCCGTTCCGCCTCCGACAATCCAATACTTACTGCATCCAGCGCAGCGTTTCTTTGCAGCAGATCCTGTACAAGACACTCCGCGCGCGACGGCGTACGGTTGGCCACCGCGATTTGCGCAGCGCCTTCCCGTGCGCATGCCATGGCCGCCGCCCTGGCCGCTCCCCCCGCGCCTAAAATCAGAATGCGCCTGCCGGCGAATGAAAACGAAAAGTTTTCTTTCACGGAACGGGAAAAGCCCGCTCCGTCCGTATTATAGCCCACCATACCCTCTGCGGAAAACACCACGGTGTTTACCGCGCCCATCTGCTCGGCAGAATCATCCAAACGCTCCACCGTTCGGAAGGCGTCCTCTTTCAGTGGAACCGTGATGTTCACGCCGCCGAATTGCAGCACGCTCAGCGCCGATAAAATGGTGGTCAGCTGCTCCGGGTTCACATCCAGCGCCAAATATACGGCATCGATGCCCAGCGCCTCAAAAGCGGCATTGTGCATTCGCGGTGACAAACTGTGCCGCACAGGATGACCCAGTACGGCAAACGGCTTGGTGGAGGCTTCAATTTTCATGCCGGCGTACGATTCCGGCTTACAGGTGCGTACCCGGCGGAATGACGGTGTTTTTGGGGATGACAATGACCCCATCGCGAACCGTGTAAAGATCCGTGACCGTTTCATCCGCCTTGCCGTCCGGCGTGATGTAGGCGCCATCGCCGATGCGTGCATCTTTGTCGATGATTGCCTTGCGGATATAGCAATCTCTGCCGACTCCAACCCGCGGAATTCCGGAAGGCGGATTGTCTTCGTAGTAATCCGCGCCCATTATCACTGAGTGTTCCACTACGCTGCCTTCGCCGACCGTGGCGCGAACCCCCACCACGGAATTTAAAATCCGATGCCCGGAAATAATACACCCTTCCGAAAGGAGACAGCGATTCAGATCGCAGCAGTTGATTTTGGACGGCGGAAGAAAACGCATGTGCGTGTATATCGGCGCGTAGAGGTCATAAAAAGTAAAGTCCGGCTGCGGCTCCGTCAGGGAAATATTGGTCTCCCAGAAGGCGCCGATGGTTCCGATGTCACGCCAGTAGCCGTCGAAAATATAACTGTATACATCATACTCGCTGATGGCCGCCGGAATGATATCGTGACCGAAATCTTTTTTGCTGTTCTTGGTCAGCAAATCAATGAGCACCTGAGTGTTGAATACATAGATACCCATGCTGGCCAGGTAACGCTCCTGCTCATAAATCGGCGCGCGTAACGCATCCAGCGCCGGCGTGTTCCCCGGCTTTTCCACGAAATTCACAATACGGCGGGAATCATCCACCTGCATGATGCCAAGCGAACCGGCTTCATCGCGCGGAACCGGTTTGGTGGTAATAGTCAGATCTGCGCCCGATTCCTGATGTTGACGAATCACATCGCGGAAATCCATGCGATACAACTGGTCACCCGAAAGGATGACTACATAATCCGGCTTTTCATCGGCCAAATAGAAAATGGTCTGGCGCACGGCATCTGCGGTGCCCTGGAACCAGGCATTGCGCTCGGGGGTTTGCTGGGCGGCGAGAATTCGGACGAAACCGCGGTGAAACTGGTCAAAAATGTAGGTGGACTGAACGTGCTGATGCAGAGAAACACTGTTGAATTGCGTGAGCAGATAAATCCGCCGAATGTGACTGTTCAGACAGTTGCTGATGGGAACGTCCACCAACCGGTATTTTCCGGCAATGGGTACCGCCGGCTTGGCCCGTTCGTTGGTCAGTGGCTGCAGCCGAGTACCCTGCCCACCGCCAAGAATAACCGCCACCGCATTCAAAAATTCCATATTAAACCTCCGCGTCTTTCGCCATAAACACAGTTTACCTTTACGAATTTAATACTATACTGGTCTTCTTTGCGTCAGAAAGTAGATTCTTTCGATTTCTTTATCTACCTTGATTACAGGGAGTTTGAATGAAAACGGGCATCATTGGCGGTTCCGGATTGTATCGTGTTTCCGCGGCTGGCGGCGGCGAAGAAATCCGGTTGCAAACCCCCTTTGGCGAACCCTCTGCCCCCTACTATTCCATACAGCGCAACGGCCATACGTTTTATTTCCTGCCCCGCCATGGTGTGGATCACCACCTGCTGCCCTCGGAAATCAACCATCGCGCCAACCTTTTCGGATTTAAGCAGCTCGGGGTCGAGCAGTTGATTTCCATCAGCGCCGTGGGAAGTCTTCAGCCCCAATATCGCCCCGGCGACATGGTTCTCGTTGATCAGTATGTGGACCGCACGAAGGCATCAGACCGCCACACGTTTTTCGGAAAAGGGGTCGTCGCGCACGTTGGTTTTGCGGAACCGGTTTGCAGTCGATTACGCGACACGCTGGCCGATCTGTTGACTCGGGTAATCTCCGAAAACCCGCAGTATGCTGCGGTTCGGCTTCACAGAAAAGGAACCTATGTCAATATGGAGGGTCCGGCCTTTTCGACCCGCGCAGAATCCCAGTGGTATCACCGCCAGGGATTCGACGTGATCGGCATGACGACGCTGGCCGAAGCCAAACTGGCACGCGAAGCCGAGGTGTGTTATTCCTGCCTGGCCATGGTCACGGATTTTGACAGCTGGCACGAGGGCGAAGAATCAGTCACCGCCGAAATGGTTTTGAAAACGCTGCACGCCAACGTCAGCCTGGCTCACGATTTCATCACGTTACTCTTGGAAAATCCACCCGCCAACCTGCCTTCATGCGCCTGTCACAGCGCCTTAAACAGCGCACTCATGACAGCGCCACAGCGGATTCCACCAACCACTCGGAGCGCTTTGCACATTATTTTGCAACGGTTTCTTGCCTCGGCGGACTATTCCTCCCGCTGATTCACAGCAGACCGCGCGCGGGGTGATCCATCAGGGGGCCATGTCCGCCGTCGGCGGCGTATAGTAGATGGGATTTTTCCAGGTAAACCCGGCAGGCCCGTGCCGGTAAATAATTAACGCATCATCCTGGGATATTGGATGCTCCGAATCTCTGACTTTGACCGAGCTTCCGCCCTGAAGCCCCCCCTGCCAGTACCAGGATGAATTGGCAATGTTGTACCACATCGGACGATAGGATTTCAGGCCTTGCGTGGTCCGATCCCATACGTACAGCAGATCGCAGTTATTCGGACGTGAATTGCCGGAAAAACCGGATTCCACCAATCCCAATTCTTTCGGGTGCATAAACCCGGGAAGCAGTACGCTCACAAACGTCATGGCCTTTCCGCCACCAATAACAACCGACTCTTCATTCGTGCGCAGCAGGCCTGCCAAAGCCAGGTACTGGACCTCCGCACCTTCTGGAATATTCACCATGAATCCCTGCGTGATCGGCAGTTCGAAATGGTCCGCACTTTGGCTTCCTCCGAGCGACCATTCCCAATGTTTCGCGGGAGCGTCGGCCAGCCAGAATGTTCCGGTCGGCGAAATCGACCCGCCGGATCGGTATAAATCTATCCAAGTCGATAGCGCCTTCTGTCCGCCGGCAGGCAGACCGTAACCGAAGACATTGGAAACCGTTGCATGAATCGGCACCCCCGGCAGGGAGACCCAATTCCGCCCGGGATACAGCACTGATTTTTGGGCTACATAAATCTGGCGACTTGCAAATTTCGATCCGGCATCATTCTGCCAGGCGCCCATCGGCGAGATACGCATGAACCGCAGATATCCCGGAGGCAAATCCGTCAGGTCGTTCGTGAACAGGGTACTCGTATTGATCGCCGTCATGGAATACAGTTTTTTCCATTCCACCGCCGTGGCGCCGGAACCGGATGGATACGTCACCGCATCGAAATAGATCAGGTCGTAATCCAGTCCGACGACCGTATCCACTTCAATATTGATCTCCAGTACGTCCGTTGCATTTTGCGTGCTGTTCGTGATTTCGCAATGTGGTGTAGC
>CAZISY010000006.1:28859-38678 GCA_964542025.1 uncultured Verrucomicrobiota bacterium
CCCGCGCCATTTTCCAGGGACAACGCCGAACAATACAGATTAGCCATGACGTTTTCTGCATCACCCGGGCTCAGGGTGGACCCGCCCTGGGCCAACAGGGAACCAACCGACCCGGAGCCGGAAAGGATGGCATTGGTCACTGTCAGCGGAGAATTGGCTACCGAGCCTCTCACTTCCAGCGTACCGCCCCGGACTTCGATCACGCCGGAATACGTCGCCGAGCTGTCGGCGTCCAAACGCAGTACGCCCGCCAACTCCTTCGTTAACGGCCCGGCCCCCGTCAATGGCGCTTCCAGCAGGAGTGTGCGGTCTGCCGAATTTACGCTGATTTTTCCTCCGGACATTCCCAGAGTCACACCGCGGTTTGCACTCAGCGTGGCGGTCATGGCCCCCGCATCCATTTTCTGCAGACTTCCGCCGTTCAGAACGATGTGATCCGGTTCGTAAACAGATGGTTCTGCACCCAGATTTTCCGTACGCAGAAAGCGGATCGTCCCGTTGCTGATGGTTGTTCCTCCCGAGTAGGTATTGGTTCCATCCAGATGAATTAAACCGGGGCCCGACTTGATGAGCCGTCCTTCGCCCGAAACGGTGGCATTGGTGATATAAAAGGTTTCCGTCTCGCCGCCGTAATACAGCGCGGTATCGCCTTCCAAATGTATATCATTGATGACGGAATTGTTCGCCCGGTTCTGTAGTACGCGCAGCGCGCCGCCACCCTCCACACCGTAACCGTTAAGCAAAAGTTCTCCGGTCTGAAACACGTAATTCGCACCGTCTGAATCAATCACCAGCGAGGCCTCGGCGGACACAACCGTTTGCGTGGTGTTTCCGAGCGCCCCGTAGCGCCGCAGCCGCAAATTACCCTCATCAACAACAACCCGGCCGCTCAGCGTATTTGGTGCCGTCTGGTTGAAAAACAGCGTACCGGCCCCCTGCTTGCGAAATAAACCCGACCCGCTGATTTCCGATCCCGGCGCATTGGTCAGTGTCGCTCCGGCAGCAATCGAAATCACACCTGTGGCATTTTCAGGGAAATGGAAATTCTTTGTCGTGCTTCCACCGCTCCCGGTGTAAAGCAGGCGGCCTTCTTCACCGGCACTGCCCATATAAACATGCGGTACCCCGCTGCTGGATTTCACACCCAGTGGCTGTGCGGTTCCCGCCGAGGTCAATTTGGGAACACTCAGCGTCCCCTTGTTGATGCGCACCGTACCGCTCATTGTATTGTCATTAGTTAACACAAGCACACCGCCATCGCCTTTGTTCAACGTCCCGATTCCGCTGATAACGCCGCGTATTTCAACCACAGCTTCATTATAGACCTCGATATTTCCATCACCGGCCAGCCGCACAGAACGGGACGAATCAAAAATGCTGTTCTCCCGCAACCAAAGACGGGCATTGTTGTTGAACGCCAGATTTCCGCAACCGAGGTTGGTTTGATTGTCCACCCAGAGTGTCCCGTAATACACCATGGTTGTCCCCGAATATTCATTGGCTCCGTACAGTGCCAGCCGACCCATGTCATTCTGGGTATCGCCACTTTTGATCAGATTTCCGCTTCCGCTGACGGTTCCGTAAAATGCGCGGTCATAGCCATTGAAGAGTGTCATCGTACCGGCCCCCAACTTCAGCTCCCCCGCGCCTTCCAGGACCGGCACCTGGAGATTTTTTCCGTCCATATCATAGATGGCTCCGTTACTGATGATCAGATCCGTCCACGACCAGAGCGCCCCGTGTACTCCCGATTTTGCCGTGCCTTCATTGACATAGAAGTACTTAAACCAGTTGTTGGTATTTCCGAGCACCATGGTTCCTTCGCCCTGCTTGCTGACCTGCTGAGGCCCGGTGAACTCATCAGTATCGTTCTGCCAAAAGTTTCCTGAGAACGTCAGGGTACTTCCACCCACTGCATCCACGACCAGCATATCGGATAGCCGTATCTCGCCGGACAGCACAGATTCGCCCGCCTCTTCCATCGCGATATATCGATCTCCCGTCGCGAAATACGCATTCGTGCGTGCGTGAATTTTGTTGGCAATCTGGACTCCTGGACCAAGCACCAGGTACACCGACGGCGAACTCTGGTCGGCATTGGTTGTTCCTAAATCGATCCATTTCGACGCCAGCGGCGCGGCCGGCGCAGGCGCCGTCAATTTGAGCGACCCGCTATCGACATAGATATTATTGGTGAACACACTTTGACCGCCCAGGGTCATTCTTCCCGCTCCGCGTTTTGCCAGTGCCCCACCGTGGTCGGTGCCGTCAATGATGCCATTGTATGTCAGCTCGTGCCCTGCATCCGCCACCTCAATGATGGCATTCACATTGGACAGCGATAGTCCGCGATGGGCATTCAGTGTCATGGAATTGGTGATGAACAAATGGGCCCAGTCCTGCCCGTTAAAGGCCAAATGCCCCGGCGTCGCTACGGCAGGCGCCGAACCAAGATTGGCATCCGCGCCAATGGCCAGCGAACCCCATTGAATTTCCGTCTTTCCGGTGTAATCGCTGTTGCCGGAAAGATTCACCCGCCCGCCGCCCGTGATATTCAGCTGTCCGGATCCTGTGATTCGCCCGGCATAGGTCAGATTGGTGCCTTCCCCATCAACGCGCAAGTGACCATTTTTGATGGTAAGCGTTCGATTCGCATTCAGCGTAACATTCGAGGTTCCGCCCGCCGGGGAAAACCGGAGCGTACCCCACTCCGCCAGCAATAGATTTTCCTGTGGAGTAGATGGCGCTTCCCCCAAATTCACATCGGAACGCACCTGAACAGTCCCCCCGGAAATGACGGTCCCCCCACTGTAAAGATTGGTGGCAATCAGCAGCATGGTGCCGGAACCGGTCTTCCCAAACCAGCGGCCCTCTCCCGAAATGATGCCGCAGTTGGTCATTACGATATGTTCTCCGGCCACTTCAATCGCACCGCCTTCACCCGCGTGAAGCAAGATGCCGCGGTTGGCATTTAGCGCCATCGCATTTGTAACCAGCAAGGCCCCCCAGTGGCCGATGTTAAGTCGGTCCGCTTCCGCCGTGACGGGCGCGACCCCCAAATTCCCGTCCCGATCAACCGCCAGCCGTCCGCCTTCAATGAATGTTTTACCTTCGAACGTATTTTCTCCGTCCAGCCGCCAGATATCCGCTCCTGTTTTGGTGACTTGACCGGAACCGCTGATTACGCCGTCCAGCGTTGCTCCGTTCCCGCCGTCAATCACCAGATGTCCGCCGGCGAGTGTCACGGAGCCGGAGCCGTCCACCCACTGCTGCGTGACGCTGTGTCCGTCCAAATCAAAAGTACTCCCCCCGGCCAGATAAACATGCGTCCAGTTTTTCCACCCGTCACTGGATCCCGCGCGCAGGGTACCCACTTCATTGGTGATGTGTTTAACGTAATTGGTATCCAGCACAAACACCCCTGCGCCGATTTTACGGAAGGCTTTATCGTCCCCCTCCTGCCACATTTCCTGTATCCGAAGCACCGACCCTGCGCAGTTGCTCACCGCCATATTTCCCGACACCTTCACCGGGCACCCGAACAATGCGGTCCCAGCCTCGCGCATACCCAGCAGGTGCGTTGCTGAACTGCCCGTCCGGTACTCGATCTGCTCATCGTAACTCAATCCGTTTCGGGCATACAGCGCCGCCGCGGCCGAACCGGATTCCATGCCGACGTACGTCCAATCCGCATCCAGCGGATCATCGCCGCCCAATTCCACCACCCCCTCGTCCACATACAGATTTCCGGTGAACGTATTGGTTCCGCCCAGCGAAACCGTACCCCCCCCCGCCTTCGTCAGATTCCTTGCGCCGCCTGCTTCCGAAATGATTCCGTGATTGGTGAAGGTTACTCCGTCTTCGACGTGCAGAATGGCATGCGCCGCCAACTGCACCCCCCGGCGCGCATTCAATTCAAAGGAATTGGTAATACGAAGCGTTGTGAAGTGATTGTTGGTGAAGACCAGCTGATTGACCACATAGGACGCCGGGGCCGCCCCCAGATTGGCATCCGCTCCGATGGCCAGAATACCTTCCTGTAAATGGACCGGCCCGCTCAGCACACTGCTCCCGGATAGATTCAGGCGTCCCCAGCCCGCCTTATTGAATTGGCCGTTTCCGGACAGCACTCCGCCGAAGGCAGCCGTCTTATCCACATCCACCGTGATGTGGCCGTTGCTCACTGTGATTGCCCGCGAAGCATTCAGCGTCAGATTTTCGGTGATATGAAGCGCCGCCCAGTTGCCGATTTTCACAAAGCCAGTTTCGTTTCCCAGATTTCCATCGGCGGATATTTTCAGTACGCCATTGGAAATCACCGTCCCGCCGGAATACGAGTTGGCGCCGCTCAGTGTCAGCGTGCCGCCGCCGAGCTGACTGACCATTCCCGTGCCGCTGATCGACCCGCTGAACGCGTGATTATCCGAGCGAAGAAAAATCAGCGACGCGTTATCCGTCACGGCTCCAACGATTGTTCCCACGGTTCCGTTATTTCCGATTTGCAGCGAACCTTCGCTGATCACTGTTCCCCCGGCATAGGCGTTTTGTCCGGACAACACCAGTTTTCCGCTTCCGCTCTTGGTCAACCCTCCGTTGGCGATCGGCCCGGAGATATACATATTGCCGTAGCTCGATACGGTGCGCATTCCGCCCTGCAGATCAACCGTGTTTGTCAGCGTTACCGAACCGGCCGCCACACGCCCCAACGTGATGTTTCCATAGATGTTCACGGCTTTCCCCGCTGTGGAATGCGCCGTTTGCTGCGCCAGCGTCACATTATTGGAAAGATGCAGCACCCCACCCGCGGGCAACTGATCGCCCGTAAGCATCAGGCGCAGCTCTCCTTCGTCCACATACACATTGCCGGTCAGTTCGCTCCCTCCCCGCAATCCGAACCGTCCCGTTCCGGCCTTGCGGATGGCTCCGTCACCGTCGGTGCGCGTTCCACCGGTACAATTTCCCGCCGTCATATCAAGTGCCGTCCCCTGCACATCGACATACAGGGTGCGATTGCTCAGCGCCAGCCCGCCGCTCAGATTCAGCGTATTCTCCGTCACCTGAATCTCCGCATCCGCCCCCAGCGTAATGCTTCCCGATATAGTATTCGGATTAGTCACATTCGCCAGCGCACCGCCGCCGGATACCCCGCGCCCTTTCAGGGTCACCGGTTCAGCGGCCGACGTAATCGACCCCTGTATTTCGAGCGCCGCCCCGGACTCCACCGTCACCCCCGCTGCCGTGCTGCCCAATCCGTACGCCTGCTGAACCCGAACCACGCCGCTGCTGATCACCAGCTCCCCGCTGAACGCATTGGATCCTGCCAGGGCCAGCCGTCCAATCCCGATTTTGCTCCATCCGGCCGTCCCTGTGATCGGAGCCGCACACGTCAGCGTATTCCCGGCAGTCACCGAAATCTTCGGCCCACTGACCGCCCCCACATAAATTTCCCGATTGCTGTGCAGCGTGAAAGTCCCATTCACTTCAAACGCCGCCGCTTCCCACAGGTCCACATTTTTTATGACGGCCGCCGGGACCGCCCCGAGATTTCGATCCGCGTTGATTTGCAGGGTACCCGCGCGAATAACGTTGGTGCCCGTATGCGTATTTTCGCCGCTCAGCACGACAGTCCCCGGCCCGGCTTTATGGAGCGTTTCGGCGCCGCTGATCACATGAGTGAAAGCCACCGTCCCCCCGGATTCAGCAGCCGTGAAAAACACCGGCCCGAGCAGGTTGACAGCACCGTGAAAATACGCCGTACCGCTGGTGTTCAACCCGCCCACCACCCGATACCCTTCGCTGCCCGCATTCACCTGAATTGGATTCGTGAGCGCAATCCCCGCCGTTTCCAGCCAGAGCCCGGCCGAATTCGTCGCATAAAATCCGCCTGCCCCGTTCCCCACATTGATCACGCCCGCAGGACCAAACGCGCCGCCCGCCTGAAACCGCAATTCACCCTGATTGATATAGGTCGGACCGCTGTGATCGCCGATGCCCCGAATCTTCACAATCGTTCCGCGTACCACCTGATCCTCATCGATACTGAGATATCCCCCGTGGCACAGATTAGAAACCGTCAGCGTTCGCCCCGCGCCGCCGTACACCCGCAGAATGTGATCGTTTTTGTAGACATCACTGAACGTCAAATCTCCCGCCAGCGGCACAAACTCTCCATCGGCCTGCAGCGAAATGCCGGAGTAAAACACATGATGCCCCGAGGATTGATTTTCGATTTTGGAATACAAATCCAGTCCGTTGTAGGTAAACGTGCGGCTGCTCGTGCATCCATCCTGAAACGTCAGCGACTGCACCGGCCACCACTGCCCGTTCACATCGCACGCCGTATAGTTGTTATGATTATAAAACAGATGATTCGGATGGCCCGTATTTCCCAGATCCTGCCCCTCAATATCCGGCCGCGCCAGCGTCCATTCATCAGAGCTGCGCCACCACGGCTTGTTGTCATCATGCCGCCACATGGCCGTTCCGCTGTCGTTCCGATTGTACAATAAATCCTGCGCCGCCACATCCAGCCGCACTCCGGGCAAAACAAGCAGCGCCGAAAGCACTGCAAAACAGATTTTCCAACGATTGGAAAAAGGCCCCGCTGATTTTCCAACGATTGGAAAAAGGCGCCCGCCGCGGCGCGGCGTGGAACCGCGCCCATTCTCTGTCGTATTAGCTCTCATCGCTACACTCCCCTTTTAACGATTCACAATGGAATAACGGGGTTTCCCGGTGGGTAATTTCGGTGAAAACGGCCACTATTCCATCGCCCCAACCCGAACCAATCTGACACGCTTCGTCCGCCTCCCCAGGCTTTTGCCGTCGATTGATTCGTTATCCAGCGGAGTTGCGTTTCACTGGGCAATTTTGCTCATAACGCTCGTCCGGCACACACACTATGTCGGGGATATATACCAGTTCCAAGCTGGTGTCCATTGTTTTTCTTGGTTATTTCACGCCGGTGCCGGCAAACAGAAGAGGCGTCAGCCTGTCGGCTGACGCCTCTCTCCCGTAAGTACCCCACGACTCGGACTGTTTGTCTTTAGAACGCGTAGGCTAACTTCAAACCGGCGTAGGTGTTATCCTTCTGCCCATAGATCTCCTCCGCCTGATCGCGGATGGTGGAATCCAGCAGATAGGAATAGGCCACCGACGCTCCCAGCGAAAGGGCTTCCGTAAGCGCGACCGTGGCGCCGAGCGAAACTTTTGCGTCGTTTAATTTTGAGCTTTCTTCGGCGAAGTAGCCCTCATTGTATTTTGAGGAGCCCCAACCCACCGACAGCCCTGCATCCAGCGAAACCTGTTCCGTCGCCGCATACGAATGGCCGATTCCGGCATTCACATAGGCACCCTTAATTTCATCGATGTCATAATAGACCGCCAGCGTCGGAGCCAGAAGCACATCAAGGCCCAGCGATGCAAACAGCTCGGAGGTTTCATCGAGCGCGTCTTCTCCCTGTTCGCTGTGATACGGGTACAGGTAGTTGATCGCTCCGATATCCACTGCGGCAGGCCCTTCCAGCGGCAGCGTGTACGCCGCCGTCAGATCCACCTCATTGAATTTACCGGCCAACTCGTTTTTCTTCGTGGCGTCCATGTTGCCCCAGGCATTCAGCCACACGCCAACCGGCGTGGTGACCGTCATGCCGGGTTGAATCACGGCGGCACTGTTCAGCACCTGACCGCGCCAAATGTAGGCGCTGCCGTAATCCACCGTGATCTCACTTTCGGCCCGTGCGACGCATGCGGCAATCACCGCCCCCGCAAGCCCACTGCAAACAGCTATTCTTCTTTTCATTCGTTGCTCCTCTTGGTTTCATTCCGCCGTTCAGGCGGCTTTTTATTTTTTCCGTTGTGTTCGGGCGCCCGCGAAACCGGATGATGAACGCCGTCACCGTCCGGCTGCGCGGGACACCACAGCCTCTATTGATTGGAGAAAACCTGGAATCCGCTATAGGCTTCCATCCCGTGCTCCCCGATGTCCAAACCGCACAATTCCTCATGCTCGCTCACTCGCAGGCCCATCACGGCCTTCACCACCGCGAAAATTAGATAGGCGCTTGCGAAGCTGAACAAACCGGCTGAAACGATCCCCGCCAGCTGCGCAGTTACTGAAAAATGCGCCGCCACCGGAACGCCGTTTTCCCAGGCGTATTTGCCGAACAAACCGACCGCCAGCGTACCCCATACGCCATTGACCAGATGCACCGAGAGCGCCCCGACCGGATCATCCAGCCGCAGTCGATCAAATCCGAACACGGCCAGCACCACGATCACGCCTGCCACGCCACCGATCAGAATCGCCGCCGGAATGCTCACGGCATCCGCACCGGCTGTGATGGCGACCAGGCCCGCCAGGCATCCATTCAACAGCATCGAAAGATCCGGCTTCTTCTGGACAAGCCACGAAGTCAGCATAGAGGTCAGAATGCCTGCGGCGGCACCCAGTGTGGTGGTGGCATACACATAGGAAACGGCGCCCGGCGATGCCGAAAGTACCGAACCGCCGTTGAACCCAAACCACCCCAGCCAGAGCATGAACACGCCGATGGTTGCCAGCGGCATGCTGTGTCCCATGATCGGCTTCGGCTTGCCGTTCACATACTTCCCTCGCCGCGGCCCCAGCAGCATCACTCCGGCCAGCGCGCCCCAGCCACCCACCGAGTGTACAAAGGTGGAACCGGCAAAGTCATGGAAGCCCACCCCCGCCAGCCAACCTCCGCCCCAGCCCCACGAACCAATGAACGGATACACCAGCATCACGTAAAACACCGAGAAGACAATGAAGCTGCTCAGTTTGATGCGTTCCGCCACGGCACCCGAGACAATGGTGGCCGCTGTGGCCGCAAACATCGCCTGGAACAGAAAATCCGTCCAGTAGGTGTAGGAGGGATTATACGCGCTGGTGAACCCGGCCGGATCCATGGAGAGTCCGAACCCGCCGAATCCCAGCACCTTCCCGATCAGCCACGAGTCGCCGGGGTACATCAGATTGAACCCCATCAGCGCGTAGGTCATAATGCCGATCGGCACGATGACCACGTTTTTGAACAGGATGTTGACGGTGTTCTTCGCACGGGTCAGTCCGGTTTCCACCGTGGCAAACCCCAGGTTCATAATGAACACCAGAAAGATCGCCACCAGCATCCAGGTATTGTTCACCGTGAACAAAGCCTGTTCTGCGACCCCTGTTTCTCCCGCCGCCGCTTCCACCGCAACGGCGACACCATCCACCGCAATTTCTTCCTCCGCCAGGGCCGGCAGGCACCACCCCGCCAGCACAGCCAGCAACAATATGATACTCCTCACTGTAATGATTTTCATGATTCCTTTCTTTCCTGTTTTCCTGAATACATCCTCTGACCCATAAATGCGTCACCGATTACGAACGCCAATCAGCCAATGGCATCGTGTCCCGTTTCGCCCGTCCGAATGCGGATACATTCCGGCAAATCCAGAATGAATATTTTCCCGTCACCGATTTTTCCGGAGCGTGCTCCTTCGATGATGGCATCCACGGTGGGCTTGACGAAATCGTCGTTCACTCCGATTTCCAGACGCACCTTTTTCAGCAGGTTCACTTCCATCTCCACGCCCCGATACGTTTCGTGATAGCCACCCTGCTGGCCGCAACCCAGACAGTTGGTGACGGACATTTTTCGTATTTCGCGGTCGTACAGCGCCCTCTTTACAGCCGGAAGCTTCTCGGGCTGGATGTAGGCAATGATCAGTTTCATCGTTTCTCCTTTTATCCCATCGTTATTAATTCAATCGGCACACCGCCTTGCAGCGTCATGCACGGATGAACAAGGCATA
>CAZISY010000006.1:38778-67198 GCA_964542025.1 uncultured Verrucomicrobiota bacterium
GCATCAAAAAGAAATCAGCCCATCATTCGTGTGAGCGCGTCCCCCACCCGATCATCAGGAACGAATTCGAAGAGCGTCTATTCTCCGGAAGCGACGGCGACCACGTTCACAAGGAGGCAAAACGTCTTTTCCGGTGGAACATTGGTTTCCCAGGAACGGTGATAAATCAGTTTCAACATCCCGCTGCCGACCGACTCCGCCTTGAAAACAAACTGATACACGCCCCCCGCTCCGATCAACTGCGAATCGGAGGTGTATCTTGGCTCGCCAATGCAGCTCAGCACATCGGGCCCGCATTCTTCCACGGTCCAGCTGTATCCCGTCGTCGGATTCCCCTCCAGTACAATCTCCAATTCACCCCCCGGCGGAAGCTGAATCGTCTTGCCGCTGTCTTCCAGCGTCAATGGTTCCGCAAACCCCAAACTGCCAACTAGAAGAACGCCCATCATCCCCACCCATTTCGATCCCGCTGCGCTACTCTTCATCCTGCCGCCTCCTGTTTTGAATCGTGTATTATCCCCGAAGCTCAGACCGACGAAAATAACCTGCACACACCCATAGTACAAAGCCGACATAGGAACAGGCATACCCCGCCGCCATCCCCAGGTAGCGCCACGATACAGCCCCCTCCCGCTCCATCCAGAAACGCTGCCAGTTCGGAATCGTGTTCCACAACACTCGCGTCAGCTGTCCGGCATTGTCCGCGCCATACATAAAATAATCCGCCAGCAACCCCAGCACCAACCCCACGCAGCAAACGGAAACCGCCGCCGGAAAACCAAAGGCCAGAGCTGTGCCCACACTCAAACCCAGAAAGACCACTAGAGCCATCGCTGTCAAAAGGCCCGCCCTAAAACAGTGATCGATCAGCCCGCGATCGGAATCCGGCAGCAAAACGGCCAGCACAATCCCAGCCGCCAGCAGGCTCGGCATCAGCAGGCACAGGGTGGTCGAACAGAAATTCCAGTGCTTCCGGTAATTCAACCATCCGCCTGCGGCAAATGAGCCGACCAATATCAGCATCAAAGGCCCCAGCCATTGCCAATGTACTACAAACGATTCGGACGCGGCAGCCAGCGCCAAACACGCTGACGCCGTCATACAAACAGAAAAAATCATTTCCATGACCAGCATCCCGATGAATACAGAAAAAAAGTATACCTGACGGCTCACCGGCTTACTCAGAATCAGGGGAACCTCACTGCGGGCATCGGCGTCTCTCGAAAGAGATCCGGCCAGAAATAATGCCAAAACAATCCCCAAAACAAGATGCAGCGAGAGCGCGCTGTCCCTCACCAGCCTTCCGGCCTCGCCCAACTGGTGCGTGATCAGCACTGGAAGCAGGGATACAAGCAAAAGACCGCTCCCTGTCAGCAGCATTGAAAGCGGAAAGCGGACCGCCGCCAGCGCACTGTTTCGGCTCAGCGAACCCAAAAGCCGTCCCCACTGAATTATGCGTTGCATCACGCCCTGAGCTCCTCTTCCTGCAAAATCGTTTTTTATCCCGACAAATCGGGAAACTTTATCATTGAATATCCATTCAATCGTGTTAAGAAGTTACATCTTTCAGGTGATTTACTATGCAAAAAGTGACAATAAAAGATATCGCACGCGAATGCAACGTTTCACTGAGTACCGTCTCGCTGGTGCTTAACAACAATCCACGTATCAGCAAAGAGACGCGTGAACGGGTTCAGGAAAGCGTACGGCGTCACAACTACCAACCCAACAACAACGCCCGCGGCCTGGCATCTCGATCCAGTATGACGGCCAGCGTCGTAGTGCCGCATCTCGGCCATGTCTTCGCCGACGTCTATTTCGGTGAAATTATTTCAGGCATCTATGACCAGGCCGCAGAAGACGGCTATAAAATCCTGCTTGATATCGCGAATGAAAAATTCATCGCCTCGAAAGAATACATGAGCATCCTGCGCTCCCGTAAAGCGGACGGCATGCTGTTCATCGGCGCCAACATTACCGATACATTTCCCCTGGAATTTGAAGGCTCTACCGCGCCGTTCCTACTGGTGAACCACCATTATCCAAACAGCTCCCTGAACTACCTGGCCATGGATTACCGGGAATCCGCCCGCAAAGCCGCGGAACATCTGGTTGGGCTCGGTCATCAGCACATCGGCTTGATCAAGGGCGTCAACACCTACACCGGTATTGAGTTCAGCGCCGAATTCGAGCTGCATTGCGCGAAACTCGGTATCCAGGCTGATCATATTTATTCCGTGGATGGCGGTGAAGACTGGGATCTGGAAAGCGGGTATGCCGCTACTCAGGCGCTGATGCGCAAATGTTCAAAAATCACGGCAATCATGGCCGGAAACGACCGAATGGCCATCGGCGCCATCAGCTACCTGGATAAAAAAGGTATTCATGTTCCCGGCGACATTTCCGTGATGGGCGTGGATGATATTCATTCCGCCGCCTTTGCCAGCCCGAGTTTGACCACGATCTGGCATGACCTGTATGATTTGGGCCGCCAAAGCTTTAAACGGCTGCTGGCCCTCTACCGTCATGAAACCACGCAGTGTCAGGAACGCCTCCCGGTTTCGCTGATTGTTCGTGACTCCACCGGGCCGCTGAACCCCGCAAACTGATTGCCGCACAGCTCATTTACCCGCCGAAAGATTCCGCGGTTTCCTATTCGCCGGCAGGCACAGACTCCAAAATCACGTTCGCTGCGTTGAGTGGAGCCGGCTGATACCGCTCCAGGATTATCTCCAGAATCCGTGCGCTTTGTTCGACGTATCGATGCGGTATGGCCAACTGGATTTCGTGCGCTAATCCATCGCGAATGAAATCCACCGTGATGATCCGGCTGTAATGAAGATTGATCATTCTCTTGATCGCCGGGATCTCCCCGAACATGATGGTTTCGATGTTCATATTGAGCCCCAGACGATCCTGTATTCCCCGTATGTCGCGCAACAGGGATTCAAAGGACATCTCCTTCGCGTCAGAAACAATCACACTGACATCACAACCATAGCTGCTCGTGAACACCACATCATATGGGCGATCATCCGGCTTTGGATGCTCTTCTTTCCACAAAGTCGGAACCGCCATCCGAAAACGCCCGCGCGGATCCTCATACGTCCGCTGACCGGCATTCAGCAATACGGACGCCAAATCATCCCCGATCTGCTGATCCGACGACGGAAGCGCCCGTTTCGTCCGAAGCATTTTCGCATCAATAAACAGAGCCAATACCACCAGAAAGGCAAAACACAACAAAGCATATTTAATAATAAACTGTCGCTTGGAGAGTCGGATATGGTGCATAGCTTAAATTTTTCCTTTCTTCATTCATCCACCTGATCTACGCTCGGTTCGTCAAACAACGGAGGGTGAATCCATGAAGGCTTTTTTTGATATGATGATGGAAGCGCAAATTGTTCTTCCCTTTTACGAAGCCGCGCTGATGCTGTTGGTCCTGACGTTCTGCTTCCTGCTGCACTCCTACAAATTCGGGCTTCTGGCTTCGTTTGTCTACGTCTTCCGCATCGGGTGGATTTTCTTCCTCGCCAATTTCGGCATCGAACACTTCAGCTACATTCTCGCGTATTGCGCTTTCGGATTGCTGGTGTTCATCTTCGCCTGCTACCAGCTTTTCCTGGGCGATTCCTGACCGGCCCACCCCGGCCTGCCCGGATTTACTTACGCACCGGGATTCGGCGCTGCTGTGGTGGCGGGTGCCGCCTCTGCCGGCTGAGCGGACGGGGGTGTCGCGGCGGGCAATTCCTGAATGGTCTGCGGAACCGCCTGCGGACGCTCCCCTTCGCGGGGGCCTATCGGCCAATCCGGTCCCCATTGATGTTCTTCGGACCAGTAATCCTGAATCTTCCGTGCCTTCGATTCCAGTTGGCGCCCCTGGGATTCCAGCACATCCGCCTTAGCCAGCGCTTTGGCCACCCGGGGATCATTTTCATCAAAGGTTTCGCGAATGGCCCGGTAATCGCGCATCGCACGCTCAAGCGTTTTCAGTGTGGCATTCACCATTTCCCGTTTAAAATCGGTGCGGACACGAACCACCTGCCCCTTTTGCTCCACCACGCTGCGCGCCGACATATCCATCATCGACCGCGCCCACCAAATATACTGCTTGCCCCACTGCGTCTCCGTCGCCTGACCGCCCAATACCGAAGCCAGCGTCACCTCCGCCGTGCGCTTGAGGTCATTGATCACCGACACCACATAACGCGCCGAATCCGCCGACTTGGTGATAATAATCACATCCCAACTTCCGTCATACTGCCCAATGGAACCCTTCGTAACCACCGTTTGCACATGCTGCCTCAACTGCGGCGGCATGACATTTTCCGGATTTGGAAACACCGTGGCGTGATACAGCCGATTAGTCAGCGAATCCGCCAGCGGAACAATACGCCCCTCAAAAACCGTGGCCATCAGCTGCTGATGCGTCTCCGCATAATTCGTTCCGGCAAAGAAAATCATATCCCGCCCAAGCAGCTGGACCTGTTTGTTGCCAAGAGTATAGAGCTGTCTATCGGTTAGATTATTGAAAAACCCGTCCCGATGAAAACCGGGCTTGCGCGCTTCCAGCGGGAAGCCCCCGGCGATATGCGCGGCCACGTTAACGTTGCTGCCTTCCGGGGTCCTGTTATAGGTGATATTCATGGCCGCCACTTCACCCATGTTAAGCGACGGCGACTCATCCAACCCCTTGTGAATCAGCCCCTTTAATTCAGTCAGCAGTTCGCGGTTGTCACCCAGCACCGACTCCAAATAACCGTCCGAAAGAGCCTGCGAAGCCGGTGCTGTGCCAATGGAATTACCGCTCTCCACCAAATAGCGGATCTGCGACCGCCAGGACTGCGCGATGTCGTACATTCGGTAGGCTCGAAAACCCACATACAACGAACCGCCCGCCAGCAATAGCGCTGCGATGCTCAACCCTGTAACCGCTTTTCTTCGGAATGTCACGTTGCTCTCCCGGATTTTAGCATTTCTGCCGGCTTCAAATCATCTCTGTTCCGCATCGGTAAAGATACCCAACAGCCGTATTTTCGGCAATATTTTGTTTTTCTTTTCGTGACCGGCTTTATATCATGCGCGCTCAATGTCTGAACCAGTACAACGAAGCAACAGGAGCGTATCCGTATGAGCAAACTCAAAGTCAACCACGTCTTCACCTCCGAATCGGTCTCTGAAGGACATCCGGATAAAGTCTGCGACCTGATTTCAGACGCCATCCTTGATGCCTGCCTGACCAAAGATTCTGAAAGCCATGTAGCCTGCGAAACACTGACCGCCACCAATCTGGTCGTCAATGCCGGCGAAATCACCTGCAACGGATGGAATGAAATCGACAGTCACCAGATTGCCCGCAATGTCGTCCGCGACATCGGCTACAACCGCGAAGAACTCCTCTTCTGCGCCGATTCGTTCATCTATGTGAAGAACATTCATGGGCAATCCGCCGACATCGCACGCGGCGTGAATGCCAGCCAGAATATCTATGCCGACCAGGGCGCCGGCGATCAGGGCATGATGTTCGGCTATGCCACAAACGCCACCCCTGAGCTGATGCCCGCCCCCATCATCTACAGCCATCGTTTGCTTGATGAACTGCAGAAAATCCGCAAAACCCGAAAAATCCCCTACCTGCGCCCCGACTCCAAATCGCAGGTTTCCATTCTGCACGAAAACGGAAAACCCAAACGCATCACGACCATCGTCATCTCCCACCAAACCGACGATGTGCCTCTCGAACAAATCCGCGAAGATTTGATCAAGGTCGCCAAAGACGTTCTGGAACCCACCAACCTGCTGGATGATAAAACGGTGTTCTACATCAACCCCACCGGCAAATTCGTCATCGGCGGACCTCATGGCGATTCCGGACTCACCGGCCGTAAAATCATCGTGGACACCTACGGCGGCGTAGGCTCGCACGGCGGCGGCGCATTCTCCGGAAAGGATCCCTCCAAAGTGGACCGTTCCGCCGCGTACTACGCGCGCTATGCCGCGAAAAACATCGTGGCGGCCGGCTTGGCGGATAAATGTGAAATTCAAGTCGCTTATGCCATCGGCATCGCCAAGCCGCTGAGCATCAATGTCGATACCTACGGAACCGGGAAAATCGAGGACGACCAGCTCCAGGCTATTCTGGAAAAAGGCAAGATCTTCGACTTCCGTCCGGCGGCCCTCATCGACGCGCTTGGACTGAAAACCCCCAAAGGCTGGTCCTACAAACAGACCGCCGCCTATGGACATTTCGGACGCAGCATCTTCCCCTGGGAAAAAACCGACAAAGTCGAAGCGCTGCGTAAAGCCGCCGGAAAATAACGCGTAATCTTCAAACGAAAAATCACCGACGGACCGGCGCCCAACGGCACCGGTCCGTTTTGTAATGACTGAAACAAGGATTCCCATCATGAACCGCCACTCCCTCGACTTCTTCAAAAAACTGTTGAACCACATCGGCCCTTCCGGATACGAACAAACCATTAGCCGCTTCTTTGCCGAAGAAGTGAAAACCTTCGCCGATGAAGTCACCAGCGACCAGCATGGAAACGTGATGGCCTGCATCCACAAAGGCGGATCACCCCGCATCATGCTCGCCGGGCACATCGACGAAATCGGCCTCATGATCACCTATGTGGACGACAAAGGCTTTCTCAATGTCGACCAGATCGGCGGATGGGATCCCCAAATTCTCCAGGGACAGCGCGTCTGGATTGATACCCGAAAAGGCCGCATCCCCGGCGTCATCGGGAAAAAACCCATCCATGTGATTAAGGCTGCCGATCGCGACAAAGTCACCAAAACGGAAGAGCTCTTCATCGACATCGGCGCTAAAAATCAAAAGGAAGCCGAAAAATGGGTGGAAGTCGGCGATCCCGCCGTACTCGCCTACGATGCCATTGACTTTCCGAACGATCTGCTCGCATCCCGCGGCATGGATGATCGCGCCGGCGTTTTCACCGTTCTCGAAGCCGGACGCCTCCTCGCCAAAATGAACCCACAGGCCGAAGTGCATGTCGTCGCCACCGTGCAGGAAGAAGTGGGCCTGCGCGGCGTGACCACCAGCTGCTACGCCATCAATCCGAGCATCGGCTTCGCCGTCGACGTCACCTTCGCCACCGATTTCCCCACCATGGATAAAAAATGCGGCTCCGTGGATCTGGGCAAGGGACCGGCCGTCAACCGCGGCCCTAATCTGAATCCCGTGCTGTTTGACCTCATCATGAGCACGGCCAAGAAATGCAAGATCCCGGTGCAGGTCGAACCCGCCTCACGCGGAACCGGAACGGATGCCAACAAAATGCAGCTCACACGGGCCGGCGTCGCCACATCCCTGATCAGCATCCCCTGCCGCTACATTCACAGCCCCTGCGAACTGATCAGCCTGAAGGATGTGGAACACGGCGCGCGCCTGATTGCGGAAACCATTTACCGCATCGATAGTAAAACAGACTTCACCCTCGGCCTCTGATCACCGCCGTCACGCGTGGTTCCACGGACGTAAAAAAAGGACGCCGTTTCCAGCGTCCTCTTTTTTCATCAAAATAAAAAATTCGCCGTCTATTCCAGGCCGATGGCGCACCGCGCGGCTTTCAACGTCTTGCAGGCCTCATTCCGCGCCCGCTGCGCGCCCTTCTGCAATACGTCTTCCACATAATCCATATTCTTCATCAGTTCCGTGCGCCGAACCCGCATGGGCTTAAAGTACTCTGTCAGTAATTCGTGAAAGGCTTTTTTCGCCGTCCCGTATCCCATGCCGCCCGCCCTGTATTTTTCCGCCATTTCAGCCAGTTGTGCCTCACTGGCCAGCAGACGGTACAGCTTAAACACATTGCATTCCTCCGGCACTTTTGGCTCTTCCAGCGCGCGGCTGTCGGTCACGATGCGCATAATCCGCTTCTTCGTCTCCGCCTCATCCCCGAAAATTTCAATGGTATTTCCGTACGACTTCGACATCTTTTCGCCGTCAATACCCGGCACCACGGCCACATCATCGCGAATCGACGGCTCCGGAATTTTGAACACATTACCATAGGCATTATTGAATTTGATCGCCAGATCGCGCGTCACTTCCACATGCTGCTTCTGATCGCGCCCCACCGGCACCACATCCGACTGCACAATCAGAATGTCTGCCGCCATCAGCACCGGATAGGCAAAAAGACCGTGCGTGGCTTCGAGTCCCTTGGCCAGTTTATCTTTATAGGAATGACAACGCTCCAGCAGCCCCATCGGCGTCACCACCGAAAGCAGCCACGCCAGTTCCTGCACTTCCGGTACATCGCTCTGCCGATAGAAGGCCGTCTTCTCCGGGTTCAAACCGCACGCCAGAAAATCCAGTGCCACATCCTTCACGTCTGCGCGCAACGCCGCAGGATTCGATACTGAAGTCAGCGCGTGATAATCCGCAATGAAGAGAAACGCTTCGCCCTGCTCCTGCAATTCCAGGGCCGGACGCATCATGCCGAAATAGTTGCCGATGTGCAGTTTCCCCGAAGGTTGTATGCCTGAAAGTATTCTCATGGTGGTGTGTCCTGCTTTTGCTTTTTCCAATCATTGGAAAAATTGTCGTCATTTTTTCCAATCGTTGGAACTTTTGCGAGTCCTTTTTCCAATCGTTGGAACTTTTTCAAAACGCCCGGCCTGATGTGATAAGGAACAGCCCGCTCCGCGATGCGGAGCGGGCTGTCTATGATTACGGTTGCCCGGTGTTCACGCCGGGATGTGCGCCTGGGCGGATCACTCCGCACGGCGACTTAATAAAACAACACAAATTCACCGCGGCGGTTCAGCGCCCAGGAGGCTTCATCATGTCCAAAGGCCACCGGGCTTTCTTCGCCATAGCTCTTGGTCTGGATTCGGTTTCCATCAATACCGAGACCGATCAGATAGGCGCGGGCAGCCAGGGCGCGGCGTTCGCCGAGAGCCACGTTATATTCGCGGCTTCCGCGTTCATCGGTGTGGCCTTCCACGATAATACCCACATCCTGACCTTTGCGCATGTACTCGGCAACCTGGTCCAGTTTGAACCGTTCGGATTCGCCGATTTGCGAACTGTCATATTCAAAATATACGGGTTCGAACGGGCTTTGCCCATCGGCAATGGTGCTTCCGTTTTCATCCGGCCGGCCGGGCATGTTGCCGTCATAGCCATAGCCGGAATCTGAACCAATCACTCCGAGGTTGTCCACGTCGGACCCGACTCCGCCCGCCGCAGAAGTTTTCTTTTTGCAACCGCTTGTGCCGGCAAGAACCAGACAAGCCATAACAACCGGTAACCATAATTTATACTGCTTCATGTAGACCCTTCCTTTTGCCTTGCCGTTTACGGCCGTTCATCTTCCTGGCGACCAGGCAGGAGAATACCAATCCCCTTTATGATTCGTCAAAGCTAGCGGCGAATCACCCATGGTGTCAAGAATGTACACTTGCGAAGCATACTTTTGGGAGCGCGTGGCGACGATGTGTCGTCCATCGGGCGCCCAACTCGGCTCGTCATACTCCGCTCCATCCTGCGCCGGCACTTTAATTTCGCCGGTGGCTGGATCAATTACCTGAATAGAATAGCGTCCGCCCTGGCGCGACCCGTAGGCGATCAAACCGCTCGGGCCCCAGTCGGGGGAAGTGTTTTCCGAGCCGCGGCTGGTCAGCCGGCGCGGCTGCCCCCCGGTCCGGGAAATGATGTACAATTGCGGGGTGCCTGATTGATCGGATACATACACAATCCGCTGCCCGTCGGGCGACCAGGAGGGGCTCGCTTCGGCGGCGTCTTTGGTGCGGGTCAGTACGGTGACTTTTCCACTTTGGAGATCCAGTACGCATAGTTCGGGATTGGTGAGCGGCGGATTGCCCGGACGCGAGTCCTTCCCGCTGAGTACGACGGCGGCATACCGTCCATCCGGCGAAACGGCGCCTCCCATATTCATATTGCTGTATTTGCAAATCCGTTCACGCGCACCGGACTGCAAGCTGATTTTGTACAGGTCGGGATAATGTTTTTTGTAGGAAGTGTAAATCAGGCCGGAGCCATCGGGCAGCCAGTACGGCGACATACTGATGGAATTGTCGCTGGTCAGTTGCCGAAGCCCACTGCCATCCACATTGACGATGTACAATTCTTTCTTTCCGGTGCCGGTGCCGATCAGCGCCACCGTGGTGGAGGCAATTCCCTTGCGCCCGGTTACCGCCTCCACAATTTCATCAGCCACTTTGTGCGCGAGGCCGGTGGGATTGGCAATCGGACCGTGATACGTCTTGCTGATCAGCGAACGCTGATCGGCGGTGCGGAACAGCTGACAGGAAACATCCAACTGCGCTCCGCTGACATCGGTTTCGCCCAGTACCCGATATTCGCCCTGCCCCTGGCGGGCCGGCATCAACCATCCGGAGCGTTTCAAATCATTTTCAAGCGTGCGTAAAAAAATCCGCCCCTGATCGGTCGCCGGCGCTGTAATTCCGGTCAAATCAATCGGCGCTTTTATTCCAGTGGACTTTGTTACCAGTACCTGAGCCGAAACCGGGGTGATCACATGTCCCAGCAGCAAGAGGATGAACCCAGGCAGTAAACGAGAAAACAAACGGGAAATCATGAACTAACAGGCTCCTTCGGATATCACGTTGCACGAATCCGGCGGCTTAACCGCCCTGATTTATTCGCGGAAAAATAGAGATATCTCCGGGTTCGCGCAATAAGAAAGCGTGTAAATCGTGTGGCCCGTTTTTTGGCTAAACCGTTTTACTTTTCCGGATGGTCTGTATACATACCGTATTATACGTCAAAGGAAGCATTCCATGAAATTTCACCCGCTCATGCCTGTTTTGTTTTCCACCCTTGCCCTGGTGGCCGCCACCCCGCTTTCGGCCATTACCATTGGGGCCGGACCCGCCATCGGAACCGATAAACGCGGCACGGTCTGGTATCAGGAATTTCAGGACTGGACCCGTGATGATCTGCGCGCGCTGGATGCGAACGCCGATGAATATCTATTCAGCGACGGCAGCAACGATGCCGGACGTGACCTGATTGCCTTCTATTCGCATGACGACGGCACCAATCTCTATTTCCGCATCGACTTCTTCGACCTGCTCTACGGCAATGAAAACGATCAAGTGGATGTCTATGTCGCCATCGACTGCGCATCAGGCGGCTCTGAATGGCTGCCGGATTTTTCAGACACCAAAACCGCTTATCCCTGGGAAGCCTGCATCTGCGTTTACAACGGCTCTGTCGGCGCGCTGTACGATTCCGCCTGGGCTTCGCATCCCGGTGATTATCTCGGCAGCTACTGGCGAAACGATCTTGACAGCGTGGAGTTCGGCATCAAAAAAACGTTCCTGACCAGTCGCGGCTGGGATGGTGTTTCCGCCATCCGTTTCCAACCATTCATCACGCGTGACGGCACCAATGGAGGCGCCGGAGAATTGGCCAACCAAAGCGACATCGTTGATGCCATCGGCGCCATTACCCGCAATGTCGGCGATGGAAACGGACTGCTCGTTGACGCCGTGCTTTCCACCGCCGGCACAGGGCGCGCAAAATATGCGGTCGTGGCCCATGCCAACCAGTCGGTGAATAAAAAAACCTCCACGCAGGCGCATATCTTCACGGACCGCAGCGACATTGATTTTTATCCGGGATTCGTCCGCATGCTGGACTCGGCGGAAATGTTCAACACGCCCGTCAACCTGCATATCAGCGGCACGCTGCTGATGTCCTTTCTCTGGGCCACGCAGGATCCCTCCGAAAGCAACTACCCGGCCCGCGATGGCCCAACCTTCGTGCGGCGGGTTTCCAACTTCGTCACGAACGGACCCGGCTCCATTATCGGCGGCGTACTGGCGGAACACATCATGCCCTATTTCGAAGGCGAAGTGAACGCAAAGAGCATCGCCCAAAACAGCGAGCTGCTTGAACATCTGTTCGGCCTGACCGAAGCGGACATCAAAGTCATGCACACCCCCGAACGCGTAATTCGCACCGACACCAACAGTGCTTACGTATCCGCCTCCGGACCGCTCGATGGAAAGACCTTTGAAGAAATTGAAGCCTCCGGTTTTTCCGCCACCTATCTCGATGAAGTCACGCATTTGCATTGGTGGTTCTATCCCAACGAAACCAACAACGCCGGATGGGATGATTCCAACATGGGCCGCTGGGCCGGCGGCGGCGGAAACGATGAAGAAATCTATCACCACAAAATCCATAAAATCAACGGCGTACTCTGTTTCATGATTAACGACCGCGAAGACCAGTCCAAATTCGGCAACGACGACGGCGGTATGCTGAAGGACACCCGCTACACGCTGCTCCACAAAGCCATGCAGCCGGACTCCTCGCAGATCACCCTTGTCTTTGACGACTGGGAAGCCTTCGCCGGAAATTCCTTTGCCTCCGACACCCCCAACAACAATGCCGATCAATGGCACAACACCCTCCGCTGGGCCGCCAACCATCCGTGGATCGAAATCATGAACCTGAACGAAGTCACCGCCTGGGCACTCGCCGACTCCTCCTGGGTGATCGATCACGGATACGTCTATAACAAATCATCGCAGACCTACGAATGGCTCAAGCACGCCGCCGAACAGAATTACGATCACTGGTATTACGGCCTGATGGACGGCAGCAGCGTCATGGAAGAGGATTTCTTCAACCGCGTGCCCAACCTGCACAACGGCTGGCATCCCGACGGCATGAAAAAATATGGCGACATGAACCACACCAACACCATTCTCCGCGACGCCTGGGACACCATACAATCCATCCAGGCCGCCAACCTCCTCAAGCTCGCCGAGTGGTCCTACAGCGCGATGATTTACGAAACCGCCTGGCACGACGAAATCGCCCCCGCCTGGTGGCCGCCCGCTGACAAAACCTGGCTCGCCTGGTCCGACGCCTACAAATCCTGCAACTACCAAACCACCTTCACCCGCTACGACGCCAATTCCTACAGCGACGAACAGCCCCCCGTGGATTACACCTCCGGATGGGCTCTCAAACTCCATGCGCACGTACGCGATATGGGCGTCCTGAAAGCCGCATCCGATTGGGCCCGCGGCATCCTTCAGGGGACCATCGGCGCCGACCCCGTAACCTATGCGCGCGACATCGACGATGATACGCTGGATGAATACGTGATCCACAACAACCGCCTCTTTCTCTGCTTTGAGCGCTGGGGCGGACGCCTCGTCAAAGCGTTCCTGTACGACGGCAACAGCGATGCCATTGAAGTCATCGGCACTCCCATCACCAACCCTGCGGATGAATCCGAAGAGGAATACGCCGATTCACCCCGCTGCTCCGCAGTGCGCGACCACTGGAGTACCGGAAAATCATCAAACGGCTACATCGATTCCGACTATGCCGCTGCCGTGAACGGCGGAAGTCTGACCCTTACCTCCGCCGACGGCCTGATCCGCAAAACCATCACCCTCGACCGCAACCGCGATGTGGCCCGAGTGGAATATTTCACCGATGCCTCCATCGGCACCCTCTACATCCGAAATGGTTTGAGCCCCAACCAGCTCGATCTCATGTTCAACGGCCACGCGCATCTTAACCGACTGAGCGATGCCTCATTCACCGGCCTCCAAAATACGCAGGGCGGCGCCGCCTTCATCGTGGCCGGACGCAACTCCGCCATCAACTTCGGTACCCCCGGAAGCACCGGGTGGGAAGGCCGCAACCTTCCGCTCACCGAAGTGTTTGAATGCTGCAACAACCCCGGCACTACCAACTTCTCCTTCGCGCTCGCCTTCTCCTCCGCAAGCGCCGCAGATATGGATGGCGATGGCCTCTCCAATACCAACGAAGCCGCCCTGGGCACGAATCATGAACAGTACGATTCCGACGCCGACGGCATGGACGACGGTTATGAAATCCGCTACGCGCTGAATCCCACCGTCAACGATGCTTCGGAAGATCCGGACCATGACGGCATGAACAACGGCGGTGAATACATCGCCGGCACAAACCCGAACGTTGCCTCATCCGTGCTGGACATCGTACCATCCTCCACCGTCGCCGGACACCTGACCCTCGCGGCGCCGACCATTTCCGGGCGAATCTACCAGGTGTACTTTGCCGACTCCGCCGCAGGCTTCTCCGCCGATCTGAGCTGGCGCGCCTTTTCCAACACCGCCAACGGCGTCGGCACCTGGCTGGAAACAAACGCCGGCGGCTCCGTCTTTACGTTCACGGATGATTATTCCACCAATACTACCGGGCGCCTCCCTAACAGCGGGCGCTTCTACAGAATCAAAGCCGCCCAATCGAATTAGCTCCCACGCGCTTCAGGAACATGCGTCTTGAAATCCGTTCGGCCGCCGTTTATTCTGCTGCCGCTTTAAATACATCCGAAGCGACAGTTAATCAAACAAGGGACATCCAATGGAACAGCTTCCTCCCCATAATATGCTGGATATCTTTCTTTTCGTGATCATGGCTCTGGGCCTTCTCCAGGGGCTTCGCCGCAAACTCTCCGGTGAAATGGCGCGCTTTCTGGGAACCGGACTTTCCGTCTGGGCCGGATGGTATTTCTATCATCCGCTGGGACAAAAAATCCAATCGATCACACGACTCAGCGAAGAAGAATCCGGCGCCACAGCCTTTTTCGTCTCTCTGGTCGGAGTATTCATTGCTGTTCTGCTTCTGAGAATCATCTTTGGAAAGATCATGGAAGTCACGTTTAAGGGCGGAGCCCTGCAATATATCGGCGGGGCCCTGGCCGGCCTCCTGCGCACCATGCTTGCCTGTGCCGCTCTTCTCTTTTTCATGAACCTCCTGCCCAGCGCCTTCATCCGGCAGTCCGTTTCCGAAAATTCTTTTTTTGGCCGCATCGTTACCCGGCAAATTCCGGAATGGTGGCATTCCATTCATTCCGTTTATCCGGATGCGCCCGAACTGCCCGTACCCGCAGATCCCGCCACCGTGGAAGTGCCGGCCGTCTTCGATGCACCGGAAGAAGAAATCCCCGCCGACGAATAAGAACCGCCATGATTCCCAGACAGATTATCGACGAAATCAAGGACCGAACCGACATCGTGGAGCTGATCGGCACCTATGTTCCGCTCAAACGGGCCGGCGGCGCCTTCAAAGCCTGTTGCCCATTTCACAAGGAAAAAACCCCCTCCTTCCAGGTCAACCCGCAGCGCCAGATCTACCACTGCTTTGGTTGCGGCAAGGGGGGCAACGTCTTTCAATTTCTCATGGATTACGAGGGGCTCGATTTCCTTTCCGCCGTCAAGCAGCTCGCGGAACGCGCCAACATCACACTGGAATTTGAAGAAGGCGCCTTTGCCGCCGGTCGGCGCGACCTCAAAGCCAAACTGCTGAAAATCCACGAACTGACCACCTCCCTTTATCACCATTTTCTAAAAGAAGCGCCCGAGGCCGAACCGGCGCGACAGTATTTGCAGAGCCGAAATATCAATGATGAAATCGTTCAGCAGTTTCAGTTCGGATTCGCGCCCGACCGCTGGGATATGATCGAAGCCTGGGGCCGCAAACAGCACATCGACCCCGAAGATCTCGAAGCCGCCGGACTGCTCGTCAAAAGCGACCGCCCCGGTGCGTCACCCTATTACGACCGCTTCCGCAACCGGCTGATGATTCCCATACGCGATGAACAGGGCCGTCCCATCGCCTTCACCGGGCGCGTCCTCGTGAAAAGCGAACAGGCCGCCAAATATGTGAACAGCCCCGAAACCCTGCTCTTCCAAAAAAACCGCGTCCTCTTCGCGCTGGATCGTGCCCGCAAAAGCATGGCCGATCAAAAATGCGCCATCCTCTGCGAAGGACAGATCGACGCCATACGCTGCCACCAGGCCGGCTTCACCAACGTCGTCGCATCCCAGGGCACCGCGCTCACCGAAAATCACGCGCGCATCATCAAGCGCTACTGCGATGAAGTGATTCTTGTGCTGGATCCCGACGAGGCCGGACAAAATGCCGCCCTTCGCGCCTATGAAATTTTTATGGAACACGAGCTCGGCGTACGGGTCGCCCGACTCCCCCGGGGTGAAGATCCCGACAGCCTGATCAGCCGGTCCGGCCCCCAACCCTTTCAGGAAGCGCTCCATCAAGCCATCAGCGCCCTCTCCTTCCAAATCCAGCTGCTGCAGGAACGCAACGCCGATCAGGGCGATGCCGGACTGATGCGAACCGTACGTTCTGTCCTGGCCACCATTCAACACGCCCCCAGTGAAGTACTGCGCGATGCCCTGATCCGCCAGGCCGCCGCGGAATTGGGGGTTCGTGAATCTGCCATCGAAGCCGATTACCGCAAATTGCCCCCTCGACAAAATACCGAGCCGATCCGCAAAGCAACGCCTCTTCCTCTTACCCCGAACCGCCCGCCGCGCACCAACGCCTCCACGGATGAGTTGACCCTGGCTGAACTGCTGCTCACCGGACAACCCGACGCCTGCGAACTCGTGGATAACTACTTGCCGCTGGATGAAGTGTCCGACTCCTTCTGCCGGGAAATCATCCGCCAATGTCTTGATCAACAGGGCACCGGCGCCCTGCCCGTCATCGCTCAGGACGAGACAACACCGGAAGAATTTGTACGCCTGGCTGCCCAACTCCAAATGGCCCCCAACAAACTGATCGGACCCGACGCCAGCCCGCAACTCGTCACTCAGCGGCTAATTCTAAATATCCACCGGAAAAAATTCGAACTTCGACGCAATGACATCAAACAGCAAATGCTGACCGCCTCTGGAGACGACTACAAACAACTTTTGGAACAACACAACCTGATGACCCGCGATATCTATGAACTTCGCAAGGGATGGAAGTACGCACAATCCATTCTACAGCACTAAATTGTCCGGTTTTTAACGCCTCCATTTACAACCGCGGAACGCATCAACCCCAACAACCCGCATCCTATGACTTGTTGGATAACCCTTTCCCTTTCAACAGCTAATTGACCGCATGAATAAAAAATATCTCACAGAATAACTTGACGAACCACGCCATTTGGGGAATGTTTTTCGCTCTTACGACCTTCGGCAGGATATTATAGGACGGGTGTATCATTTTTCAGAGGACAAATATGGCAACGGCTTCCAAGACAACACAAAAAGCATCCAAACCGGTAAGCAAATCCGAACAAAATAAAAAAGCCGCTAAAACGACGGCTGCTAAGCCCTCAACGCCCAAGTCGGCGCCGGCCAAGGACAAAAAACCAGCCGACCCGAAAAAAGGGTCTCCGGCTGTTCCTGCAAAACCCCAGAAGCCGCAAAAAACCAAAGCCGTCGAAACCGATACGGAAAAAGTAAAGTCCGCAAAACCGGAGCTCCCTGAGACGCCGGCTAAAAAAGCAATGCCCATTCCTGCCGCTGCCGTCAAAAAGACTCCGGTAAGAGAATCGGACGACGAAGACGAAGAGGAACCCATCGAAAAAGAAGATTTGGATGTGGATGCCGATTTTGATGAAGACGATGACGACTCCTCGCCCAAACGCGCGTCCGCAAAAACCCCCGCGAAAAAAATCATCCCGCAGATCCCCGACGATGATGAAATTTCTCCCCGCGTAAACCGCGAAGAACGCAATCAGAAAATCCGCGAACTGGTGAACCTCGCGGCCGAACAGGGATACCTCACGTTCCAAAACATTAACGACACCCTGCCCGAAAACCTGATCAGCCCCGAAGAGTGCGACGGCATTATCATTCTGCTGCGCAACATGGAAATCAGCGTTATTGAAGAAGAGGAAGTCGAAAGCTTCAAGAAGCAGGTGGAGAAGGACGAACAGGCCAGACAGGCTCAGCGCCTCGACGTGCTGGATGATCCCGTTCGCATGTATTTGAAGCAGATGGGCCAGGTGCCCCTGCTCACCCGCGAAGAAGAAGTATCCATTTCCAAACGCATCGAAGAAGCCGAAATCAATTCCCGCAACCTATTCAATTTGTTCGGCTGCGCCTACGAAGCCTATCAGAGCGTTATCGAACGTTTGGAACAGGGACAGGAACGCTTTGACCGGGTAATCAACGACAAGTTTGTCGAAAGCCGCGAACAATACTTTCAGGCACTTCCCCGCCTGCGAAGCACCATTGAGCGCAACCAGGAAACCGTCGGCGAAAAATTCGCCGCGCTCCGCAAGGCCAAAACCGCCGCCGATAAACAAAAAGCCCGCAAAGCCTTTGATCAGGCCCGAGCCAAACTCGCCGGCTACCTCGATAAACTGCACTTCAAACAAAAGGCCGTGGAAGATATCGTACACATCACCGATGCCTACTTCCGCAAACTGAAAACGCTTCAGGCTTCGCTGAAAGACGACGGCGCATCCAAACGCAAAACCAAAGGGCCGGTTAAAGACGTAAAGGAAATCCAAAAGCAGATTCACGAAATTGAAAGCGTGCTGCGCATTCCGATGGAAGAGATTTCAGAAAAATACGCGGACTTGCGCCTGTGGCTTCGAAAAGGACTTCAGGCAAAAACCGAAATGGTCGAAGCCAACCTGCGTCTGGTCATCAGCATCGCCAAAAAATACACCAACCGCGGACTCTCCTTCCTGGACCTCATTCAGGAAGGCAATATGGGCCTGATGAAGGCCGTGGAAAAGTTTGAATACCGCCGCGGCTATAAATTCAGCACCTATGCCACCTGGTGGATTCGCCAGGCCATCACCCGCTCCATCGCCGATCAGGCTCGCACCATCCGCATCCCGGTGCACATGATCGAAACCATCAACAAGCTGATGCGTATTCAGAAGCAGCTCGTGCAGGAACTCGGACGCGAACCCACCCCGGAAGAAGTCTCCGAAGAAATGAATCTTCCGCTCGACCGCGTGCGCGCCGTACTCAAAATCGCGCAGCAGCCCATCTCCCTGCAAAGCCCCGTCGGCGATAGCGACGACACCCACTTCGGCGATTTCATTGAAGACAAGTCCGCTGAAAATCCGGCTGAAATGACCGCCTACAGCCTGCTGAAAGACCGTATCAGCGAAGTGCTGACCACCCTGACCGAACGCGAACAGGAAGTGCTGAACCTCCGGTTCGGCCTGGCAGACGGGTATTCACGCACCCTGGAAGAAGTCGGACGCAAATTCAATGTCACCCGTGAGCGTATTCGCCAGATCGAAGCCAAGGCCCTGCGAAAAATGCGGCATCCCACTCGTATCCGCAAGCTCGAAGGCTTCCTCGAAAACGAATAATGTCCGGACGCCGTTCCATGAGCATTTCCTTTAAAGAAGCCACTCCGGATGAGGTTCCCCTGATCCGCGAAATGGCCCGGCGCGTCTGGCCCGAAACCTTTAAAGACATCCTTTCCGCAGAACAAATTCATTACATGCTCGAATGGATGTACGGTGATCAACAGCTTCATACGGAAATCACGCAGCAACACATTCATTACGATCTGATGCTGCTGGACAACGAGACCGCCGGCTATATGGCCTATGGGCCCGGCAAAGATCACGCTGATCTGAAGCTGCACAAGCTCTACATCATGCCCGAATTTCAACACCGGGGACTCGGACGCCTCGCCTTTGACCGCGTCATGGCCTTGGCCGCCTCAAAAAAGAAGGCATTCATTATTTTGCAAGTGAACCGCAACAATTCGCAGGCCGTCAGCGCATATCGAAAATACGGATTCCGTGTGCGCACCGAGGCCGTCACCGACATCGGAAACGGCTTCGTCATGGATGATTACATCCTGGAATGTCCGGTGTCGGAGCCATGACGGACGCCGCACAACAACTGACGCGCAACACCGCAGAAATGGCCAACCGGCGTATCCTTCCGCTCCTGATCCGCTACAGCATTCCCACCACCATCGGCACCGCCGCCTTCACGGCCTACAACGTCGTGGACCGAATCTTCATCGGACGCGCCGCCGGAGCCGATGCCATTGCCGGCATCAGCATCACCTTTCCAGTTTTCATGATCTGCATTGCCATCGGTATGGCGCTCGGAGTCGGAGGCGGAACCATGGCGTCGATTCGCCTCGGCGAAGGGAAAACCCATGAAGCCGAACGCATTCTGGGCAATGTGGTGGCTCTATTCGGAATCATGTCGCTGGTGCTGATGGTCCTGGGAGAATGGCTGCTTGATCCCATGCTTCGCCTCTTCGGCGCCAGCGAAAACACACTGCCCTACGCATCCATCTACATGCGCATTCTTCTGATCTTCCTGCCGGCCGACTTTCTGGCCATGGGGATGAACAACCTGCTGCGCGCAGAAGGAAGTCCGCACATCTCCATGACCATTCTTCTCGCCGGCGCCGCGCTGAACATTGCGCTGGATTATCTGTTCATCTTCCCGCTGCAAATGGGCGTCGCCGGAGCTGCCTGGGCCACCGGCATTTCCAAACTCATCTCCGCCGTCTGGGTCATCCTGCACTTCACCATCGGGAAACGCCGCGCCCTGACGCTCCGCCTCATGCACCTGCGTCCTGCGCCGAAAACCATTCTATCCATTCTGCACATAGGCCTTTCCCCCTTCACCATGCAATTTGTACAAAGCATCGTAGCCGTCATGATGAACCGCTCGCTGCTGTATTACGGAGGCGATACCGCCGTCGGCGCCATGGGAATCATCTTCTCCGTACAGATGTTTCTGATCATGCCCACCATGGGCCTGATTCACGCCTCTTCCCCCATCCTCGGATTCAACTACGGCGCGCGTAATTTCCGAAGAGTCCGGCATACCCTGCTGGCGGCACTTTCCTATGCGTTCCTCGTTACCCTGGCAGGAACCCTCCTGATTCATCTGATTCCCGCCTTCGTCGTCGGACTTTTCAACAGCGACAACGCCGAGCTGCTGACGGTCACCACCTCAGGACTGCGCCTCTTCACGCTCACAGCGCCGCTGGCAGCCGCGCAAATGATGGGCGCTCACTACTTCCAGGCCACGCGCCGCCCACATCTGAGCATATCCCTGCATCTGCTACGCCAGGTCTTTGTCTTTCTGGCATTCCTGTTTTTCCTGCCCCGGCTCTGGGCGCTGACCGGCGTCTGGATGGCCTCCCCCGCCACGGATCTCTGCGCCTCCCTGGCCACCGCCGTATTCATTATCGTTGAACTGAAGCGCCTGCAGCGACAGGATGGCCGGACTGCGTAATCTATAAATCCGTGGAATCGACTGGGCGCTTTCCATGATTTGCCGGGTGCCCGCAAGCGCTGCGCGACGGTGGCTTTTCCAACGACTTGAATCATGTTGCCAACGTGTTGCGCTCATGGGATCGCGGGTTGCACAATACGTTTGAATACCGGAATGCCATCCACCAGAAGCGCCGGCGCGGGACGTGGGCAACGGCGAGCGTGATGGCATCCTGAATCATTTTGGCCTGAATGGTCGCGTCCTGCTGCTGTTCGGCCAGCAGAAAGCGCCGCCGTATTTCGTCCATGACGTTCTGCGAAAGGTCTTTTATTTTGTTCTGCTTGAGCCAGCGTCTTAGCATCGCCATGTGGAAGTCGGCGCGCCCTTCCGGGGTGAGCGTGCGAACTTCGCGGAGAATGCGGAGAAGCGTTCCGGCCAGGGTGCCCGACTCTGCAACTGCATCAAAAGCCTTCTGCCGGGAAACATGGCCTTTCGCCTGTTCCAGATAGCCCGCGTATTTACATGCGGCAAGGATCGGGTCTTTTTCTGCCTGTGCGTCGGCAAACACCTTGGCGGGGTCTATCGCGGCTTCTGCCTTCGCGGCCTCTACCATTGCGCCGATGGGCACGTTGTCGGCCATGTTCGCGCCACTGGCCCGCGCGCCTGCCGCTTCTGCCGCGTATGGGCCGCTGCCGTGATCATCGTATGCCGCCCGCGTCACTGTACGGCGTTCGTGCTGGCCGGGTTGTGCGTGTTCTTCCTGCTGCTGTTTGATTTCCCGCGCGCGCTTCTAAGCCTTTTGTATCGCCAAGCGTCGCCGGGTGGCCTCGTCGGGCCGATTGGCTGGGTAGCGGTGTGCGCGGATTTCGTCTGTGCCGCCCTTGACAGAATGATACCATTGGCGTAGTTTATCTTTATCAGAGAGGGCATCTGGCCCGTCATTGAAAGGCGGTGACTTGATGTCCTCTTCTGATGTAACGCTCGAATCGTCGAACAAATCGAGAACCTGCCCGTGCCCCACCTCTTCCCTCGTAACCAGCTTCACGTAAACTGGCTTCCCGTCTAATATCGCCCTTGCTGCATAGGTATCCCAAGCAAGTATTTTATCGTTTCTATTTCTGTCGGAATTTTCATACAGAAATACCGCATTCTCCATCAATTCTTTAAGCCTTGGCACGACTTGAAGCGTTCGAATGTCTCCGCTGTGAGAGCGAAGTTTTTTGAATCCAGTCATTGCAAAATGAACCGTCCGCCCCGTGTCTTTATTTATTACTGGACGTAGTTTTTGGTATTCCGCCTTTGCGCGTTCCCTGAACTGCTGGGCATTTTCGGAACCTCCAAGAACAGATGAATCAACAACAACCGGCTCCATTGAATCAAGTAGACGCTTTGTTTCTGAGTTGGTCCGCGTTTTTTTAATATGTGCCCTAACGCCACCAGTCTTTGCGCGGTGCGCCTGCTGCTTGGTTCTCAATGCTCGTGACACCAACACCTCAAACTCGCTATCCGACATTTTCAGGTTCAGGCCAGCCTTGCGAAGGCTGCTCTTTACCCATGCAACGAAGCGTTGCCATGTTGTCGGGTCGGCGTGTTTGCGGGAATAGATATGCGCAAGCCATTCTTCGGTTCCTTCAGCCTTCGCGGCTTCCGATTTCCAGTTCCCGTTCTCGTCCAGAAGATCGTATTCATTCCCGATGGTGTTCCGAACGGCTTCTTTCTGTGCGTGGTTCTCATACACCCGCCCCATGACGCGATCCAAGTCCTGCCCGAACAGGTTATGCAACCCGGCGTGAATCATTTCCTCGGTGAGAATGAAATCGTCGAGGTCTTGCGATGAATTCAGATTGTCGGCGATGACGTAGATTTTCCCGGTCTCTCTGTCATAGAAAGCCGGAATATGCCCGTTCGCTGCAAGGTGGGCGCGAAGGCCAGCCGCGAGCATGTCCGAAACGGCTTCCTGCATCGCTTTCTTTCGGTTTGCCGCCTCGGTATGACTCACTCCAAGAATCTTCCCAAGCTCCCGCGTGGTGATCTCTCCGCCTGCGTCCCTCACGGCTTCATAAACTCGGCGCAATGTTGGTCGGCCAGACAATCCCCTAATGATTGCTTCGTCAAGGTCAACGCCCGCCGCCTGTTCGTCCGGCCCCTGCTCTGCCGCCGCTCCGTCATCGGGTATAAAAACCTCGGTGTTAACGTGAAGAAGTTTTCCGCTCTTCAAGCCCTCCTCGATGGTCTCTTGAATTCCCTTGGCGGCTTCGGCTTGGTAGGACTCCAGTGTGTTCGATTTACCCGAGCGGTGGGTGTCCATTTCTGCGCGAATGGCGGACCACATGGTATCCGGGTAGGCGTCGAGAATGAGCCCTGCGTTGTGAAGCGCCGCCGCCACTTGATCTGGGGCTTGTGTTCCGCCGAATAGTTCGCGGTAAAAGCCCCCACCCTCTTTTAGCGTGATGGCGCCGTCGTACTCGCCGGAAGAGTGGCGCATTTTCGATTTTGCCAGCAACCGTGCGTTGTCGCGTATCCAGTCGATAACCGGCGTTACTCCGCGGCTTTTATATCCCGGGAACGGTGCGCTTCTTCTTCGCTGTTGAACCCTTGGTGAAGGGTTCAACAGCTTGGCTCGCCTTACCATTTAAAGTGAAACACTATTTGCACCACATTCTTCTCAATCCGGTGTCAAAATTTATTCCCATTGCATATAAATAGCATTGCCGTACAAAATGGCATGGTCATCGCAACATTCAAGGACAGGGTGCTATTATGAAACTTAAGGAACTGGCTGCCGCCATGGGGGAATCGGCTCCCTATGTCATTACCATGCAGAAAAAGTTCAACCTGCCGGTTGATCGGGAATATCCAGCAGGCTATGCCGTTCTGCTTCAAAAAATCCGTTACCTTTCCCTGGCGTCCATCTCTAAAAATGACATCACAGCATTGCTCACTCACGAGCGCAAGCTGTTGACCCTGCTGAAGGCCGATTCCGTAACACCAGGCCTCCTGTGGTTTGAAGCCCTTTGCACCATGAAGCAGGGCACTTCCCGCCTCCTGCTGAGTGGTTATGACATGGGGGCATCGCTCAATCGTTCGATGGTTCAACCCGGCCTGGACTTCACCCGGCGGGAGCAGGAACTCTTTTCCGGGCGGGAAATGGGCGACGATGTGTTTCGCGCCCTTTCCGCCTATCTCAAAGTGCGGGACACGATCCTTTATAACCTCCGCAAAGAACTGCCCATCCTTTCGCAGGCTTATAAATGGGTGACTGCGATTTCCCGTTAGCTTGTCCCCTGCTGTTTGCCCGTACAAGTAAGATGGCACGGTCAAAAAACCGCCCCATGCGTTCAAAACCGGAGCATTCACCCTTAAACTGCAGTTGCCACTTCAGAAGAAAAACAAGCGAAAGCAACGGGAAACAAGTAGTGAGCAGTTTTCTAATAAAATGCAATAAAAGCCAATGTTTTCGGCGTTTTACTAGGTTGGGAATGGTGGGCCCGGTAGGGCTCGAACCTACGACCAGAGGATTATGAGTCCCCTTTATAGTGTGCTTTTACTGTTGTTTTTAAACACCTGATTACTTTTTGTTTACATTTGTTACCCAGAACGCTAGCTTGTGAACCGTTAAGCGCCGATAAGCGAAAACAGGAGAAAAAGCTATGGACAGAAAGAATCTGGTTCAGCGCGAAAACGGAACATGGACAATCCGGTATAAACGCGACGGTCATATTATCACAAAAGGAACGGGCACCTCAAATCTGAGGGAGGCGCGAAAAATTCGCGATGAGTTTCTTCGTCCATTCGCTGCATCTGAGCGGAAAACAGTACTGAAGTCCATTGCACAGGAAATCATGCAGATTGATGACCAGCAGCAGGCACATGATGATTCAATGCCGCATGATTCGCTTGTTGTGGCATGGCGGACATTTGAGACGGCACCTAATCGGCCAAAGTGCGGCGCGGGGACACTGGGCACCTACAGAGGGCAATACGATGCGCTCATGGCATGGATGCGGGAGAATCACCCGGACATAACAGAAGTCCGGCACATAACTCCGGTCATGGCGAATGATTTCTATATGCACCTTGCAGGAAAAGGAGCGGCTCCCAGAACGTTGGTAAAGTATTTAAATTGTTTTTCTCTTGTGTGGCGCATTCTGGCCAGTCAGGACAGGACAGGAGTCGCGGGAAACATTTGGTCGAAAGATCACATTGCCCGGCCTGCGCTAGACCGAGTTACGGGCCGGAAACGAGATTTAACAGCCAGCGAGATTGAACGGCTGATTTCCTGCGCCACCGATACGGATACTCATGATCTTCTGATTCTTCTTGCATACACTGGGATGCGAACAGGAGACGCTGTAAATCTCTCGTGGGATACGATCAGGGAGAACAGCATTTCATTTTACCCGCGAAAGACCTCACACCTACCCCACCCCAAGCGCGTGACCATCCCGATACTGCCAGCAGTCCGCGAGATGCTAAACAGCAGAATGCACTTTCCGGACGAAAGGCGCGTTTTTCCTGAGCTTGCCGAATCGTATCAACGAGATGATGCGTCTATCGCTAAGAGGATCGGTAAGGTTTTTGATGATGCAGGATTCAAGAGGCATGTCGAGAACGTCGGGATCAAGCGACGTGCGGTATATGGCGCTCACTCGCTACGGCACAGCTTCGCCACTATCGCGGCTGATGCCGGAATGCCATCTGCGCTCATTCGCCAAATCACAGGGCATGAATCCGATGGAATGCTGGACCACTACACCCACTCCGACAGGCTGGCCGAACAATTCGCCACTAATGGCACGAGAACAGGCGCTAAAGCTCGCCTTCACCAGATGATTAACGGATTGTCGGATGACGATGCCGAACGCATGGAGGAGGCGCTAAAGAGGGCGTCCGGTACATTTTTGATCAGATGACTACGGGCGCTTCCACACGTTTGATGCGTGCGGATCGGGCGAAATCGCTACCGGTGGAAGTTCGGAATCGCCGCGTGACCTCCGTGACGTAATACAGTCGCTTGCGAAACAGAGCGGCGAATCGTAAAATGCGCGTTCTACACGCGCGGCGGTTGCAATCATGATTTCTCTGCTTGTGGAGTCGGGTGCGCCATCTGCACCAGCGCGACATGCACTTACTTCGCGTTTAACTGCACGCTCCGCTTTTTGGCGGCATGATGCGCGACAGAATGACGACGATTCACTAACCAACACAGCGCCGCAATATTTACAAAAGCTCATTTCAGACGAACCGCCTCATTATTTTTTTAAATGACGCTTGACTTTGTACCGCATTGCGCACATAAACGCAAGTTAAATATTAACGGCACCACAGGTTTCACCGTGGGCCAAGTGCGACGAGAGGCGGAGTATCCTGCGCGTCGGAAGTGCGAAGCAAATTCGCGTCCGGCGCAATTTTTTTGTCTGGGCGCGTGGAGAAGGCCATGCAGGATACTACCCGGCTAATCGTAAGAACGGCTATTGAATCAGACCAGACCCTAGCCCCCGCCGAAAGATCAGCGCTCATATCCATGTTATGCGCTGGTGCGAAACCGAATCAGACACGCGCCGTCAAAATTGATGAGGCAGCGCGTCGGCTGAACAGATCGAAGAGAGCGATTCACCTGATGATTAACGAGGGCGTGCTTACGGCCATTCGTGCGCGTGGGCGCGTTCGGGCGCTTGGCATCACCGAAGAGAGCTTAAATGCACTCCTGTCCGGCGAGGTGAAGTAATGGATGCCCCCGGAAACGAAAGAACCCGCCGGGCGATCAGGCCATTGGCGGGGGTTAATGAAGACAGTCAGCAACATACCCGTGGGGGGTATGCGTGTCAAGCCATATCCGGGCTTGAAATGTCTGTTTGCGGAACCATCATTTCCGAACCTGAGCAGGCTGATTCACTTGTGCCGCAAATATCGCCGGATATGTTCATGGACCCCACTTGTCGGGCCGTGGCGAGGGCGATCATTCAGAGCCATGAGCAGGGCCAGCCCGTGGACGTAGAAAGCATTTTCCACGCGATGGGCGATAAGGTAGACCGGTTATGGTTCGATGATGCGATTGACGCGGCGAATGAATTTTCATTCGCGCACCACGCCAACACATTGCGCGATGCAGCGAACCAACGGCGAAAAATGGAAATTGCGCGGTTGATTCAAGATGCCGTGGCGGCTGGTGATGATGCGGCAGAATTGATTCAGCAGTTGCAGCAGGTCGGAACAGATCGGCGATGTATCGCAAAAGTCAGGGCGCTTTCTTCGCTGTGTGTTGATTGCGCAGACGACCCGACCGAGCTTTTAAAGCACCGCTTCCTTTGTCGCACTGGCGGCTTGTTGCTTGTCGGGCCGACCGGAATAGGGAAGTCGTCATTCATCTTGCAAGGCGCTGTTGCGTGGGCGGCAGGGTGCTCTCACTTTGGGATCATTCCTAAAGCGCCGATGCGCTGTCTCATTGTTCAGGCTGAGAACGATGACGGCGATATTGCAGAGATGCGCGACGGGGTTGTTTCCGGGATGGTTGAATCAGGGATCATTTCTGGGGATCGGGCCGAACAGGCATTGCAGCGGGTTTTCATTGCGCGGGATGTTACAAGCGCGGGCGATGGATTCGGCGCGGCATTGGATCGGTATATCTCCGAAACAAAACCCGACCTTGTGATTCTGGACCCGGCTTTCAGCTATTTGGGCGGCGAATCGAACAGCGCCCAGGATGTCGGGCACTTTTTGCGCGGGGTTGTCAATCCCGTGATCCTGAAACACCACGTCGGAATCATTATCTGCCACCACACAAACAAACCGCTTGCCGGAAAAGAAAAATCCGATTGGCAGGCCGGGGACTTCGCCTATCTGGGCGCGGGATCGGCTGAATGGGCGAACTGGGCGCGGGCGGTTATAGCGATCCGCTCTATCGGTTCAGATACTGTTTTCCAGCTTGTGGCGGCGAAGCGTGGCGGGCGGCTGAGATGGGATGACGAAGAAGGCACCCGAACGACAACCCGATTCATTGCGCATGGCACCAGCGGCATATACTGGCGCCCTGTGACTGGTGAAGAAGCTATGCGCGGGATGTCAAGGGGTGGTGCAAAGGCGCACTACTCCGGGCATTTGGAAAAGTGTCTTGAAATCGCACAGCGCCAAGTGTGGCCGGTCGGACTGCTAAAGCGTGAGATTGCGACGGCGCTGGATATAAGCAGCGACCGTTCAATCGGCGGACTGATCCAGATGATTTCCGAGGCAGAAGGCTTTTCGCGTGAAACATACTACGATGGGCGCAGGCCGGTGCATTTAATCGGAACCCGCGAGGCTGTAAAAGCGGCGATTCGTGGGAGGTGTTCCAAGTGAGTACTAAGCACTTTACACCACTGCAAAGCAGTCAGCC
>CAZISY010000007.1:0-1671 GCA_964542025.1 uncultured Verrucomicrobiota bacterium
TGTTAATTTATGAACACTCAAGAAGAACAAATGAGCACAATTGTTTCAACTGGCAATAAGCGATTGCTTATCAGCTTACACCCGTTTTTCTTAATTCTTCTATATCTTGCCCCCCGTTTGTTTGCATTGCCCTTGGAGCCGTTTTATTGTGATGTCCCGTTCAATGTCGAAGCTGTTGAAAGTGGACGCATGATCTTCATTTTCCCCGGGTATGCGCCATGGCATCTGTTGATCAGTGCATTAACACTTAGCTGGTCGCCCTTTCAAACGTTTGTTTGGTTTGGTGTTTTTGCCGGTTTGGCCAGCATGTTATATATCTATCGTGCCGCAAGTGAACTGTGCAATAAGGTGCAGGCTTTTTGGATTGCGTTGGCGTTTTCTTTCGGAGTTCACAGCATGTATTTCTCGGTGATCGGTAGCTCATACAGCGTGGACATGCTGGCTATCAGCGGGATGTTGGCGCATGGTATGACTTGCCTGCGCAAAACCGAGTGTGCACGAAAGGAATACTATCGTGTACTCGCATGGTTCTGCTTTGGGTGCATACTGCGTCCCCTCTCCATGATGTGGTCATTTGGTGCATTGCTCTATCTGTTTATACGGCGTCCAACGCTCCGCGATGCGCTTTTATCAATGCTCATAGGGGCTGGTTCCTTGTTTATTCTTTTGTTTGTCTCTTTCCACTACTACGGGAGCGCAGAAGCTTTTTTCGAGGAGGGAACTCGTCAATACAATAAGCAAATGGGGTTTCAAACAGTCGGCATGTTTATGACGAACTTGTTTCGTCTGTTTTTCTATCCGCTCTGGGGATGCCATGTCTGGTTGCTCTACACCCTGGTATTGATTTGGCAGAATAGATTCTCTGATGGGCACACATTATTGCGCCGTCTTATTCGACCTGAATTCATATACGCCGTATGTTTGGTCGGACCTTTCTGCCTTTTGCTGGTTCGTTATCTCCCGCATGCCGGATACTTGTGCTTTCTTCTTCCGATCATATTTATTGCGCCTTGTTGCTTCAAAACAAACAACCGGCAAACGGTTCGCTGGTCGATTGCATTCGTTGTTGTTTCACTTCTTCTTTTCTTTGTGTTCAAACCGCTCCAGCCGGAAAACATGCCGGAACTTGTGTATCAGACCTATGCGGCAACGTATACCCGGGCTGGAATCAAGCAAGCTTTGTGGGGTTCATTGACGGAGAATGTGATTAAGTACGATGTCGGCACACAACACATCAGTCAATCTCACTTGGGGGATCCCTCACGCACTGACGAGCTTGAGCGTCTTCAACGGGCGAAAAAGGAGATGACTACGAAAGTGCAAAACAAATAGGACTATTGCCGTCGAACTCTTTTCCAACGCTATGCCAGAGCGCGGGATGCGGAAGCCTGTGAAGGAGCGGTTTTAATCTGTTGAATTTGCGGGTTGGCGCATTGGAATAATTATACCGACCAAGCGGTCGGCGGTCCCAGCGTGCAAGGTTCTAAACTCCAGGCGGCGGAGGCCCGCCGCCCTCCACTTAAATCAACACACGCAGGAAGCGGCAGGATCGGAGCTCCGGCCTAATTTTGTTTCACCCACCCCTATTCATTCCCATATTCGCGTTCATTGGCGTGTATTGGCGGTTCGTATTTCTCAGCGCTCTCCGCGCACTCAAGCGAAGCGGGCGTT
>CAZISY010000007.1:1771-20974 GCA_964542025.1 uncultured Verrucomicrobiota bacterium
TATTGGCGGTTCGTATTTCTCAGCGCTCTCCGCGCACTCAAGCGAAGCGGGCGTTGAATACATTCCAGTAGCTCACTCGGTGGATGCGGGGTTAGCCCTGGAGCGGTTTTGATCTGTTGAATTTGCGGGTTGGCGCATTGGAATAATTATACCGACCAAGCGGTCGGCGGTCCCAGCGTGCAAGGTTCTAAACTCCAGGCGGCGGAGGCCCGCCGCCCTCCACTTAAATCAACACACGCAGGAAGCGGCAGGATCGGAGCTCCGGCCTAATTTTGTTTCACCCACCCCTATTCATTCCCATATTCGCGTTCATTGGCGTGTATTGGCGGTTCGTATTTCTCAGCGCTCTCCGCGCACTCAAGCGAAGCGGGCGTTAATAACATGACATGCGGAGTCTGGCATACGGGGCACATTGGAAAGCGCATGCCGAACAGACGTTCGGCAGTCCCGCTTATTCATCCTGATTCAGGCGTTCCAGCTCGCGCCAGGCGATGTCTTCGCGGTAGGCGGCGCCCTTATATTCGATTCCGGAAACGGCTCGATATGCCTCGAAAATGGCTGCATTCAGGTCGCTGCCCCAGGCTGTCACGCCGAGGACGCGCCCTCCGGCGGTTACGACAGCGCCATCCTTTTCGGCTGTCCCCGCATGAAACACGACGACATCGTTCAGTTCAGCCACATCGTTTAGGCCGTGAATGGGATGTCCGGATGTGTAGCTGCCGGGGTAGCCACCCGAAGCCATCACCACGCAGACGGCGGGTTCGGGTTTCCAGCGGACCAGATCGTTGGTCAGCGTACCATCCACGCAGGCCTCAAAGGCGGGTACCAGTTCCGTGGCGAACCTTGGAATCACCACCTGGGTTTCCGGATCGCCGAAGCGGCAGTTAAATTCAAGCACCATCGGCCCCTTTTCCGTCATCATCAGACCGGCGTAAAGAACGCCTTTGTAGGCGATACCCCGGCGCTTCAGTTCGGCGATGGTTTTTTCGAACACGTTTTTGCGGATATTGGGCCAGAGCTCCTCTTTCACAATGGTGGCGGGCGAATAGGCGCCCATGCCGCCTGTGTTCGGCCCCTTGTCGCCATCGTAAGCCCGTTTGTGATCCTGGGAAGAAGCAAGCGTTACGATGTGTTCTCCATCCACCAGGGCCAGAATGGAAACTTCCTCTCCCTGGAGGCATTCCTCAATCAGAATACGGCTTCCGGCATCGCCGAATGCGTGCTGTCCGAGCATGGCGGTGACCGCCTCGCGCGCCTCCTCGAGGGAGGAGCAGACGGCGACGCCCTTGCCGGCGGCCAGGCCATCCGCCTTAATGACCAGCGGGGCTCCCGTTTTTTCAATGTACACGAGCGCCTCGTTCAAATCGGTGAAAAATGCGGCACGGGCTGTGGGCACTCCGGCGGCCAGCATAATTTCCTTGGAGAATATTTTTGATCCCTCCAACTGCGCTGCCGCTTTGGAGGGCCCGAACACTCGAAGGCCCTCAGCTTCCAGACGATCGGTAAGGCCGGCGCACAGGGGCGCCTCGGGGCCAATCACCGTCAGATCGGGGCCTTCGCGGACGGCCCACTCCACGAGTCCGTCAATATCATCCGCGCGAATGGGAATATTGACGGCACAGGACGCTGTACCGGCATTACCGGGGGCGCAATAAATCGTATGCAGAGCCGGATCCTGTGCTATTTTCCATGCCAGTGCATGTTCCCGCCCGCCGTTGCCAACAACCAGTATCTTCATGAGTATGCCGATCCTCGCCCGTGTGCTTGTGTATTTCCCGGCAGAGCATAATGATTGGTGTCGGCATGGCAAGTACTAGTCGCCATTTTTTCGCGGCAAAAATCGGGCGCGGAACATCATCAGACCTCTGCGGCTTCTTCCGCCTCATCTTTTTCGGAAGCCCCGGAGTCCTGTCGGCGCAGTTCATTCATGGCCTGCGTATAGGCCGCCTGTTCCGAACAGCCTGAATCCAGGTATTTTTCAAGGATGGACGACAAATCTTTGCCCAGTTTTTCGGCCAATTCCTGTAATTCCTGCGGGGCGGTATCGGCGGCATTCGAGCTGTCGGCCGATTGCCCCAGGAGAGCGCTCACGGTACCGGTCTCCGAAATAACCGTTCGTTGATCCGTCACCATATCCGTGACTTCTTTCTGCTCAAGCACCTGCACCCCGCGTCCGGAATAGGAAGCCTCTTCCTCCGCGTCCTTCGCATCCTCTTCCTCCCGGGTCGTTTCCTCGTTATTATTTTCGGAGGAGGCCTGGACGCGCGAACGGTAGCCGTTGGCGTAGGTGGTGCTGCCGTCATCCGTGCCGCCGATGCCCATGGAGATCATACGGGAAATGAAGTCCGGGGTTTCCGTCTTGATGGATGAAAGATCATTTCCGGCGGAGGCAACTGCGGCGACTTCATTCAAATACGTTTGAACTTCCTGCTGCTCGGTAGCGCTGAGTTGTTCGTATTCCGAAATGAACGTCATCATGTCGCTGGAAACATACTGATCGGCCACTGCGGAGGCCGTCGTTCCGGCAACCGAATTGAGTGTGGCGGTATTCTGTGCAGATGATGTGTTAAACCCGAGCGCATGAAGCCCTGTTTGGTTCAGTCCTGTCAGTCCTGTCATATCCATAATGGTTCTCCTTCCGGCGGTATCGCCCTGTTCTGCACAGCTCTTCGCAATTCCCGTGCCACGGGCATCCCGATGTGAAGGTGTATCTTAATTTAAAAGCGCCGCGTCTTTACAGACCTGCGCCCGGCGCACTTTCACGGGGACACCCTGTTCTTTTCATAAGTGATATAAGCCACCGGCACCTCCAGGGGCAGCTTTTTCCATCCTGCGGCAAAAACAGCAATCACGGGGCAACCTTTTCCGGTCGCTGCCGACCAGCGAACGTTCGCTTGGTTGCCCAAAATCACTCTTGCGCACGCCCCCGGAAACAGGGAAGATGACGCCGCAGGTATTATCCCGATACCCTTGAAAGAAAAGGCCCTGGAACCTGCGGAACTGCTGCCATGAAATATAAAGATTATTATGCCATTCTGGGAGTATCCAAAACCTCCACGGAAAAGGATATTAAGAAAGCCTATCGCCGGCTGGCCCGTAAGTATCACCCGGACCTCAATCACGAGCCCGGCGCCGAACAGAAATTCAAAGACGCCGCCGAAGCGTATGAAGTGATTGGTGATCCGGAAAATCGGAAAAAATACGACGCACTCGGTGCCGGCTGGAAATCCGGGCAGGACTTCACGCCCCCGCCCGGCTGGCGTCCAAATGCGCCCGGCGGTGCGCAGGCGGATTTCAGCGGAGAGACGTTCGGCGGCGATGATCTGGGCGGCTTCAGCGATTTTTTCTCCTCGCTGTTTGGCGGCCTCCATACGGAGGGCGGTCCGTTTCAATCCGGCGCACAACATACCTGGCGTATGCGGGGTCAGGACCACGAAGCCGCGCTCGACATCACGCTTGAGGAAGCCATCGCCGGGACGCAGAAAAGTTTCGGGCTGCAAACCACGGACCTGGATGAACAGGGGCGCGTGGTGCGCAAAACGAAAAACATCCAGGTCACCATTCCTCCCGGCACCGGAGACAACAGTCGTATTCGGCTCGCCGGACAGGGAGGAACCGGCATGGGCGGAGCGCCGGACGGCCATCTCTACCTGCGGGTTCGGGTACTGCCCCATGAACACTGCCAACTGAAGGGGCGTGATCTCTGGATGACGCTGCCCGTCGCGCCGTATCGGGCCGCACTCGGCGGACGCGTCACCCTTGAGATGCCGACTCATGAAAAAATCGGCCTGACGCTTCCGGAAGGCACCTCCGGCGGGGCGCAGCTGCGCCTGCGAGGGCGGGGCCTGCCGGCCGGCGGAAAAAAACCGGCCGGCGATCTGATTGTTCAAATAAAAATCACGATGCCGAAAAAACTGAGCGAAAAAGAGCGCGCCCTGTATACGGAATTGGAGCAATGCGCGGAAGCGCGGGGATAACTGCGGAGGAACGTACGCCATGGACAACACGCTGAACCGACGCCCATCCATTGACGATCCCCTGCCCGATTTTGCCGAGGATCGGACGATGACGCTGGAGGAAGTGGCCTTCTGCGCCGGAACCAGCGCGCTCATTATTCAACAGCTCGTGGAGGAAGAACTGATTTCGCCGGTCATTGAGGATGATACCGGGAAACGGTTTGATGCCGCCGCGCTGCACCGTATTGTCAAGGCACTGCGTATTCACGGCTATCTGGGGGTGGAGCTGCAATCGCTGAATTTGATCATGCAGCTGCTTGATCGGATTGAACGGCTGGAAGCGGAACTGCACCGTCTACGCAACGGGTCGGGAAATTGATCGTCCGGCACAGGCTGCGGCGTACTATTCCTGCAGGGAGATTTGGGGATAAAACTCCCCGACAAAGCCGCTGATTTCTTTCAGGTAGTTGTTTGCGCCATCCACATCGCGACTGCCGCCCACGGAAATGTATGCCCAGCGATGCGCCACGTTGCGGACGATGCGGTCATAGGCCATCCAGAACATGCGCACCAGGTGATGCGGCGTTTCACGATTCTTGCCGACAAACCAATACGCATAATACTGATGAGAGATCACCGGCTCATTTCCACCCCGAATTTGCTGATCCAAATTCAACACCATGACGCCCAGCGGCGCGCGCCCCGGAATGTCCACGGAAATCGCCTGGTCTGAAACAATATCGCGGCCCTGTCCCGTCAGGCACAACTGAGGCCGATGGATACTGCCCTGTTCCGCGCCGCTCATCACCAGAGAGGCAAACAGCATTCCGCCGTCCCTGTGCGTGTATTTTTTCTTAATGATCAGCGTATCATCCGGCAGAATATCTTTTTCAATCAGCGACATGCCGCCGAGAGGTCCACCGCACTCGGGACACACGTCGCGGTTCTTCAGTTGGCTTGCCATAAATTCTTTTTGGCAGGCCCGATTCAGGCAGAAACGGATTTCGTCGCCGGTCCAATCGCCGACCTTATCGGGCAGAGCGGTTTTTACGCCCGCCTGATTGGTCACCTGCACATCCACCGTGTAGGCCAACAGCAGGATTGTCACCACCAGCGCGCCGATAATATAGAGATAGGGTTTTAAAGCTGCTTTTTCCATCGCTGTATCACCTCGGTCATATTGGTATTCAACAGGGCGCCTATGGCAATCATGAGCATAATGGAGACGCCGAAGACGATATAGCCGGAATAGTCGTGCATCAGGCCCAGCGCGAATTTTTCGCCGATCGCCTGCGCCACCACGGCAATCATTGTGATGCGCGCCACATTGCCGACTATGGCCAGCGGGATGGCGCTCAAAAAAAGTACCCACTGCTTCAGCAGCGTCCGCTGAGTCATGTAGGCATACACCGAGGTCAGTGCCGTCATGGCCAGCAGGGAGCGCAAACCGCTGCACGGCGCGGCCACATCAAATTGAAACCCGCCGGCCGCCAGCGATTGAATGGCCGATCCCGTTCGCTGCGCCGCGATGCCGATACCATTCAGCGTCGCCGTGGAAATCACCGTCGCCACAATGCGCAGAGGGAACGTGATGCTTTCCAGAAAGTTCATCGGCACGGCAAAGAGCAGGTAAGAGCATGGAAAGATCAGGAGTTTGGCCACTTCCCAACCGCACAGATAAAAGGGGATGGCCCAGGTCAGCATAACGAACGCCAACAGGGAAATACGAGTCTGCTCGCCCTTGGCGCCCAGCCAGTGGGCGGTCAGCGCCAGCACAATCAGCACCAGTCCGCGCTTATCGATTTGCCGAGGCGCCGTCATCAGTTCTTTCCGTTTGTGCCAAACAATGAACAGGCTGACAAATGGAATCATCCAGCCGTGGGAAAAGTCGCCACCCATGTCGGACCAGCGCCCGGCCACATACGCAAACGCGGAACGCCCGTAGGCTTTCAGGTTGATGTTGTTTCCGAAAAACTGATAGGCCACAAAAACGAGACCGATGATCACGGCCACCAGACCGATCTGCTGCAACTCCGCCCGGGTCAGTTTTGCCAACTGCCAGCGCTCACTCCAAACGGTATCCTGTATGCGGCGATTCATAGCGTCCTCTTTTGTGCGGTTCCTTATACACAGCCCCGGCGGCCTTGTAAACGGGCGATTACTCGGCAACCTCCAGGCGTACCGGAACCGATAGCACCCGCTCGCCGTCTTCATATTCCGCAAAGGCCGCCCACGCCACCGGCCCGCAACCCGACAGCCCGGCATCCACGAGCAGCTCGGCCGGGGAAGCTTTCGGCGCCTGTTGTGAAACCAGCTCCCGGGAACCCGAAACAATACCCACCCGGACCGGCGCGCCTGAAAACGTTACCGACAACGCGCGCTGTTTGGACGCCGAAACTTTCTCCCGCGCGGCAACGCCCAAAAGCGTCACGCTCCGCCCGTGATTGTTCACCGTGAACCCTTTCTCGCCGAACGCCGACCAGATGACGTTTTTTCCGAACTCCGCCACGAGCCTCAGGCGATGATATCCATCGGAGAGTTTCGCGGTATCGACCGATACCATCGGATTGGGGGCCGGGTGAAAAACGGGCCGTCCATCCAGAAAAGTGCTGTAGCGGATTCCGGCATTAGGCGGAGGAACCGGCATCAGCTGTCCGAAAAACTCCGCCGAACCGGTTTGCGGGTCATCCTTCAGCGCCACCAGCGTTACGCCGAATGTCTTGCGCCAGGGGCCGGCCAGCGGATCGCCGATCATAAAGAGTTGCAGGGGCGCCCTCACGGATTGGTAAAAGCTTTCCATCACCGTGCAGCCCTGGGCGTAATACACATAGAAAGTGGACGCTGGAAATTTGCTCCAGATGGCGTACGGTTCCGTGACGGTGCCGGCTGAGGCGGTAGCTCCGGCGCTGATCCACTTCGTGCAGTGGCTTTGCGAGTCGTCATCGAAGATCGCCCCGCAACTGGTCAGGTGTTCAGCCATCGCCCCCGGCACATAGCGACCGTACCCTAACGGGTCCACATGCGCGCGCCCGCATTGAACACCGAGAATATCCGTCTTGCCGGCCAGCTCGTTAGTGCCCACCACGCAGGCGATTTTCATCTCCGTCAGTATTTTCTGAATCGGCTCATACTGCCAGTCGCGGCTTTTGGAGCGAATTTCGTCGCGCTTTACAAAATAGATAGTGCCTTTGGGCATCGTTCCGTCCGACATCGCACCGCGCATCAGGCTGCGCGAAACCTCATCCAGCGTATTTCCGCCGGGGCCCACAAACCCCAGCGACATGGCAGGAATAGGCAGCGGATCGGCCATTCCGCGCAGGCTGACATCAAAGGTTTGTGCGGGATTCACGGTACCGGCCGGCATTTCCGGCCCGGCAAAGAGCGGCGAGGCATACGTCCCTTGCTTCACGGCCACAGCCCCCGGCACAATTCCCCGCAGAAACGTCGCGCCGTGAATGGAAAGGTCGTCCGTGCTGCCTGTGATGACTTTGGTCGGGAATCCGGCGGAATAGATCCAGGCATAGATGGGCGGGAGTCCGCGCTGCCGGATGGCTGCCGTCACGGGTTGCAGAATGCTTTTTTCAAACGGCTCCAGCCGGATTGCATAGGGCGGCGCGACACTTTCTGCCGGCGGGTCCAGGTAGATGATGTGTTCGGGCGGAATTCCGCGCAGCTGCGCATAGAGATTGGCCAGCGTCATGGAATCGCGCGACTGCTGATTAACCAGCAACACGAGCTGATGCGGCCCAAGGCCATAGCCCGCTGTTGTGATCCATAGAAACAGCAGGAGGCTGAATGTGACGGCAAAACCTCTATCGATCACCTTCATGGCTCACATCCTTCCAAAACGTTCCATTCATTTACTTTATCGGCCCGTTATCCTATTATCATCCGCGTCATGAAGCGTAGCAAAATGTGGCTGAATATTCTGTGGTTCTTTGTGTTCGCCCTGAGTGTACAGGCCGGGCTTCATCCCCTGCATACGCTGATTGCGGTGAATGACAACAGCGCATCCTCCAGGGCTGTCGGCCACTACTACGCGCAGCAGCGCGGCATTCCCGAACGTAACATCTGTCCTCTTTCCGTGCCCACCAACCACGAAATTTCGGTCGCCGTTTTTTCCAACCAGGTTCAAAAACCGCTGCTCGATTTCATCGTCGCCCAAGGGCTTTCCAATCAAATCAGTACCATCGTGCTCTCCCGCGAAATTCCGTATCGGGTTTACGATTCCAATGAGCCTTCGTTTTATGCAAACGGACTGCCCGCCGCCCTCTTCTACGGCTATAAGAATGCGATCAACCACCCGATGCCCGCCCCCACCAGTAATCGCTACTTTGCCATGGAACAGCCGTTTTCTTCCGACCTTTTCGGAACAACCAACCGGCATTATCTGACGTTCATGCTCACGTCTAGACAGCCGGACCAGTCGCTCAGACTGATCGACCGCTCCGCCGGCTGCGATGCGGCCACCCCCACCGGTACGATCTACCTGCTGCACTCCTCGGATGCCGCCCGCAGCGTTCAATGGCCTCAATACAATCACGCCCAATTTCTGAACCGCCTGCTGCCGGGCGGTCCGCTGCAATGCGTCCAGCTCGACATGAATCAGATGACAAACCAAACCGATGTGATGGGTCACTGCGTCGGGCTGTCCGCCGTGAATGATGTTCCGCTGAACACCTATCTCCCCGGCAGCATCGCCATCCATTTAACCTCCTTCGGCGGATGCCTGTTTGATCCAGGCACGCAAATGAGTCTGCTTGAATGGCTGCGGTACGGCGCCTCCGGTTCATATGGCACCTGCACTGAACCGTATAATAAAACGGAGAAATTCCCGGACATGCGGATGTACTTCTGGTACCGGCGCGGCTTTTCACTCGGCGAATCGCTGGTGATGTCGGTGCAAAATCCGTATGAAGGCGTTTTTGCAGGCGACCCCCTGTGCAGTCCGTACGCACAGCCCGCTGTGATGGCATGCTCCGGAATCACCCATGGCGAATTGCTGTCCGGTGTGGCCACCGGTACCGTGCAAATTCTCGCGCACGATGAGCGCCGCCCGGTGAACCGCGTGGATCTGTATCTGGATGGACTTTTTTATCAAACCATAGCGCAGGTCGGCCCCGAACCCGGCAATGAAATCAGCGTAACCCTGGGATCATCCACCCGTTCCGTCACCGTCACCACCGGCGACACCGCATTCACTCTCGCCGAAAAACTGGAAGCCCAAATCAATCAGCCGCCCCCGCTTGGTTTGACGGCATGTGCCGCCGGGGACCGCGTCATGATCACGCGAACCCTGAATGAGGAACCGGCAAACACAGCCTGTTCGGCTTCGGCGTCCACCGGCACCGCGTCGGTCCTGAGCGTGACCGCGTACGTCACTCAAACCAACCTCCTGGATTCGCAAGCCGCCGCTTACGAACAAATTTATCTCTGGGGCACACCAACCAATGGCGACGTCGTGCGCATCATCATCACCAACACCGCAGGCGTATCCGTCACCAACGAGATTACCGCCACGAACGGCGCCACGGCCAAATCGCTCCTGACCCAACTGGCCGGACTTATCAACGCCGATACCAACCTGCAAACCACGGCGGGATGCAGTGCGAAATATATTGGAGCCCCTTATAACAGCTTCACGGAGTGCTATCTCACCGCCCGAACCAACACCTATGAAGGAGCAAAACTGCATGTGGATTTTCAGGTGACGCCTGTTGCCGGCAGCGCCCTCACCAATTCCAGTTTTTCAGACTATTTTAACGACAACGCCGACGATCTCAGGGCCGGGGCCATGCTGTTTGTCGCCGCCGGAAGCACCAACCTGACAACGCCGTTCACGCTTGATACGGGCACGTTGCCCGACGGCCCGCACACCCTGACCATTCTCGCACGGGAGGGCACCGGCGTCGGCACCTGGAGTTCCACGGCTGTTTCATTCCGCGTGAGCAACACGCCGCTCGAATGCGCCATTTCTGCTCCTGTGGATCGGGCCAATATTGAATGGCAGCAAACCATTTCGTTTCAGATCACCGCAAACTCCCCGGCGACTGTCACGGGGGCGGTGCTCTATGTTGAAGGAAAACAAAAAGCGCTGACCAATGGTGTTCCGTGGAACCCCTTGATCAGCGCTTCCGATTACGGGCCGGGAATCATCACCGTGCAGGCTGAGGCGATGGACAGCGCCGGCAACCGCGCCCTGAGCGATCCGATTCAACTTGTCCTTTATCAGGACACAGATGCGGATGGGCTCCCCGACTGGTGGGAATATCAGTATTTCTCCGGCTCCACCAATGCCATCGCCACGGCGGATACAGACGGAGACTCCGCTCACAATCTCGCCGAATACACCGCCTTCACCCTCCCCACCAACGCCGCCAGCGTACTGGCCGCAACCATCAGCCCCGATCCGTCTTCAACCAACATCGTGCTGCAATGGCCCGGCAGCGAAAACCGTTTCTATAGCGTCTACTATTGCGACGACCTGCTGACGTCCTCCTGGGTGGCCGCCGAATCCGGCGACTTCCGGGGATGGAGCCCTGTTACCGCCTGGACCAACTTCTCCGTGACCAATGATGCCCGCGCCTATCGCATTCACGCCATCATTCCATAGCCGTTTCCATCATCTCCGTGCCTCATCCAATGAACACTGCTTTTTTCCCAGGTTCTTCCATGGGTGAATAAGCAGGCGTATAAAGAAAAGAGGGTTCCCGATCAGATAGCGTTTCCACAATCTCCGCGGCTCGTAGCACAGGCGCCCGAGCCACTCCAGTCCATGCTCGGTCATCCAAGGTGGTGGACGCTTGAGTTTTCCTGCCATGTAATCCAAACACCCACCACCCGGCAACGCAATTCTGGCACAGAGGTCTTGCCAATTTTCCTGCAGCCAGCGTTCCTGCAGGGGCATTCCGAACGAGGTCAACAACACATCCGGTGATGCCTGATTTATTTCAGATACAACGGCCCTGTTCTCTGCGGAATTCTTATCCTTGTTGAAGTAGCCATTACGACACCCAACCACTTTTAGAGCAGGATACATTTGCTCTAAATTCTTTCTTGCCTGTTCGGCCACGCCTTCTGCACCACCCAAAAAATACAGAGAAAACCCATTGTCGGCACAAAACTCGCAAAACTGCGGGAACCAACCGGCATACGTTATTTTCTGCGGGATATCCTGCCCCGCCAGCCTGGCCGCAAGCATAACGCCATGCCCGTCACAGAACACATATTCTGATTGCCTTAGAAAACCGTTGAACCATGGTTGTTCCCACGCAATATTCATGGCGTTGACATTCACATTGGCAACAATGGCTTTTTCCCGCTTCCGAATGATATCTGCAATGACTTCGTGAAGGGATGAAAGAGTAAACGCATTGATACGGACATTCATCAAGACAACCACCGGCATCGAATCTTTTGCTTCGATTTTCGATGATGATGTACCTGTGTGGCATTTAACGGCCGAATCCGTCTCGGCAGCTGTTTGTTTTTCATTGAGCGAAAACGAACGCAATCCGGACCATTGAAGAAAGATCAGCCAAATATAAAGAGGGTTTAACCACAGATATCTTTTCCAGAGCCGCCTCGGTTCCTGAATCAGTCGAAACAACCACTCCAGCCCTCTCTTTTGCATCCATGGCGGCGCCTGGCGGGATGTTTCCGCAATAAAATCAAAGGCCGCGCCGACAGCGAGCATGGGCATATTCACATGGTGACAGAATTCGCTCACAAAAAATTCCTGTCGCGGGCACCCAAGCCCGACGAAGCAGATTCTGGCGCCACTGCTGTTAATTCTTTCGATTAACTCTTTTGATTCCATTTCTGTCAGCGGACGAAACAGCGAAGGTTCCGCTCCGGCAATAACAGTCCCCGGATACTTGCACTTAATATTACGAACCAACCTGTCGAGCACTTGCTGAGTGCTGCCATACAGATAAAGAGGAAATCCGGCGTGTCCCAGCTTATTCAAAAGGCGCACGGTTAATTCCGGCCCGTAAACACGATCTTTCAATCCGGCATGATGAATAAGATTCAATGCCCAGCGGACAGGTTGTCCATCCGGGGTGATGAGATCAAGGGTGTTAAGCCGTCGCGCATAGTCCGGGTTTATATACCCCGTCGTTAGTCCATGCACAGCCAGCGCGCCGACGGACATGCTTTTTCGGCGTTCCGCGCAATCCATAATTTTCGCTGTGGCAGATTCATAATCCACAGCATTTATCTTAATACCCAGTATGTTCTTTTTACCTAAATCAATCACCGTGCATCTCCGAGACAAAAAGGACTACTCATTTATAACTTCAGTATACAGCGCATTTAGTGCGGCTACATAATTTTCCGATGCAAACGGTCCGATATGCGCAAATCCCTCTTCGGCCATCTTTCGGCATTGATCCGGATCGTTCCATAATCGCAGAATACATGCGCGAAGATCAGCCGAATCTGCTGCATGAAAAACCAAACATCCACGCCCCCCGGTTTCGCTCAGCGCACCGAGATCCGAAACGATGGCAGGACGCCCATGCGTGAGTGCATCACACACCGCGAGCCCAAACGTTTCGTGACACTGACTGGGAACCACCAGAAAACGGGCACAACGAATAAAATCGTCCAGTTGCTTTCCCTTAAGCATTCCTCTCCATTGAATATTCGAATCGGACTTGTCCGGCAACTTCAAATCCTGGGACGGCCCGGCTATCGCCAGCGGAATATTCAGCCCCTCCATGGCCTGCAGCAATGTGCCCACTCCCTTTTCTGCAGAGATTCGCCCCACATAGCCGACGTATTGTCCTTTTTCCCAAGCCGGAGGGGCCTTTGGAACATCCACAGGGTTGGGAATAACAGAAATCTTTTGTTCCCGTATTCCTCCATATTGAACGAGAATGCGTTTTGCAAACGCAGAAGGAACCACCATCATGTCGACATGCGAATACAGGCGCATTTTTGCCGCCCAGATATTACGCAGGCTGTAGATCGTACTCTTCGCAAGGGATCCGCAGCAATTATTTTTTACGCAAGCCAGTGCCCCTTTGCTGGTGCATTCACTACAAAAGCTCTGATTGCGCATGTGAAACAGCGCCGGGCAGGACAACCGGTAATCATGACACGACAGAATCGTTGCAGCCCCTCTTTTTTTTGCAGCGGGAAAAATCCATGGAGATATCAGCGGGTAGACTTCATGTGCATGAACAACATCTGGACGATAGGATTCACACAGCTCGGAAAACGCTCTAATTGTGCGAAACGGATAAAAGCTGCCCGCGGCTGCAGCCCACTTCCCCGCAATACCAACCAATTCCGCACTGTTGCGGACAAATAGTTCCACGTCGTATCCATTCTGCTTCAGCAATGCTGCCGTTTTTTCTGCAACCGCATTGCTGCCGCCGGGAACCTGATGTCTGTTAAATACCTGAATGATTTTCATGCTGAGTTGCCGCCCCTGTCTTTGCCGCGATGAGCGACTTTTTAAATTCCGGAAAGCGCTCGGAAAGAATTCCGGGGTCGGGGAAAAGTTCCATCATTTCACGTTCTGTCAGCCGTCTTGTTTCTGAAAGAAACGCATTCACCTGTCCTTCCAGATGGCCCGGCCTTAATGCGGGTGCGGGGCCGACTGCGGTTCTTTGCGGAAACCAGAAGGGATACAAAACGTATCGCCTGACATCAACCCTTATGGGACGCCTGTGTTTGGAAAAAGAGTACCAAACGGATAGCACGGAATGATTCGAAATGGTGAAATGTCACCAAACACATCTACGGTTCCTCAAAATTAACGCCGTTGTGGCTCACCCAAATCGTATAGTAGTATGTCGTCCCGCTAACAAGATTCGTATGCGTATAAAGCAGATTCGTGGTGGTGGTCAGTAAGACCCCGTCAGAGAGAGTGGCAGGATAGTCGTTTGTTTTAAATCGAACGCAAACCAATGCGTTGGACGCGCCGATCGACGCAGGAGATACCCACCGAAGCGTCACGTTATTAGTCAGTGCAATCGCCCTGAATGAAAATGGTTTCGGCGGATACTGTACCAGAGCCTGGACGGCTTCTGGTTTGATTTTTTGAGCTGCTTCGCCAGTGCTGTTCGACACATATAAGCCAACCGTGTAATCCCCCGCCGAGGGATAGACATTGGTCACGCACGAAAGATTGACGCCTTCGGCATCTACCTCCCCATCCCCATCAAAATCCCATCCATACCAAACCGTCTCCGCATTCGTGCCTATTCCGGCGCCCGTAAAGGTCACGGTCAACGGATAAAGCCCGGTCCAAACATTCTGCTGAAAATCACACAAGAATGGCCCGAGCTCATAAGCCCCCACATCAATTTGCGCCCCAGCGACCCTGGGATTCCCGTCCAAATCAAGGGTCAAATTCATAGACTCACCCATCACCCCGCGATTCACGCAGGGAGAGTTCGTCGCCAGGTGGAACGAGGGCCGCAGCAATGGATTTAGAGCAATGCTATGCGAGTCCCATCCGGTAGCTGCGCTCCAGGCCGCACTATTTGTGTAAAGCACCCCGGCATGGTAATTGCAGAATTCCGCACTTGGCCTGCTCAGTGTGCCCAGATATGGCGGGGATGACGTAAAGGCATTGGGATGGCGATAATAAACATTGTAATCCGTCGCGTTGCCATAAACGTTTACACCATCATCAGACAGCATCCACAGGCAGTCAACCTCTGTTTCGTTGTATGCGAATAAGTTGTTGTAAAATAAATTATAAATCACTTTGTAACCCTCCGGCCGGTATGTCATCCACGCCCTGGTTACCGTTGTCGGGGATATTCCACGCGGGCGGTAAGTCGCCGCAATGGTATTGTTGTAGATTTTACAATACGATGACCCGGAAAACTCTATGCCCGATATGGCGTTACCGAAGATTAGGTTGTCGTGTACATCTGCATTCACGCTTTTTTCGATGAAAATTCCGGGAGCTCCCCATTCGACAACTTGTGGGCATGGGGGAACCAGTCGATTGTGATGAATTCGATTGTTGCGAATAATAATTCCCGCCCCCGTATCACACTGGTCGAACCACACACCAATGGAACGATTCCATGCGATTTCACTGGTTTCCACAATTCCCCCGGAATCAGGATGAAATTTGATGCCCGCAACATAATTCCCCGTGACATTCCTGTAATTATTATAGGTGATTCTACACGAGGAGATGGTCACGTTAGCCACATTGGCTGCACGAAGCCCGTCCATCCCGTTGTTGCTCACATTGGATCGAAGAACCTTTGAATTGCTGCAAAACGAGACGCCATAAGCATCACACCACTGAACATCAACATCTTCCAGCGAGCAGGAATCCCCCAGCGATACACCCGGCCACCCAAACAGCGTGGTCGTGAACGAATTATTATGCCGGAAATGAAGGCCGGACAGCCGTATGAATTTCACACTCGTTCTCATGTAGAACAATCCATACCTGGTACTCGCCTCAACAACTTTCTGGGCCGGGTCCTCTCCCGGATTCAACTTTATATACAGCACGTTGGAGTATTCATCATAAAAAAAGCTGTAGGGGACCAGCTCTTCTATGCCATTGATCGAGATGTGGGGATTATTGCGCTGGTTGATTTCCGTACAGCAATGACCATACGGGATGCAAATATAATCCGCCATGTCACAGGAGAACGCATTCGTGGACACATAATCATTCGCCCAACCAATCTGCTGCAAAAGGTTCCCGTTGACAAAAACCTGCTGCGGATTGAGCGCCCAGTTGGGCTTCTTCCAGATTGCACTGCTGACCTGTACCCATCCGGTAACGACGTCCGACCCCTTCACCACCGGAATTTCATTGCTGTACGCCTGCACGGTAATCCAGGCGTCGGCCCGACCACGTGTATTGGTGCAATCCACGAACTCCCGGTACTCTCCGCCACGAACATACACCGTATCCCCGGCATTGACCCGGTTAACGGCATATCCGATTGTCCGCCACGCGGTTCCCGTAGAAAGCCCGTTGGCGCCGTTCGAGCCGTTGGTCGCGACGTAATATACTGCGCACCAAGCCGATGGGGAAGCCACCAACAAACAGGTCGCGGCAAAAAACAAGAATAAACTAAAATTCTTCATAGCAGTATCTGCATTTCGCATGTAAGCATACCCAAGACCACGGCACGCGAGTAGGGTTTTCCAGCCAAACGTATCAACACCCCATCTCGAAATCATACCACGCGGACGGGGTGTCGGACGAAATAACGGATAGTTTGATAAAACGAACGTGCAGCGGCTCGAAACAGGCTCCATTTGATGATTGAGCATCGTCCCGTAAGGCGCGGCTTTGTGGAAACCGGCACTTCAAGGACTCGGACCTTTCGACGAATCAATTCTCCCGTAAGGATAATGTTCGGGGCAAACGTGTCCGCCTGAATATCGGGAAGAATTTTTCTAAGCAACGCGCCTCGCATCAACCGATAAGGCGTGTTGACATCGACCACACCACGGCCAAACAGGATATGCACCGCAATCCGCGAGACGGCACTGATAAGCGCACGCCCTTTTGATTGCGCGCGATGCTGCCGATATCCAAACAGCGCGTCATATTGCTCCCGTTTTTCCCAAAGCGACGGGAATGCCACGGCAGGCATTTCTCCATCGCTATCGCACTGAAAAACCCACTCCGCCTCTTCACTGGCCATGCGATAACCCTGCAGAATCGTGGGCCCATGTCCGGTGTTTGGTTTGTTGATAATTTGAATGTGCGGATCACCTGAAAAAAATGACAAAACCTCCTCTGATCGATCTTTTGACCCGTCGTTAAGCACCACGACCTGATAGTCAATCTTAAGCAAATTCAACTCGGCCATCCACTCCCTAACCACGGCGGCAATACACTCCTCTTCATTGTAAACCGGCATAACGACAACAAGGTTGTACATAAACGTTCCTCTGCACCTCATTGGTGCCTTTCCATCTTCCACCCTTCACTTACGCCCGCTTTAGCACCTGAAAAACCTGCTTGAATTTCACACACCAATAAACCATCGTCTTGCCGTGATTTGGCTTTTCATAGAGCCCGGACGCATCGGCGACTGGATTCTCTCGCAACATGTCGTGTCCCGTTTCGCACGGGAACACGGAATCCGTATTGCCTGGGCGGTTCGAAGGCAGGTCCTTCCGCTCCTGCCGCTCGGTCCCGCATATGATGAGGTCATCACGCTGCCGTCCCCCGCGACCGCCCCGCGCATTGCCAGGCTGGCCCTCCATCTTCTCGCGCACCGAATGGCATACGACGGCTGCGTCGCCCTCTCTCCGGCGCGTACCGGACGTTTCGCCGTCCGGTGGCTTCGGTCACAACACCGCCTGGGATACTGCGGCCCGGAATTTCAATGCACCGCATACACCGGGCAGGTCATGAATTACCAGCCGAACGTTCATCACCTGATGAGCCGCGCGCTGATGCCGTTTTATCCCGATGAAGCCGGGCATGGCTATGCCTTCCTGCAAAAAAACAGCCGTTATCATCCGCACCTTGCCATCCCGCAAACTTGGCAACACGAGGCCGCCGGCATCCTGAAAAATAGCGGACTTCGCGAAAAAACATTCGTCCTGATCACCCCCGGCGCCAAATGGCCCGGACGCCTCTGGGATGACGCACAATGGCTGCGACTGGCCGGAATACTCTCGGCAGAACACGACGCCGTCGTCTTCTCCCGCGACCCGCAATGTGGTTCCCTCAATCTTCTGCTCGAAAAATCACGCCTTCCGAAAAATGTACACCTGCTCCCGGAGCTTCCCCTGACGGCTTTCATATCCATCCTTTCGTCCGCGAAGGGGATCGTCACGCTCGACTCCGCCCCTATGCACATGGCCGCCGCCCTGGGCATCCCCGCAGTGGCCCTGTACGGTCCCAGCAATGTCCAGCTCACCGGCGCACTGACCTCGCCCGACCGCATCGCCTGCGTCCACGGAAAGCTGCCCTGCCAACCCTGCATCACGCCTGCCATCGAACCGCCCCGCTCCGCCTGTCTACGCCCCGGCATGTATGAATTACGCGATTGCATGGCATCGATTGCTTTACAGGAGGTCGTCGAACAGGTTAGGAATTTCTCCCGTCCGCAGATTTCGCCCATGGACACCGATTGAGGAGAACGATGGACCTGACCCTGTTTGTCACCTACCGCTGCAATGCCCGATGCACCATGTGCGGCATCTGGCAGCATCCCTCTCTGCCATCCGCTGAAATCACCTCCGAACTCCTGGCCCGCCGGCTTCCCGATCACGCCTTTCGCAAGATCACGCTCTCCGGCGGCGAACCCACTCTGCGCGCCGATCTGCCCGAACTTGTGCGCGTGCTCCGCGCCAAGGGTCGCTGCGTGGAAATTATCAGCAATGGATTCAACCCCGACAAACTCGCGGAAATCGCCACGCAGCATCCCGACACTATTTTTCGCATCAGCCTGGATGGTCTTGACGCCGTTCACGACGAAATGCGGGGCGTCCCCGGCGCCTACGACCTGGCCATGCGTTCGATTCAGGAGCTGTGCCGCCTCGGCGTCGCCAATGTCGGCATCTCGCTGACCCTCGGCGAAAAGAATCTGCACGACCTGATGCCGCTCTACCGCCTCGCCGTGCAACTCGGTATCGAAATGTCGGTCACTGTCCCTCACAATTCCTTCTACTTCCATAAAGAGGACAACACCATCGCCGATCAACCCGCCTGGGCCGCCGAATTCCGAACGTACATTTCCGCCCTGCTGCATTCCAAACGCTCGTCTTTTAAGCTTCGCATCAAAGACTGGTTTCGCGCCTACCTGAGTTACGGCCTGCTTCTTCATGTCCTGCAGGAAACCCGACCTCTCTCCTGCGCTGCCGCGGATGAATTCTGCTTCATCGATCCCGCCGGGGACGTGATGCCCTGTCACGGGATGGCGAAAAAAATCAGCATGGGCAATCTCAATGAAGAATCCTTCGAAACCATCATGCGCTCCGAGCGCGCCGAAAAAGCCCGCAGGGCCGTGGCCGCCTGCCAAAATCGCTGCTGGATGATGTGTACCGCCGTCCCCATGATGAAAAAAAACCTGCCGCGCGTGCTGTGGTGGATCATGAAAAACAGGTGGGCCGCGAATCTCAGAACTTTTTAACTACGAAACACGCTTCATCCACAAAACAGACACCAATGGGGAACTCATGAAATCAGGAAGGGATATTTCCCCATCTGCAAAATCTGTGTAATCTGTGGACCTATCTCTGCTTGTTCGTGTTTCGTAGTAACTCTTAGCGCTGTCTTCGCCAG
>CAZISY010000007.1:21074-66220 GCA_964542025.1 uncultured Verrucomicrobiota bacterium
GGATGCCGCTCAAACGCCGCGCGTACTTTTTCCAGCGCCCCCGGCAGATACTGTTCATCCGCATTCAGCCACGCTAAAACGTCCCCCGTGGCGCGGGCGAACCCCTTGTTCAACGCATCATACATGCCGGAATCCGGCTCGCTGAACCAAGTCAATCCCGCCTGCGACTCAAGCCATTTCACCGTGCCATCGCGTGACGCGCCATCTGCGACGATGTGCTCCAGACTGCGCGACGCCATGCCCTGATCCCCTACAGAGCGAGTGCACCGGGAGAGGAATGTGCGCATGTTGCGCGACGGCGTAACAATAGAATAATACTTCGAAGGAATCACGGGGGTTGATTGAAATGAAGGTGACGCGCGTCAGGGCAACAGAACCTTCAAGCGATAGTATACAGGGGGGTCATTGCAATCCGGAATCTCCACATTGCCACGGTCCTCTTCAGCATCACCAAGCGGAATATTCCAGTCTATTACATCTTTCCAGCCGCCATCTGTTGCAGTGCTGTACTGCTGAAGAACATATCGGCGTCCAGATCTGACAGGGGAAAAAACGCATAGATAGAACGACTCAAGAACGCCGGAATGAAGGGCGGTGAGCTCCAGCAAGCTGTCGGGATCCTGCGGATTTGACCCGGCAATATACTCCTGTATGTTGTTCACCCCATCTCCGTCCGGATCTCCGTACGCACCGTCGTCGCCCTCCGTGCGCTGAACGTCCAACCCGTACCGAGTCTTCCAATAATCCGGAAGCCCCTCGCCTGTGGAATCCCGATACGCAATTCCGCGGCATGGGATGCGTACTATGGAGTGGATCAATGGATCGCCTTCATAGACGGGCGTGACGGCGTATGTGTATTCCCCGTCCGCCGGAAGCGAGTCATCCTCCCAAACCTCCGCAGCGGCTGGAATCAGACCGACCTTCTCGTATTCGATCCCATCGGAACTGCGGTATATGGAATAGCCAGCCACCTTCCAGGAATTACTGCCTTCCAAGTCCCCGGACATCTGAAGAACCGGACCATTCACAGCCGCCATCAAGGGGGATGGCGCGGAGTCTTTCCGCGCAAAGCCAAAGGGATTGGTGAACGTTTTCCCCCCATCTCCTGTGAGCTCGGCACGGAGATAGCTGCCGATTCCATCCACGACACGATACGGGATTTGGGCCCCCCGATAGACTTCCTGTCCATCGGCAATCCACCGACAGGCCGCATCCGGCAATGGGTTCCCGTTCACCTCCGCCTCGATGGCGAGGGTTCCCTCCTCTTCATCGTGAACAATGCGGTTGATGCGGGGAACCTTATGGATATCCGGCCCGGTACCGCCATATTCATGCGTCGTACAAAAATAATAGGCCCCCTGCTCCAGGGCGGATCGTACGCGGCCTTCCGTCCGATGAGCCGCCGGAATCACCATCCACCCCTTTCCGAAGTGCCAGATGGCATGCATGTCATCCACGGCCCAACCCCAGACGGGACGGCGTGGCATATACGCCTTGAGAAGTTCATCCCACAGCTCCATATCCAGCGTCTGGAACGGGGCGGATGTGGTATTGCCATTGAATACTTCCATGCCGGCCAAGTGGGTGTGCTCTGCGAATAAATTCTTATAGAAGCCGACAGCCTCGGGCAGAACGTGCTCGGGCAATACCGATGTGGATAAATAGACGGCATGCCCGGTACCGCCCGCCTCGATAAACGGCGGCGGAGAATCAATCACATAGCGCCCTCCCTGCGGCAGGGTAAAAACCGCGTGAAAAGGACCTGCGTCATGACTGGCGGTATCATCCACCAAGCCGATGATACAGCCCTCTGTATCCACAGAGAATCCGCCGCTGGTTTCATAGAGATATTCGAGCAGCAAGTCATCCCGGCTCGGTCCCCCGGAATCGCCCGGCATCATGCCCGTAGCCACGGCATAAATCTCATTGGAAGCGAGGCCTCTCCCCCATATACGGGTATTATCCAACGATCCGTCGAACAGCGTGGCACCTGTGCGCTGATCACGTCCGACAAACAGGTATTCGCCTTCCATATCAAACACGGATCTGACGCCACCCATCTGCCCCGCCAGCCGGCCATCCAGGTAGAGCGACAGGGCATCCTCATTCCGCGTGGCTGCGATATGATGCCACTGGCCGTCCCGCGTGTTGATTCCCAATCCGCCATCGGCCGAGACCAGTATTTGGCTTGCGGCACCTTGTCTCGATGGTGGCTGGAAAAAAACCCGGATTTGATTTCCAGTGTGCAGCTCCAGATTCAGTGCCGCCTTGGTGGGGGTGCTGTAATTTCCAAGCAGTATGTTCCGCCCCTGTTTTTCTGTTTTAAACCAGGTCTCCACCGTAAAATCGCCGCGTGTCACGGTCTGGAGTGATGTGGTCAGTGGTGTTTGGAGACCGGAGACCATAAACATGGACGGCCAGTGCAACGAGGGATGACACATCACCGCCAAGCCCTTGTTTTCATCGATTCCCGCCAGTGCCTCCGGCAAGGTGTAGTTTGGCGGCTTGAACCCGGAAAAAAGGCTCAGCATGTGATGATGATAGGATAGCTCCATGCCCTGAATGGCCAGCATGTCAACATCATCAGGATCCCGCCCATAATCCGTCCAGGGCCAAGTGCAACGTTCATACAGAAAATAGTCATGATCCGTGAGTGCGAGAATATCGTACCCGCCGACTTTATACAGATCGATCGCGCCTGCCGGGGTGTATAAACCATCGCTCATCGTTGTGTGGGTATGAAAATTGGCCTTGTGCTGTTTCCATCGGTCCCACTGCACGCCCGAATATGGATTCAAAAGAAGGGTTAAGCGATTGGTTGGATTCGGGATGTCGTGCTGTCCGGATGCGTGGAGAGAATTGGATAAAAGAAACAGTACCCCCCAACAGAGGGCAACGCTCCATTTCGGTACGCGACTAATCAACATAATCCGACTCCAGCTCCGTAGGCCCACGTCATCCGCATGTGTACCGCACATCAAGTTCGCAACCCAGCTACGCGTGCGTATTCTTACTACCCATCCAGCGGAACAAACGAAAGAAAAACAATGGATTGCCGATTAAATATCTCTTCCAAAGGCGACGAGGCTCGAAGCACAGGCGTCCCAGCCACTCGAAACCGTGATCGGTCATCCATCGGGGGGGGCGCTTCTTCTTGCCGGACATGTAGTCCAGGCAGCCCCCGCCTGTCAGCGCGATTCGAACATTCAAATCATGCCAGTTTTCCATCAGCCAATGCTCCTGCAGCGGCATGCCAAACGATGTCAGCAGCACGTCTGGCGCACATCGATTGATGTCGGCTATAACGTCCCTGTTTTCTTTTGAATCCCGTTCCTTGTAATAATATCCGTGGCGGCAGCCGGAGATGATCAATGTTGGAATTTTTTCGGTCAGTCGCTCCCTGGCCAACTCGGCAACTCCGGGTTCACCACCTAAAAAATATACTGAAAATCCGTTCGCAGCACAAAACTCGCAGAACACAGGGAACCAATCGGCATATGTTATTTTTTCAGGCAGTCGGAGACCCATGATTCGGGCAGCAACCTGAACCCCGTAACCATCACAGAAAACAAGTTGTGAGGAATTGATAAAATCCAGGAACCATTTTTTCTCAAACGCAATATTCATGGCATGAATATTGACGTTGGCCACAATGGCTTTGCGACGCCTGATGATGCACTGTTTAATAACCTCATGCAGCTCCATGACCGTCAGAGCATTAATGGATACACCCATCAGGCGTATAAACGGGACCGATAGCCGGGCTGCTGAGTCAACGTGATCAACGAACGTGTTTTCATCTTTTTTCTGAACCTTCAAACAGGCGTTGCCCTGCCCTTCTTTCGGCTCATCATTTGAGGGCGGCTCGAACTTCTTCCCTTGTCCGGAAATCACTGATTCAAAAAGCAGCTCATACTGATCTGTGATATGGTCCCATGTAAAACGTTTCCGTATTTGATTCGGCGCATTCCGGCGGAAGTTTTCCGCCTCTTCTGTATTTGTTTCAATGCGCTGGAGAATGCCGCAAAGGCTCTCGGGATTTCTCTCAAAAAGTATCCCATACGTCCCCCGATCCAACACCTCGGCATTGAACGGGGTGTTCAGTGCGCAGATCAGATTCCCATAACCAAGCGCTTTAAGTAAAGACGGGTTAATCCCCCCAAATTGATGGCCATGGAGATAGGCAAAGCAGTGACAGTGCAACTCCTTAACATCTTCCTTTGAGTTCACATGACCGAGAAAACGTACACGCTCATTGCCCAACGCTTTTAACTTGTTGAGGAACACGCTCTCTACGGTGTTCCCCTTATAATCCGCCCCGCCGGCTATGGCCAGTATTTTTGGCGAGCCCGACTTAACAAAGGCGTCAACAATAAGATCGGCATTATTGTCTGGAACCAAACGACTGGCGATCAGGTAGTATTCGCCGCTTTTTAACCCATATTTCGAAATGACAGACGGATCCGCGGATGTCTCAATGTTGGCTCCATAGGCAATGTAGGTGGAGTCAATCCCAAACTCTCTGGCGTAGAGGCGGTGCATCTCATCCGCATCCGTAACCACCTCGTTGTAAAACCAGGTTCCTAGGCGTGCCGAGTTTTTGAAAACAAACTTACCCAAAGCATTCCACTTGGGACGCAACCACTCCATCCCATCCACATTAATAACCGATTTCAATCCCATCATTCTGGGGATAAATCCAAACATCCCATTCGCCGCATTCACCACAAGCAGAATGTCGAAATCACGCGTAAATGATGCGTGGCCTATAGAAAGCAATGAATGGGAAAGCGTACTGAACATTTTGTGCTCGATACTGGGCAGATAAATCATCTTCATACCCTTGTAGGAAGGAGCCCTCTCGGTGAAAAGTGCCTTTCGGCAATAAACGGTCACCTCGTGCCCGCGCTCCGCCAGACGGGGAGCCAGCTCTTCAATAAAGGTTTCATACCCGCTATAGGTCGAGGGCAAACCTCGAATTCCTGCAATTGCTATTCTGAGCTTATCCATATCCGAGTCGTTGCCTCCAATGTGTTATGCCAAAGAAAAAAACGGAACCGTTTCTTCATCCATGCTCATTCATGATCCTAAACAGTAAACGCCGCCCAACTGGCGGGCATGTTCTTCGGTACTTCAATGTTCCTAAACGGCTTGCCCTGGCGCGCGCCGGCCTGCCTGACCCATTCCGCCATGCGGATCAGCCCCTCGTCCAGCGGGATGTTGCGTACCAAATCGGGGAAGGCGGCCTGAATTTTCGCATGCGAGGAAAAGGCGTGCACCACTTCATTGCGCGCCTCCAGGTGTCGGATACCCGTATCGGCCTGCATGCCCCTTTGCACGGTTTGGGCCAGCTCCAGAACGGAGTAGGGCTTGTCCGCGCCAATGTTGTAGATCTGATTGTATGCGGACTCCCGCTCCACGCAGCGCGCAATGATTGGCGCCACATCGTCAATATGACTGAACGCCCGCGTCTGCAGGCCGTCGCCGAACACGGTCAACGGCTTGCCCTGCAGAATCTGATTCATGAAAATTCCGATCACGTTGCGATACGGATCGCCGATGTTCTGCCGCTCGCCATACACATTGTGCGGACGAAAGATCACATGGTTCAGCCCGAACATTTCATGCGCCTCTTTCAGGTCCAATTCCACCGCATATTTTGAAATGCCATACGGGTCTTCCGGCATGGGAACCATCTCCTCACTCATGGGCACCTGACCCGCGCCATACACCGCGATGGAGGATGTAAACACAAAACATTTCACACACCCGGCATTAATCGAGGCATTGATCAGATTCACGCTTCCGATCAGGTTATTGGTGTAATTGAACCGCTTGATGAAATGGCTGAGCCCCTCGGCGGCATAAGCCGCCAGATGATAGACATAATCGGGGCGGTGCTCTGCAAACAGTCGGTCCACCAAGGCGTGATCCGTTACGCTTCCCTCGATAAACAGGGCCTTCGGATTCACGTTCTCCCGAAATCCTCCGGAAAGATCGTCCATGGCAATCACGTCATGCCCCATTCCGATCAGCGCATCCACCACATGCGACCCGATGAATCCTGCCGCCCCCGTAACCAGTGACTTCGTCATTGTTTCCTCCGCGTTAATCAAACAGCCATTTCGCATCATCGATCCCGTCCGGATCGGTTTTGCTTCTCCCGCACCACCTGTTCATAGCTTGAAATCAGGCCCGCCGTGTAATTCTCTGTGGAATATTGCTCAACATGCCTTCTCCCTCGTTCTGCCATTCCGCGACGCGCCGACGCGTCATTCCACAGCCCGGTGATGCATGCCCTCAGATCCCCGGCATCCCCCGCGCGAAAAAACGCTCCCCCTTCGCCCACAGTCTCCCGCAGAGCCCCGCGATCAGATACAATAACCGGCGTGTTTCGAGCCAACGCCTCACAGGCTGCCAAACCAAACGACTCGTGACACAGGCTCGGAAGCACCACCAAACGCGCCTTGCGATAAAAAGCATCCAGTTCGCCATCTTTCAGCACCCCCCGCCAATGAACAAACGAGGCATCCCCTTTCGGAATCATGGGGAATGGAACAGAACCGGCCGCATGCAAAGGGAAGGTCAGTCCCTCCATGGCGCTGATCAGTGTGTCCACCCCCTTCTCCTGCGAAACACGCCCCACATAAGCCACATAATCGCCATCCTCGAAGGGAACATCCTCCGAGGGACATGCGACCGGATTGGGGAGCACCCGGATATCCGCCTCATTCAAGCGCGCATGTTGAATCAGGGTGCTTTGCGCAAAAGCGGAAGGAACAAGAAAACGATCCACATACGAATAGAGACGCCACGCGGACGCCCAGGTATTCCGTGCGGCATAGACCACGCTTTTAGCGAGCGTGCCGCAGCATGTGTTTTTCACACAGGACCAAGCACCCCCGGCGTCGCAATCGAAGCAAACCCCGCCATCACGAAAATGAAACAACGCCGGGCAGGATAGCCGATAATCATGGCAGGTTAAAAACGTCGCGGCCCCGGTTCGGCGGGCTTTCTTGAAAATCCAGGGTGAGATCAGGGGATAGACTTCATGGGCGTGAACCACGTCCGGTTCGACACGACGGCACAGTGCCTCGAATTCATAAAGCGTTTTGACCGGATAGAAGCTGCCCGCCGCTGCCCGGCATTCCCCGGCGAGCCCGGAAAGCACCGCGCTGTCGCGGACGAATTCCACCACATCGTGCCCCGCCCCCCGAAGCAGCTCGGTTGTTTTTTTCGCCACGGAATCGCTTCCCCCTCCCGATCGGTGACGGTTATAAACCTGAATGATCTTCACGAATTTCTATCGCCGCCACGACATGCGACTCATCCAATACGGTGTGGGGTGGTCCACCTGCTTTTCTATGCGATTATTTGGCGAATCGGGAACGTACACATCATAACGGAATGGGGGCACTTGATACAGCCCCCCCAACAACCGCCTCATGCGGTACAGGCAAAGAATGAGCGGCGTGGCCCGCCGTATCCAACAGGAAGGCAGGCGACGCAAACGATCCTGCTCGCGCAACGCCCGCACATTCATGGCCAGATTCTCCCCCGTGTCTGTAAAAACCGCCAAATACTCACGCAATACATCCATGACCGCCCGCTGCTGCAAACGCCTTAACACCCACACGGTATCGCCCACCGTTTTCCAGCGCGGATTAAACGGTCCGTTTGGATTCAAAAAAAGCGCTCTTCGAAAGAACATGGCGGCCGTAAACGTGTTTAGCTGGCATATGCGAGTATGGAGGTAGGTCGGCTTCAAAACCTGCCGGCTGCAAATATAGTCTCCCCGCCTATCCACCACCACCACGTCGCCAAACAGGATGTCCGTTTTGGGATTCCGCTCAAAATAGTCCACCACGTTGGCAAGCGCTCCGGCGGTGTACTGCTCGTCGCAATTCAGATAGGCGCATATATCGCCGCTCGTACGAAGAAATCCCTTGTTAACCGCATCATACATTCCCCGATCCGGTTCACTCATCCAGCGGAAAGTGTACCCTTGACACGACAGTTTCCCGCTCCGTTCCGCAAGCCATTCGGCTGTGCCATCGGTTGATCCCCCATCTGCCACGAAATGCTCCACCTCCAAACCGGGGACTGCCTGATCACGCACCGAAGCACAACAACGCGGCAAATACACCAAGCTGTTAAAGGAGGGGGTTACAACACTGATTTTCATTAAGAATGAGTCATTTCAAGTGGCTTAATATGTTTGATAACACACGACCGACATGCAACTGTCCGGTCCAATGCGCACTGATGGTATCCGCGCTTCGCTCTCCGCATTTCCACAGGCGCACTTCTTCTTCGATCGCATCAACAAAACCGGTTGCCGTATAGGTTCGTGCCAATGTCCCGCTGTTTTGCGAGACAAAATACGGAAACGACGGAGTTGAAGCGCGCGCAGGCCCCACAATGGAGCACCCGCAACACAGCGCTTCAGCGGATGCCAGGTTGAACGACTCGGAGCGTGAAACACAAAGGCTGATCTTAACCGATCTCATGGCCTGAGTAAGCACATCATGAGGAACGCCCCCCCTGATCCGCACAAAGTCCAACGAATCCGAACAGCAACCCCGAAGCGTATCCATCCACGGTTCAAAACCGTTTCCGTATATATTCACGGGAATCTTCATTCCGCGGGCGGCCATCTCCGCAATCACAGCAACCAGCAAAGGCGTATTCTTATCCAGGGTATCCGCCCACCGTCCAACACACAAAACTTCCAATCGTTTTGCTTCTCCCTGATACGTTGTATACGGGGGAATCGGGTGAGGTATCATGCATACTTTTCCAGCCGCCCCCCAACAGCCAAGATGTCTGCAGTAGTTTTGTATCCGGGTGGCGGCAATCGGAGATACCGCCCCGGCGACATCCGAAAGGGCAATGTGCATCACCCTCGGATAATCAATCAGGCCCAGACACAACAGCCGCACCCCGGTCTTAAGCGCCGCCTGCAAGACTGCACGGGATCGCGTATGGTGGTGAGCGATTCGTTCATACTGATCGCGGGTATAATTAATGATACCGCTATATGGAGAGAGGATGCCGCCATTGTCCAGATTGACGAACAGTTTCAGACCGGCCGCTTTTATTGCCCGTGCTATGCCTGTGTATTTTGGAGCCGCCCAGGAATACAACAAGACTCCTTCCAGCCCAAGCCCGCACCACCACTGCGCGTCAAACAGATTTCGATATTCTGTTCGCAGCACATCATCCCTGTCACCGGACTGCTCGGAATAAGGCATAATCGCCCGACTCTCAAATCCCATCTCCTGAAGCCCCCGACACAGCAAGCCGCTGTCCCTACAGAAAAACGTATCATCCCCCTTAAAGGCAATGGGGGTGCATGTATACCATTTTTTCTTCATAAATTCTCCATCCGCTTTCCCCCACCTCTTTTCGCGGCAAAGAGGGTGAACATCATCCCGAGATGTCCTGCATCCAGCAGGTTAAAGACCAGGGGCCGAAGACGGTGACGCCCAGGCTGACGGGATGTCCAGTACACCTCCCGAATGCGGAAACCGTGTTGCTCTAGAAGAAAGGCCAGATTGGAAGGACTGAAATAGTTCACATGCTCGGGCGGGCATATGAAGGCTTCGCGCTCCTGCTTTATCCGGCGAAAAAGACTTCCAAAATTTGGAACAGCCACGGCCAGCAAGCCGCCGGCGCTCAAAAGCAGATGAGCCTTTTCAATCCACGCATGAATATCAAGGGCGTGTTCAAGCACATGGCTCATCACCAGGGCATCATACGCCCCGGCGGAAACTTCAAACGCCTCAAACGAACAGGCATGAGCATCCAGCCCGGTCATTAATTTTGTTATTTTTCTGGAATCCGAACCCAGTTCCAAAGCCGAAACCGTGAACCCTGCATTTATTGCGGCTTGCGAATAGAAACCATAGCCGCACCCTACATCCAGCAGCGATGGGACGCCATTCTGTGCGCCAATCAGTTTTTTCAGTGTTTCAACCATGCGTATGGCATCCGGGCTGGAATTGGGATATTTCCGCTCCTGCTCTTGCAACTCAAGCAGACGCTGCGCCGCCTGCTCATCCGTAAGTGGAAGCTCTTTTTTTGAATCATAATACGCCTCCAGAAAATCCCAGCTCGGTTTTGGATTTACAAAGGCAAATCGACAGGCCGCACAACGATCTATCGCGTAGGTATCGCTGCCAACCACTTTCCTCCTCCAGGGCCTGACGGTCCCGGAAAAACACAGCGGACAACGTACAGCATTTGCAGGTAAAGACTCCCTCTTCATATTATGAACCATACTCGTGAAAAACCGGGGTTCTATCGTATTTTGACGGCCGGGTTCCCCGCCCACAGCCCGTCGGACGGCACATCGCACCGAACTACCGATCCGGCGCCAATAACCGCCCGATCTCCAATGATCACGCCTTTTAAAATGATTGAATTCACACCAATAAACACGTCATTCCCAATAATTATCGGACGAGACTTTATGTTAGCTTGATCCGTCTCTCTGCTTCTCCGCTCTTCATGATTTAACGAGTGATAGTCATGATCGTAAATGCGGACATTCCCGCCGACATTGACATGCGCCCCCAATGTGATACCGGAACGGGAGGATAAAACGGCACCCGATAACCCGCTGTGGTTCCCAATAGTTATGCATCCGTTGCCACGGCATTCAAAAATGGCAGGGGTGGTCATTCCCACCCAGTTCGATGCCCGACGGGCATTGATCCGAACGCCATCGCCTAATTGAATGGCGCCTCTTTTTTCCACCCATATCCAGAGATTGCCGTCCACGCACAAATGGCGGCCATAACGACACCCTAGGGCTCTCAACAGCACCTTGGCTCTGGCCGTTCCCCACCACGTCGCCAACCGGGTACACACAATCACCTTCCCAATAAAAAACGGAATCGGACACTCATATTTGCGGATAAAGCGTATAATTTTTTGCATAGCAAAATCCTTTTCACCGGACCCATTACCAGGCTGACTCATCATAACAGGCCACCAAGGCGTCCCACACGGATGTACAGGACAAATCTCTCCGGATCGCATCAACCCCTTCTTTTCGGCGCTCATCATTTTTCCATGGACGTGTGTCGTTCAAGTGCCGGAGCGCCTCTCCCAAAGCTGCAATATTCCCTGTTTGAACCAACGTTCCGCAGCCATACTCCCGAATCAATTCCCGCGGGCCCGTATTATCATAACACAGGGGCCATAAGCCCATAGCCAGCGCCTCTTTCAACGCTGTGGGGCCCGTATCCATGTAACTCGGCAGAAAGAAAACAGAAGAACTTTTCATAATGTCGATCATTCGCCGCACATCACACTCCCCCTCGAACCGTACGCGCTGTGCCGCCCAGGAACTATCCACAACGTCACGCAACCGCTTCAATACGCGATCCTCGCCTGTCCCAATGAAAATCAGTTCCCAATCATGCAGCTCCGATGCCAGAAAGCCGCGTACGGCGTCTTCGGCGCCTTTGCGCCTGTCCAATGTGCCAATATATAACAGGCGCCTGTTCTCGCCCTTTGCAGGAGAAGCCGTACGAAATTCTTCACGCAGGGGGTGTTTGACCTGCCGCATGGTGCCGTTTGTATATGTCCCCGCAGAATCCGCTGAATAGCGGCTTTCCGCCAGAAGCCGTTGAGCCTTACGCAGTGTCAGCCGCTCAATCCATCGGCTAATAGCAAGCCCCGGCGTTTCTTTCATATATGGACGATAATCCGACAACAATCCCTGAATTGAAACAATGCTCCGTTTTTTGGTCAGTCGTAAAGCCGAGACCCCATAGCCTGATTCTGTGCCCCAACCATGAACCCAATCCGGTTGAACAGACTGGTAAATTCGACGGAACCCCGGCATCCAATTCCAATACGACATATAGACCGAACCGCGAATGTATGGGAATATGTGAACATGGGCCCCGTGATATTCCAGGCTCTCATACCTCGCTGCTCTTTTTTGCGGACAGGCCAAATGCAATTCCACGCCGGATGGCGGAGGCAAATGGCCAAGAATCCATGACCAACTGGGATTAAACGGTGGTCCCTGCAGGCGGGGAACAGACTGCTGTATGCATCTGGGCAATCCGCATAGCCACAATATCTTCATAGTTATGTGTCCCGTCCTGGACGTTTATCCGCTTTACGATGAAAAACGGCTGCTTCGTTCACAGAACGGAGCAAGGTGCTTTTGGATATATTCCACGGCATTTTCATACCCGCTGTACCGTTGCCATGCTTTGGTGTTTTTTTCGGATACGGCCGGATCGAAATAGTGCCGGGGGTTACAGTGCTCCTCCGGGCTGTACCCAAGAAAATTCATTAATCGTGCTGAAAATTCTGCATATCGGTAAATCATCTCCTCCAACTCAACCTCGCATACATTTGCCTGCTCACGAAGTTGGCCGGTAAAATACCGCCGATCCAGAAACCACTGAACAAAGGCTTCCGGATCGCTGGTCGGGATGAAAATGGCGTGCCACTCTTCGTTGTTCAGAATGTAGATATCCCGCGGATCCCGATCCACAACAACCACCTTCAAGTCGTGAAAATAGCGGCTGTATCGCGGAATATTGGTGGGAGGGACCAGCTGATCAAAAACGATATCCCGGGCCGGGTTCCCCCTGGCCACCAGCGAACATAATCGCTCACTGAATTCTTTCGTGGCCGCGTAAAATACTTCCGGCGACTTGATGGGCAGATACTGCTCACACGAAGCCCAGTGATACCGCCCGACCGCCCGGAATAAATGATCCAGTCGTGCTGTTAACGCGGTTAAGAACGGACCGTGATAAGGAGGATAATGATCCCGATGCCAAGCCCCCTGCCAACGCCCTTCCAGAAGACGTTCCAGATAATCCTTCACCAGTTCCCGGAATTCCTGCCCTATTAGCCGATCATAGCCCCATTTGATTTTGGGCCAGTCCGCGCATTGCCAATCCATCAGCGCTTTGAAACGTTTGATGGCAAACCCGGAATTCAATCCGTTTGGATTATCGACTAGATTGTATTCCAAATCCGAGATGCCGTCAGGATCCTGAAAGATTCTGATCTCCGTGCATTCTTCCACATAACAGGAGGAAAACTCTTTCAAAAAATCAACAATAGCCCCCGATCCCGAATACCCGTATCCCACAGCCGTTACAACTCTATGCATATCACCTCTTTCAAGCCGACACGACCAATCGCAACCGATGCACCACCCACTCCCGTTCCCCGGTTTTCAGGGCAAACCGCAGAACCAATGCACCCCAAACGGGAACAAGCAACATGCCGCAGAGCAGCAGCGTCACATAGCCGCCCGGATCAATCAGCCACCGCAAGCCATAACCCAGCACCAAAACCACCAGCGTGATCGCGGTTGGACAAAGCAGCGCCTGCCGGATGTAATCCATCACGGGAACACAACAAATCCGCGCGCCGTACACAATCATCAGTCCGCGTCGCAATACACTGGCAATTACAGTTCCCACTAACACACCGGAAACCTGCCAAGAGGTGAAACCCGCAAAATAAATGGAAAGGCCGATGTTGAGCAGCGCGGTCGGCACGTTGATCCAGAGCATTTCCTTTAATCGGCGCATGCCCAGCAGAATCGGCCACTGCATGCAGGCCGTGCAGACAAGCCAGTTGGTCACCGCCCAAAGGCGGACAATCTGCGCACTGACATGATAATCATCTCCCAATGCCTGCTGCAGCCATACCCGGCAGAACGGCTCCGCATACACAAACATAAGCGCAGAGATCAAGCCGCCCAGCAGCATGGTGTGCCGTGTACCATCCAGCAGTAACCGCTGCTGCTTTTCCATATTCTTCTCCACATGCTGTCGGGTAGCCAGCGGATACATTTGACTGGCCATTGTAAGCATCAGGGTGCGCGCCACGGCGGCCAAACGGGTTCCCGTATTGTAGAGCGCAACCCCAGAAGGACCATGAAACCGAGTGATTACAAGGGGATCCGATTCCTCCGCCACGAACACCGTCCACTGCAGCACATAAACCTGCCACCCAACCGTGAACATGGAACGTAAACGATTCACGCTCATCAGACGCGGATTCAGGCGAATCCATGGACATGTTTTTTTTGCAATCCACCACGCCATAACAAACCCAAGCAACTGATCGACCAGCATCGCCACCACCCAGGCGCCCAGTCCGTAGTGTGTCAATGAGAGCGCCAGAAAAAGAAGCAAGGCACCCAGCAGGGCAACCAACATCTGTATATTGTTGATCCAGTCAAACCGGTTGCGGCTTGTTATGACCGCATGGAGAATCGGCGTCAGAAAGGCAATGACAAATGAAATGGAGCCATAAACCCGCACAGCCTTTATGGCTGTCTCGCGAAAGGCCGGCTCCACCCGAAAAAAGCCGACCAGCATCGGGGCCAGCAACACACAAAGAACAGCAAGCGCCAACCCAACAATCAGATAAAAGAAAAACGCCGTGGAAAAAAATTCGTTAAACGCCTCTTCTTCGTTGCGGGCGGCCTGTTCGGCCAGCTCACGTCCCAGTGCCTGCCTCATCCCAAGATCCGCCATCTGCAGAAGACCAATCAGCACCGTCATCAGGCCGACGATGCCATAGCCTTCTTTTCCAAGATGCCCCAGAAGAAAGGGAACCAGAAAAAGAGCCAGGCCAGTCCGCACAATCACGGCACCCCAACCGGTCAACATGTTCACCACAATTTGTTGGATGCTGTTCATCAATATGTCGGTTGCCTTAAGGATGCGCTTCCATCGCCTTTCGGAGAATATCCCAAACTTCCGTGCGCCCCATCCAGCTCATCGCCTGTATCGGCTTCGGAAAAGCTTCGGCTAATGACTCTCATTAATGCCCCCGTCAGCAGAAGATATACAAAACTGGTGCCAATCGTCCCAAAGATCAGATAGTAGGAAATGGATAACCAAATATACATAATCGTTAAAAACATGAGGTATCGCGCCTTTATGCTCCCCCGGGGTGCCTGTTTTACAATACAGACAAACTCCCGACAGGAGGTAAACATAAACAGTACTGCAAACAGGAATCCGGGAACACCAAAGTCCAACAGCAACTGCAGGGGGCCGTTGTGGTAATTGTGAACCAAAAAGGCGGAATATGGTTTCGCCGCCTGCCAGGGATCCATCATGATAAGGTGCGACGCGGGGAAAGCAATCCCTTTGCCAACCAGTAAATAGTTGGGAATGTCTTCCAACATGTATTTCCACATTTCAAGGCGCCATACCGTAGATGCCTGAGCATCTTTTTGCGCGAAATAAGAGACTTCAACTCCCGGCACCCAGGAAACCGCGCGCTGGACCGATGGCGGAAGATGCTTGCTTGCAAACAAAACTATTGCAAAGACCACTCCCCCCAGAAGCGCGGCACTCAAGAACAACATAGGTTTTTTGTGTCGTGGCGTCTGGACAAAACACCAAACCGATACAATCACCATAACAAGCACTAATGTGCTTCGAAATCCGGACAGCGCCGCAGAGAGCAGGCACAGAAAAATCAACGCCGATTTGATGGATAAATTGAACCGCTTGAACTTAATAACAAGAGCAACAGGCAGCAAGGCGGAAGCCACGTCTTTCAACCCTGCAAGTCGTGTCATCCCTTCACGCGTTGTATCAAAAATCGAACCCGCTACGTAACCAAGACTGGACTCAATAAAATAGGCCAATATATAGAATCTTCCCCCGGAAAGAATAAAAGCCAACTGCACCAAGGCGGGCAATAAGCCGGCAACGATATTGCCAAACAACAGAAATAGAATTTGTTTTTGGGTCAGCTTCAAATTGCCGGCAAAGGAATAAATCCCTGCGGCCGCTGTGACGTAGATGTAATCCATGCCACCGATTAGATCTCCCCCTAGAAACTGAACGCCGAATCCTCTAACGTAAATGATCACGGCCATGTTGCAGAGAAAAAGAAACAGGAACGTATCCGACAACTTTCGCCTGAACTTATTAGCCCTTTTTTCAATGACCATTCCTGCAATCAGAAGACCCAATAACATGAACTGAAATACATTGGCCAGTGACATGTTGGCCCACAAGCCCGGCACGTTGACCCTTCCGATGTATGCCATAAACATCGCAATCAGCAAACTGTTTGGATTGTTGATAAAATAAAGAATGAGTGGTGCCACAATGATGCCTGCAATATACATGATGGAGGCGGATAAAATGGCTTTCACACACAATACAACAACCACCAGTACGGCCGTAATCGAAAACAGCCAGCGTTTAATACTAATTTCGTCTATGATCATGAAAATCCCCTGATGCAAACATGAAATCCGGCGTTACCGGTTTTGAGTCCCCACTGTCAGCGCTATTTGCCGAATCACCCCATCGCCCACCGCCACCGGGTTGTTCCCCAGGCGCTCCTGATTCACATTTTCCTTTAATAAACGATAAAGGGTCTCCGGGTCCGCCGCCAACCGTTTTACGAGCCCGATCCGCCGCAGCAAATCGCGCAGCAGCGGCTCCGTCACGCCCTCCACCCGTATGCCGTGTTCGGAATGATAACCCACAAAATGCGGTAGCAGCAAGCCTACGGCATGCCCGTGCGGGATCCCAAAGGTGGAGGTCAGAATGTAAGAAAAGGCATGAGGTGCGGTGGTCTTTGAAAGGTGAATGGCGCGCCCGGCCAAATGCGACGCGCGCATCATACCCGCCCGGTTTTCGGGATTCGGCTGACCCACCGCGCCCAACAGATGCTGCAACGCCAGGTTCACCGCCTCAAAAGCATACCCGCGCGATTCCTCCGTGGCCGCACGCGCCCAAAGCGACTCCACGCCCTGCGCCAGGGCATCCATGCCCGTACAGGCGGTCTGGTAGGCATCCAGCGAATAGGTGAAATCCGGCACCAGCAACACATGGCCGGGCACCATTGAAGGTCCATCCACCGAGTATTTGGTCCGCCCCCGGTAAATCACGGCAAAGTGCGTAGCCTCGCTGCCGCTGCCCGACGTGGTCGGGATTGCCAGCAGAGGCCGACACGGAACATCAGCGCGAATTTTACCGGTTAAGTAATCCTCCAGCCGCGTTCCCGTGCTGCCGAAATAATTGATCAACTTGGCCATATCCATCGCGCTTCCGCCGCCCACCGCAATCACGGCCTGCGCACCCGTTTCGCAAAACAGGCGCACCCCGTTCTCCACATCCTCTTCCTTGGGGTTGGAGGAAAAGCCGCCGAAAAAAACGGGATTGGCGCCAAGCCGCCCCTCCAGAAAAGCCTTCACTCCGGACGCCTGATAGGAGCGCTCGCGGCATACGATGAACAATCGTCCGGGCGCCCTTTGAATGAATTGTTCCAGGAAATGCCCGGCCCCCTCGCGTCCGAAATGTGTTTGCTGCCGCGTCACGTTTTTTCTGTTCCTTCCTGCTGTTTGATCGGGCCATTCAGGAATGCCATAAAGGCATCCTTGTTTTCTTCCGGTCGAGTTTTGGGGCGTCCCAAATCCTTTCGAGCACCAGGCACCACACGAATCTCCAGGAAGGTAGGCCCCTCCTCCGCCAACTGACGCCGAAGTTCCCGGTGCAGAGATTCAGCGGTCTCCACACATACCGCATCGCGATAGCCGCAGGCACGCGCCATCTGGACAAAATGCACGTCAAAGCCAACGGTTTTTTGCGCGCCCACCGAATCATGCACTCCGTTATTCAGCAGGATGTGCCGGAAATTCTTCGCGCCGGACGTCCCAGTGATGGCCAGCGCCCCCAGGTGCATCAGGGCCGCACCATCCCCATCCAGACACACCACCGGGCGGACGGGTTGTCGCAGGGCAATGCCCAGCGCAATCTGTGAGGCATGCCCCATGGAGCCGACCGTTAGAAAATCCCTCGCGTGGCCGGCGGCCTGCGCATCCCGGTATTCATACAGTTCTCTTGAAATATGGCCGGTCGTAGCCACGACGGCGGCATGAGCGGGCAACTCATTCAGGATGGCGGCAATGGCCGCTTCGCGCTTCAGCGTATATTGGCAGCCTTCCTTTTCACGAACGAACGGCTCAAAACTGTCGGCGCGCACCAACAAAGCCACCGGGCGTTTTTCTTCCAGAGTCCGGCGAAGCATTTCCGCGAGACCATCCAGAGCCCCTTCGGTGTCGGCAGGGAGAATGCGGCATGGAATACCCATCGCCTCAAACAGTGCCTGCGTCACCTTGCCCTGCTTGACATGCTGCGGCTCATCGTTCACACCCGGCTCGCCGCGCCATCCCACCAGAAGCAGCATCGGAATGCCGTACACATCCGGATCCGCCAGCGACAGCAGAGGATTCACCGCATTGCCCTGCCCCGAGTTTTGCATATACACCAGGGCGGGCCGACCCGTAGCCAGATAATGCCCCGCAGCCAGCGCCGCGGCGCCACCCTCATTCGCAGAAATCACATGCCGGTTGGCAGGCAGGTGCGCGGACGCATAGGCGCAAAAAGACTTCAGCAGCGAATCAGGAACGCCCGCAAAAAAATCCACGCCGTGTTGTTCAAGCGCCTGAAAAAAACGTTTGTTGGAAATCATAATCAGATCAATCCAAGCACTTCCCGAATCGGCATGCAGAGGGCATCCGCCTCCAGGGCGCGCCCGTGCATCAGGATGGATTCCGCCGTCTTCTGCATGGCCGGATAGGCGCTGCGCAGCAAATGATTGGCATAAATCACAATGTTGACTCCGTGCTCCGCCAGCGCCTCTTCCGAAACACCCGAATAGGTACTCGGCACGGCCACCAGTGGTACGCGGAGCGGCAGTTTGGCGTATGCCCCGCAAAACGCAAACAGCTCATCAGGCGTCGTCGCCTTGCTGTGGATCATGATGCCGTCCGCCCCCGCTTCTATGTACGCCTGCGCGCGGGCCAGCGCATCCTCCATCCCAGCACCGGTGATCAGGCTTTCGCAGCGGGCGATGATCATAAACTCTTCAGAAATCTGCGCGCCCTTGCCTGCGCGTATTTTTTCCGCCATGCTGCCAATCTCATCCTGCTTCTGATTATTTCCCGCATCCAGCAGTGAATTTTTCTTCAGCCCGACCTTATCCTCGATAATTACGGCGGAAATGCCCAGACGCTCCAGTGTGCGCACCATGAACACAAAGTGCTCCTGAAGGCCGCCGCTATCGCCGTCATAAATAATGGGCTTGGTGGTCACCTCCAGAATGTCGTTCACGGTGTGCAGCCGCGAAGTCAGGTCCACGCACTCGATGTCGGGTTTGCCCTTCAGTGTGGAATCGGTCAAACTGCTCAGCCACATGGCGTCGAACTCAACCGCTTGATTCCCTTTTTTGACGCGACAGTTTTCCACGATCAGTCCGCTCAGTCCGCTGTGCGCCTCCAGGGCGCGCACGATCGGCTTGGCTTTCAGCAGGCGACGCAGTCGCTGCCGGCGTATATCGGGTGTTACGCCCACTTCGCGGATGGCCTTGTTCAGCTGGGTGGAAGAAATGCCCGGCGTATACGACGGCTCAATCAGTTCGCCGCCCCATTCGGCGAGGGCGTCAATCACCCGCTGCCGCGTTTCGCGCTGAACGCCTTCGCGCCAGTCATCCCCGTGAACCACATAATCGGGCTTCAGCGCACGCAAGTTGGGCACATAGTCGAGCGTTTTTTGAGGAATAACCTGCTTCACACCCTTCAGACTCTCCACGATGGCCGCCCGCTGCTCAAACGTCATATAGGGAAGTCGTTTGTAACTGGCAATGGCTTCATCGGTGAGCACTCCCACTGTGACCTCGCCATAGCCGGCGGCCACTTTCAGAATGTTCAGGTGACCCGGATGAATAATATCCGCGCTCATGCCCACGTAGACTTTTTTCATGATGACATCCTTCTCTGCGTCAATCGGGATCACAGGCCGCGCCCTCACTGCCTGTTCTCTTCATACCATTCGATGGTTTTTTGCAACCCATCGCGAAAGGGAGTGGCGGACTTGAACCCAAACGCCTTTTCGGCGCGGGAGGTGTCGAGTTTGCGGCGCGGCTGTCCGTTGGGCTTAGAGGTGTCCCAGCGAATCTCTCCGTGAAAACAGGTCAACTCTGCGATCAGAGTCACGAGATCCCGAATCGTAATTTCATGGCAGCTTCCCAGGTTCACCGGCTCGCTTTCGTTGTAGTGTTCAGATGCCAGCAGGATTCCTTCGGCGGCATCATCCACATACAGAAATTCGCGCGTGGCGGAACCATCGCCCCACACTTCGATAAAGCCGGTTTTCGCGTCCCTCGCTTCCACGCATTTTTTAATCAGCGCCGGAATCACATGCGAGCTCTCCGGCTTGAAGTTGTCGCGCGGACCGTACAGATTCACCGGCAGCAGAAAGATGGAATTGTAACCATACTGCTGACGATACGCCTGCGACTGCACCAGCAGCATTTTTTTCGCCAACCCATACGGCGCGTTCGTTTCCTCGGGATACCCATTCCAGAGATCTTCTTCTTTAAATGGAACCGGGGTATGCTTCGGGTACGCGCAGATCGTTCCCAGCGCCACGAATTTCTCGACCCCCCGCAAGTAGGATTCATGCAGCAGCTGCACACCCATCATTAAGTTGTTGTAAAAGAATTCGCCCGGATGTTCCCGGTTCGCGCCGATTCCGCCCACCTGCGCCGCCAGGTGAATCACCATCGTCGGCATACAGTGATCCAGCAAACGGCACACATCCTCTTTTTTACACAGGTCGCATTTTTCATGCTGCGGGATGGTAATGATCGGCGCGCCGCAGGCCTTCAGCCGTTCGACGACGAATGACCCCAGAAAACCGGCGCCTCCTGTTACCACCACCCGCTGTTTGTTCCAAAATTCGCTCATGGTACATCCCTTTTCTGTGATCACTTTGCCAATAGACCGAGAATCATTTTGTCCCAGATCCACTGCACACGCTCTCTGAATTGCATGAACCGTTTAATTCTTTTCCGTATGAATTTCAAATCTTCATTGCCCTTCATCGCGACATGCTGTTTCAGCAGTTCCTCCGTTTGGGCCAGCACATCATCGGTGCGCTCCATATGCCGGGCGATACTGTCCAGCATGGCCTTTCGCATGAATTTTCCCCAATCCTCGGTCGCCTCGTAATAGTCCTTGCGATCACCCTTCTTCCACACCTTCTTCAGCGCACCCCATTGTTCCAGCTGACGGACCGACATGCTGGCGCTTCCCTTGCTGATCCCGAGCGCTTCGGTCAGCGCATCGAGCGACTGTGCCTCCCGGCTTAAATACAGATAGGCAAATATCTGCCCGATCACACGTCCGGCGCCGAACGACTGTGTGGCGCCCCCCGCCAATTCCACAAAAGGAGCCCGTACCTCATCGATTGGTGTTTGCATAGACTTCGTCCCCGTCAAGTCCCGTCACCGGCGGCTATTTTTACAGCGGATATCGTATTGTTGCTGATGAATCCGGTCATGCCGACGCACATCCATCGTTCATTGGATATTGAACGTATCATATGCCGGGACGGGATCAAGCGCTATTTGAGGCCGGAAACGAAGGGGTCCGGCTCAGAGGCGGCGGGCTATGTCAGCGGCCATGCCGATGTAGCGAGCGGGGGTCAGCGCCAGCAGCGCGGCGCGGTCCGTTTCCGGCAGGTCGAGCCCGCGAATGAACGCCTGCATGCTTTCGCGGGTGATCTGTTTTCCGCGCGTAAGCTCCTTGAGCTTTTCGTAGGGCTTTTCAATGCCCGCCTTGCGCATAACAGTCTGGATGGGCTCGGCCAGCACTTCCCACGCCTGATCCAGGTCGGCGGCAATCCGGTCCGTATTCACCCGGAGTTTGGAGAGCCCCTTGAGCGTGGATTGGCAGGCAATCAGGGAATAGCCGAAGCCGACGCCCATGTTGCGCAGCACGGTGGAGTCGGTGAGATCCCGCTGCAGGCGCGAAATGGGCAGTTTCGCGGACAAATGCGTGAAAAGGGCATTGGCCAGTCCGCAATTCCCCTCGCTGTTTTCAAAATCAATCGGATTCACCTTGTGCGGCATCGTGGAGGATCCCACTTCGCCGGCCACGGTCTTCTGCCCGAAATACCCCATCGAAATATAGGTCCAAATATCCCGATTCAGATCCATGAGAATGGTATTCCAGCGCGCGAAGGCATCGAAGAGCTCGGCCATATAGTCATGCGGCTCAATCTGTGTGGTAAAGAGATTCTGCTTCAGACCGAGTTGGTCCTCAATCACTTCGCGGGCCAGGGCAATCCAATCCACGTCGGGATAGGCCGCCAGGTGCGCATTGAAATGACCCACCGCGCCGTTCAGCTTGCCCAGCAGCTCCACGCGCGCAATGCGTTCGCGGGCCGTGCGCAGGCGCTGCGCAAAGACGGCAATTTCCTTGCCAACCGTTGTGGGCGAGGCGGTTTGTCCGTGCGTTCGCGCCAGCATGGGGAGGTCCGCAAACTCGGACGCCATGGCGCCGAGCCGCTCAACAATGCGGTCCTGAAACCCTGCCAGCAGGGCGATGCCTTCCTTCAGCATGAGGGCATGCGAAAGATTATTAATGTCCTCGGACGTACAGGCAAAATGGAGAAATTCGGAGCGGGAGGCCAGCGGCGTCCCGGCGAAACGATCCTTTAAATAATACTCCACCGCCTTCACATCGTGGTTCGTGATTTTTTCGATGTCCTTGACCTTTTGCGCCTCGTCGGGGGTGACCTGATCCGGGATCGCGAGCAGGAGGCGGCGTTCCTCTTCGGAAAAGGGCGCAGCCTCCGGAATGCCGGGACATGCGCACAGGGCATCCAGCCAAAGCACCTCTACGCGAATGCGGTTGCGGATGAGCGCATACTCCGAAAAAATTTCACAAAGCGGCGCCGTCTTGTCGGCATAACGCCCGTCCAGCGGACTGATGGCGGTCAATGCACTCATGATCGTCTCCCATGCCGGCGGTTCACCGGGCGTGTCGCGGCATTATTCACGAATTTGCCCTTTGCCTGCGATGACATATTTATAGGTGGTCAATTCCTCCAGGCCCATCGGGCCGCGCGCGTGCAGTTTGTCGGTGCTGATGCCGATTTCCGCACCCATGCCGAACTCGCTGCCGTCTGTGAAACGGGTGGAGGCATTGATATAGACCGTGGCGGAATCCACTTCCTTCACGAAAATTTTCTGAGAGGTTTCATTGGCGGACACAATGGCATCGGAATGATGCGAGCCGTAGCGGTTGATGTGATCCATCGCGGCTTTGATGTCCGGCACCACGCGCACGGCCAGAATCAGATCGAGAAATTCCGTTTCCCAATCCGCTTCCGTGGCGTGCTCCATATTCGGCCGGTTGGCGAGGCGGCGCACGGCTTCATCGCCTTTCAGCAGAACGCCCTTCTTTTCGAGAAAATCCGCGATGCGCGGAATAAACGCCGGCGCGACAGCCTCATGCACCAGCAGCGTTTCCATGGCATTGCATACGCCGGGACGCTGACACTTGGCGTTTTCTATGATTCGCTCCGCCATATCCAAATCCGCAAATTCATCCACATAGACGGCGCAAACGCCCTTGTAATGTTTGATCACCGGGACGCGCGCATGTTCGGTGACGGCCCGAATCAGCCCTTCACCGCCGCGCGGAATAATCAAATCCACCCGCCCGACAAGCTGGCACAGCTCGCGGACGGCCTCGCGATCCGTCGTGTCGATCAACTGGATGGCGCTCTCGGGAAGTCCTTTTTTAGCGCCGCCTTCCTGCAACAGGCGGGCAATCACCTGATTGGATTGCATGGCCTCCTTGCCGCCGCGAAGAATGACGGCGTTGGAGGTTTTAAAGCACAGCGCGGTGGCGTCGGCCGTCACATTCGGACGCGCTTCAAAGATGATGCCGATCACGCCGATGGGTACGCGGGTTTTCCGTATTTCCAGTCCGTTCGGACGGATCCAGGTGCTGATGTCTTTGCCAACGGGATCTTCCAGCACCATCACATTCATGATGCCCTTGACCATGGAATCAATACGTTTATCCGTCAGTTCCAGCCGATCCAAGAGCGCCCCGGTCAAACCGGCTGCGCGCCCGGCTTCCATATCCAGCCGGTTGGCCTCCCTGATTTCCGCGCGACGGGTATCCAATTCTTCCGCCATGGCTTCCAAAATGGCGTTTTTTTTGCGGGTACTCAGCAATGCCAATTCCCGTGAGGCCTTCACGGCGCGATCACCCATGGCCACTATCTGCTCGTGCAAATTCATACTCCCCTCAATTCCTTATTTGAACACCACAAGATTGTCCCGGTGAACAACCTCGTCAAACTCACAGCTTTTCATGATGGTGCGGATTTCCCGGGTTTGATGTCCCATAATCCGCTCAATGTCGCCGCTCGCATAATCGGTCAATCCCATGGCGATTACCGTACCGGCCAAATCGCGGATATCCACAATATCACCCACTGAAAATACGCCGGCGACTTTCTTAATGCCGATGGGCAGCAGGCTTTTTCCGGACTCCAGCAGCGCTTTCTTCGCTCCGTCATCCACCGTAATGGATCCCGACGAGCGATTGAAGTAGGCGATCCAGCGCTTACGGGCGGTCAGGGCGCGTTCGTTGGGCGCCCAATCCGGCGCGGCAATGAGCGTTCCCTGATTTTTCCCGGCCAGAATATCCTGAATCACCCCGGCGCGGCGTCCATCGGCGATGATCGTGGGAATTCCTACATCCACCGCCTTTTGCGCGGCTTTGAGCTTGGTTTCCATGCCGCCGGTGGAAAGTTCGCTGCCTTTCCCGTTCACATGGCGCATGGCGTCCTGCCCGACCACCGGCAGATAAGAAACCGTACGGCGCGTGCCGTTTTCCCGGGTCTCCCGGAAGCCATTGGTCGTGCTGAGCAGAATGAGCAGATCAGCATCAATCATAATGGCCGAGAGTGCGGCCAGTACGTCATTGTCGCCCACCTTGATTTCATTCACGGAAACGACGTCATTCTCATTGATAATCGGCACAATTTGGTGCTGAAACAGCGCATTTACGGTGTTGCGGATGTTCAAATGCCGCTCGCGGTTGGTCAAATCCGCGTAGGTCAGCAAAAGCTGTCCGATCTGGCATTTATGTTTGGCAAAGGGCTTCTGGTAGCGGGCCATCAGGCGCGCCTGGCCGACCGCCGCGGCCATTTGAAGTTCGGGCAGTGCCTTGGGGCGGGTCTTCATGCCCAGCGCCTCCACCCCGGAACCCACCGCACCGGAGGAAACCAGCGCCACATCCACGCCGCTCTTGCGCAACACAGCCAACTCACCGGCCAGCGCATCAATTCGGCGCTGGTTCGGACGTCCGGTTTTCTCCACCAATACACGCGTTCCAACCTTGATTACCACACGCCGGGCGCCGCACAGTTTACTTCGGATATTCTTTTCGCAGTCATTCATAGCACGGAAGCTGCTATCAAATTCAGGACGGATTTGTCGAGCGTTATGCGTCCGCGCCCTCCGATGCGTGCCGCGACGAAGCTCCACGCACCGACCCGCTGTTTGCTGTTGTATTTGCGGCGCGTCCGATTAACATCCTGACGTCATTCCATTAAGCGGCCGGCGAAACGGACGGGGAACCGCCTTCGAAGGGAAACCACCTTCGGCCGGTAGAAAGGAACGCATGAATGTTCGACGAGTGATTGGGATGCTGCTGCTGGGACTCGGAACGGCCTGCTCCTCGACCTATCAGATGCGCCAGGTGGAAACATCGGGGTTCCTGGGCGACTACTCCTCCCTGCACAAAGGAAAGGAGGGCGAACCCGCCCTTTTCTATGTGAACGACCGGGCCGATATTTGCAGTTACAACCGGATTCTCATTGATCCCGTCGTGGCCTACCTGGGAGAAAAAAGCGGACTGGAATCGATCTCCCGGAACGACCGCCAGGCCCTGCTGAACTATTTTTACGCCGCGCTCCGCGAACAGCTCGGAAAAGATTACGAAATCACCGATCAGCCGGGTCCCGGCGTGCTGGAACTTCGGGTGGCTATGACGGATGCCCGCAGCTCCAAGGTGATGATGGATACCCTGTCCTCCGTGGTGCCCGTCGGCCTCGCCGTCAGCGCCCTGGAGCGTGTGGCCCTGGGCCGGACGATGACCGCCGGCGCCGTACGCATTGAAGCGGAGGTGCTGGATCCCCTGACCGGTATCCGCCTGGGCGCCATGGTGGATGAACGGTCCGGAACCAAATTCAGCGGAAAACTGGATAAGTGGAGCAAGTGGCAGGACGCGCGGGACGGACTGGATTACTGGGCCAACCGCCTGCGTTCCGTGCTGCAGGAATGCCGCAAGCGCCGATGTGGAGACGGAAAAGACACGGATGGCGCCGTATCCCCCTGATAAGGATCCCCTGAATCGGGGCGGTCCGAATGTGACAAAAATAAAAAACTTGTCAATCGTGCGAAACGTGCTATTGGAAAGCGCTCTTTAAATAAATAAACGAAGGAGAAAACAGATGAACACCCCCAAACTGGACAAACTTTGGAAAAGCGGAAAAGACTTTCTGGGCGTACGTTATCCGATCATGTGCGGCGCCATGACCTGGATCAGCGATTTTGACTTGGTGCGTGCTGTGCATGATCACGGCGGATTCGGCATTCTGGCCGCCGGCAACATGCCGCCGGAGCTCCTCGCCAAAGAAGTGGCCAAATGCAACGACCAACTCACCAATCCGTTTGCCGTCAACCTGATTACCATCGCCCCCAACTTCCCCGGCAACAAGGAAGTGGTTCTGAAATCCAAAACCCCCGTCGTGATCTTCGCCGGAAACTTCCCCAAAAAGCAGGACGTCCAGCAAATGAAGGACGCCGGGAAAAAAGTGATCTCCTTTGCCTCCACCATGTCCATCGCAGAACAGATGATCCGTTTCGGCGTGGACGCGCTGATTCTTGAAGGCAGCGAAGCCGGCGGCCATATCGGGCATACCTCGCTGACCATTCTGCTCCAGCAGGTCCTTTTCGGTCAGGTGAATGTCCCGGTTTTTGTGGCGGGCGGCATCGGAACAGGACGTATGGTCGCGCACCTTCTGCTCATGGGCGCCGCGGGCGTGCAGATGGGAACCCGTTTCGTTATGACGGATGAATGCAACGCACATCCGAACTTCAAACAGCGCTTCATCCGCGCCCGCGCCCGTGAAGCCATCGAAACCCCGGAATATGACAAACGCCTTCCCATCGTGGCCGTACGCGCCCTGCGCAATGCCTCGTCGGATGCGTTCGGGCGCCTCCAGCTGGAGCTGATCCAGAAACTGGACGCCGGAGAAATTACCCGCATAGAAGCTCAATACCAGGTGGAAAATTTCTGGGTGGGCGGACTTCGGAAAGCGGCTGTCGACGGGGATGTGGAACATGGTTCCTGCATGGCGGGACAAAGCGTCGGACTGTTCGATTCCGTGAAGCCCATGAAAGCGGTCTTTGAGGAGCTGATCAGTGACGCGGAAGCGACGCTCGAATCCGCCGCCGCCAAGCTCGGGCGCTGAGCACGGTCGAGGTCCCGAACCGTTCGGGTTCCGACAGAGAAATGCGGCTGCAGAACGGGTTCACATTCATAATTGCGGAAGTTCGCGATGATGCTCCGCGTACTCGTGCGCGGAGTGAACCGTCCAATCCACCAGGGCGCTATCCCAATCGGTATCGCCGCCGGAGGCTGCCGCCATCTCGCTTCGGTGCCTGCGGATGTCTTCCTCGATCCGGCGTGTCACCTTCACGAGTTGAAACCGCTCAAGCCAGTTGTTGTTGTCTGCGATGGTTTTCATGGCAGCTACCACCAAGCAAGCCATGTGCCACAAAGTCCGCGCCGCAACTGCCCGCCGAAAATCGCCGGGTGTTTGCGCTCGTCAGCCCCACACTGAAACGGTATACGCAGCAACCATGAACAAAGCCTATGAATATCAACACGAAGGCCGCTACTTCGCGCAGTTTGCCCCCGGCATGGAAGAAATCGGGCTGAATGAGCTGACCGAACTGGGCGGACAAAACGGCCGAACGACGTATGGCGGTGCGCACTTTATTGCCGATCAGGCCGCGCTGTACCGTATTAACTACTGCTCCCGCCTCGCCAGTCGCATCCTGGCTCCCCTCATCACCTTCGACTGTCACAGCGACCGCTACCTCTACCAAACCGCGCAGAAAATACCCTGGCCGGAACTCTTCTCCCTGAATCAAACCTTCGCCATTCAGGCGTCCGTATCCAACAGCCGGATCAGTCACTCGCAATTCGCCGGGCAGCGCCTGAAAGATGCCATCGCCGACGCTTTTCGCCAACACGCCGGGCAACGCCCCTCCGTGGACCCCAAAAACCCGGACGTCTGGATTCATCTGCGTGTCCATGAAAACCGGGCGACCATCTGCCTCGACATGTCCGGACGCGCCCTCCACAAGCGGGGCTACCGGGTACAGTCCGTGGAGGCCCCCCTTCAGGAAACGCTGGCCGCCGCCATGATCCGCCTGTCGGGCTGGGATGGCAGCGCGCCCCTGGTTGATCCCCTGTGCGGGTCGGGCACCCTGCTCGCCGAAGCGGTCATGGTGTACTGCCGCATTCCGGCGGGCTACCTGAATCCGCCCAACGGCTTCCGCCTGCTTCCGGAGTTCGATGAAGCACTCTGGAAACAGGAAAAAGCCCGCTGCGATCGCCAAATACGCCCGCTCCCGGATGGCATGATCAGCGGATCTGACCTTTCGCACGAGGCCATTCGTGCCGCCAAAGCCAACCTGGCCCGGCTCCCCGGCGGAAAAAGCGTCCGCCTGACTCAAAAACGGTATCAGGACATCGAGCGCCTGGAACACACGGTCATCGTCTGCAATCCTCCATACGGCATCCGCCTTGAAAAAAACACGGACATGCCCGCCTTCATAAAAGAACTCGGCGATTTCCTCAAACACCGGTGCGCCGGATCAACCGCCTACGTCTTTTTCGGCGAACGCGACCTGCTCAAGGCCATCGGCCTGCGCTCCTCCGGAAAATGGCCCCTCTTCAACGGCGGACTGGAAGGCCGGCTGGCCCGCTTTGACCTCTATTGACCACCCTGGCGGCTCCGTTCACACATTTATATAAAATCCGCCCCTTTTTCTGTGCCGCCGGGTATATTCTCCATGGAAAAATCAACAAGGAGACGGCATGAAGCGGGTATGGGGTCGATTGCTTATTTTTACGCTCATCCTCAGCGCACCGCTGCTCCCGGCGCGGGCGGATGAGGTTCCTCTCGTACTGATCACCGAGGATTTCCTGCTCGACGCCGAAACAGGCATTCCGGTGATGAATGGATTTTCAGCGGGCGGCGCACCGGGCAACCCGCTTTTGCCGCAACGCATCATCAACTGGGCGCTCCCCCCAAACGCCCTAATGGGTTCCGTGAAACTTGAAATCCTCAACATGGATGTCGTGGATTCGGATGGCACGTTCGACCTGCCTCCCGCACCGCCCCTGATGACCTGCGATGCCCATCATACCCCCATCGTGCGCTGGGGCGAAACACCGGCCTCCGCCATTACGAATGGACGCAACACCGCTGTTTATCTGCAGAACGCCTTTTACCCCGCCGCGCCCGTTACACTCCTCCCCTATGGCCAACTGCGTAAATGGCAGTTTGCACGCATCGCTTTCTCCCCCTTGCAGTACAATCCCGTAACCCGGCGTCTTCGCCGCATCCAAAGCATTGAACTGGCCATACACTTCGACACCGCCGCGTCACTCAACGCTCTCTCACCGGACACCCCCGACCTCCTGAGCGACAACATAATGACCGACCGCGCCGCTGAGTTGCTGGATAATTTCGACGGGGTTTACGATACCTACCAGTCCTCCACGCGCCTGGCCGACGCCCCGCTCGCCTCGTCCGACTACGCCATCATCACCACCACCACCATCAGCAATCACCTCACCGAATTACCCAACCTGATTCAACACCTCACCCATCAGGGCCATACGGTCACCGTCGTCACGGAAAACGATTTCGGATCCCTTTCCGGCCAGTCTCCCAACGGCACCGCTGAAAAAATACGGCAATGGCTGATCAACCAATACGCCTCCCTGGGCATTGAATATGTCCTGCTCATCGGAAGCCCCGATCCCGACGATCCCTCTGACCCCTCCGACAGCATCGGCGAAATTCCCATGAAGATGTGCTGGCCCTGCCGAACCTCTTCTTCCGATAAGGAAAGCCCCACCGACTACTTCTATGCCGACCTCACCGGCAACTGGGATCTCGATGGTGACGGCTATTTCGGCGAGTATGTCGGCGACAGCAGCGCAGGCGGCGTCGATTTCACCGCCGAAGTCCTCGTGGGACGTATCCCCATCTATGACGGCAACTATTCCGCCGCCAATACCATTATACGCCGCATGATCGACTATGAAACCGACACCAACAGCATTGCCTGGCGCAAACGGATGCTCCTGCCCATGGCCGTCAGCAACTATGAAAATGAAGACAACGAAGGCAGCTCCCGTTCCGATGGGCGAAACCTCCCGAAACTCATGATCAACAACGTCCTCATCCCCCGCGGACACTCCTATCACGTCATGTATGAAAAAACCGGCCTGAGCCCCGTCCCTGATTCCGCCGACTACGACAACACCGCGCATATCGGCGCCTCCGAAACCAACCTTGTCGCCCAGTGGAATAACGGATACGGCACCGTCCTCTGGTGGGGCCACGGCAGTGAAACCGCCGTCTTCCGGAAATACTGGAATACCGACGACGGCAACGGCATCCCCGAAGAAGACGAAATGGAATGGCCGGAACTGGCGTACAGCTCCATGATGAACCAAATCACCAGCACCTGCCCCGCCCTGGTCTACATGTCCTCCTGCAATTGCGGCTATCCCGAAAACTGGGTCAACCTCGGCTATGCCGCCCTGCGCGATCAGGCCGTCGGCGTAATCGCCGCATCACGCGTCTCCTGGTATCTCGTCGGAACCTGGTCCGTGCTGACCGACTATGCCGATAACTCCGCCATCGGCTATCAAACCATGAAACGACTTATTTCCAGCAATTATTCCATCGCCCAAAGCCTGTACGACTCCAAAAGCTACCTCGGCAATTCCTGGGGTGCTGAATCCTGGATGAATAAAATGGACTTCAACCTCTACGGTTTGCCCTCCATTTCCCTCACCAATATCACCGCACCCACCCCGCTCCTTTCCGTCACAGCCTCCACGCCGACCGCCCGGGAAAACGGCGGCGGCGCCCTCGTGTTTGACATCACCTCCACGGAAATTACCACCAACGCATTCGCGCTCTCCACCACCCTGTCCGGCGGAGCCTCCGAAGGCAGCGATTACACCAACGCCACGTCCGTCACGTTCCCTGCCGGAACCAATGCCCTCACCATCCGACTCTATCCAATCAACGACGACCTCACCGAAGGCCCCGAATCCATCGTTTTCACCATTCTGCCCAATCCCGACTACCAGCTCAATGGCCCCGGAACCGCCTATGCCCACATCCTTGATGACGAGGAAGCCGTTATCGCCACCGCTTCCCCCACGGTAAACGCCGACCCCGCCACCCAGAACAGCGCCGATGACAACTTCGATTTCGACCTCTCCGGCGGCGCGCTCTCCACCTTCGATCAGGGCGGCTTCGGCTCCTTCGGACACCTCTACCTCAACGCCGACGAAACCGCGCTCTACATCGGCGGTATCGGATGCAGCCCCAACGGAACAAACAATGCCCTTCTGCTTTTTCTCAGCATGGACTCACTCACGGACGATGCCGAAAATCTCTGGAGCGGCAACGGACTTCCCAACGGGCTTGACCTTCTCCACAACGTCGCCTTCTCCCCCGCCGCAGATGTCGCCATTCTCATCGGTGATGAATGGGGCGACGGCACCTACACCAACTTCGCCATCGAAAGCGGTTACGACATGGGGCAGGGCATCTTCTACCTGAACAGCGTCTTCACGCCCGTCGCCGGCGCCGCCTTATCCCAATTCGACGGATCGGGAAGCACCCCCACCGGCAGCACCGATGCCGATGGAAACCGCCAGACCGACCGATGGGAAGCCCGCATCCCCTTCGCCTCGCTCAACGCCTCCTCCGCTTCCGCCCTCGGTAATCTCCATGTCAGCGGACTGATCCTCGGCGACTCCATCTCCGGCAACGACCGCTACCTCTCCGGCAACATTCTCGGCGCCGGGTTCTATTGCAGCGCCGGACTTAATGAATACCGCAATTTTGGATTCAACTTCGTCACCCTCACCGGACAATCCGTCTCCGTGGCCGCTGCAGGAAATACCTCGCCCACCGTACTCCTGACGTCCCCGCGCTCCGGCGCCGAATTCATTCAGGGCCAGGCCATTTCCTTCAGCGCCTCCGCCACCGATCCGGAAGACGGCCCACTCACCAATATCCTCTGGCACTCGCTGACCGATGGCCTCTTCGCACAGGGCATCTTCATCTCCTTTTCCACGCTTTCCACGGGACTGCAAACCATCACCGCAAGCGCCGTGGACTCCGCCTCCGCCACAGGCTCCGCTTCCATCGTCCTCACCATCGCCGCCGACAGCGAAACAAATGGTCTCCCCGATGCCTGGGAAGAAATCTACTGGACGCAGTCCGGTGAAAGCAGCGCCTCTGAAGATTCCGATGCCGACGGCATGAACAACGCCGAAGAGTGGCTTGCCGGAACCGATCCGACCGATGCCTCCATCTTTCTGACCACACATGCCACTCGCGCCACAGCCACCCCGGCCAGCGCAGAAATTCAGTGGTACGCGCTTTCCAACCGGCAATACTCCATCTGGTACCAAACCAACCTGCTGCACCTCCCCATGACGCCACTCGTCACCAATCTTCAGCCGCCCGCCACCGGCCCCATGACCTACACCGACCTCGTTCATCAGGCCGACCAACTCCTCTTCTACCGCATCAAAGTGGAACAATAAATTAGGGCTTGTCCCGGAAGAGCGATATTTCACGCGTTCTGTTTTTCCTGAAAAACAGGAGGTCGAAAAGAGCGGCGGATCGGGATTTTTTGAGTACACAGGCGTAACAAACAAAGTAGCAAAGTCCTGTTGACTGAATGGCGGCGCTCTTTAAAGTGACCCGTGAGTTCTTTTGTCGGAGTTATTTCCGACTAATACCTGATTGATACACGAGGTTGAATCATGAAAAACCGGCACTCTCTTGATTTGCGCATGCGTTGGACCGCTCTCCCGCTTTTTTGGATGGTTTGTTCGGGGTGCGTCAGCGTGCCGGACGCCGGGGAGATGCGCCAAATCCGCGCTGAAAAATCTGCGTACCGCCTGAATGAGCCGGCAAAGAACGCCCCCGCTTCAGATTTCCCACAGCTTTCAGGAAATCTCAGCCTGCGGGAAGCCCTGTCTGCAGCCATGGAGTTCAACCTGACGTTGCAACAGGAACGCCAGGAAAGAGAGTTGGCCCGGGGCCGTATTCAGCAATCCTATGCCGAAGTGCTGCCATCGCTGGATCTCTCGGCCGACTATCTACGCCGCGACCGCGAGATGGGATCAACGCAAAACGGCAGTTACAACCCCACCCGCTACGAAGATCAATACAGCGCGGGATTGAAACTCACCCAGCCGCTCTTCAACGGGCATGTCGGCCCCGCCCTGCGTTCCGGTCGGCTCTATCGGCAGTGGGTGGAAACAGGTATTCGCCAGGCGGAAGAGGATGTCCGTTACGAAGTCACACGGGCCTACTACACGGCACTCCTTTCCGCGCATCTGCTGGAAGTGAATGTCGCCGCACTGGAAACCGCGGAACGGCAGCTGGCCGATACCAAAGCCCGGCGCTCCCAGGGCATGGCTTCCAATTATGATGAGCTCCGCGCCCAAGTCGAAGTTTCCAATTTCCGGGCGCAGGTTCTCCAGGCGCGCAACCACAAGGACGTTGCCCGAACCGCTCTCTTCCGGCTGATCGGCGCATCCCCGGAGAGTACCGTGACATTGACAGACTCCATCCCGATGGTAACGGAAGAAATCCCGCTCAACCAGGCGCTGGCCACGGCCCTCGAATGCCGGGCCGATCTGGCGGAAGCGGAATATGCCGTCCGCATGCAGCAGGAGAGCGTGAACAACACCCGTGGCCGATACCTCCCGGAAATCTCCGGCTACGCCCTGCAGGAATGGGCAAATCCCGATCCCCATGATTCTTCCTCGGACGTCTGGGGCGATGAATGGCAGGCCGGCGTGCAGGCCAATCTGCCCCTGTTCGACGGATTGGACCGGCGCGGCGCGCTGCTCCAGGAGCGCGCCAAGCTTAAGCAGGCTGAAGTCGCGCTGCAGGACACGGAAGAAAAAGTGTTCAGTCAAATTCGTCAGCTCGTGCTCTCCCTGAAGACGGCTGAAGAGTTTGCCAACTCGCAAAGTCAAAATCTGGAAACGGCCCGGGAAGCGTTACGGCTGGTGGAAACCGGACTGAACGAGGGTCAGAATACGCCCGTGGAAGTGATGGATGCCCGGCAGGCCCTGACCACGGCTTCGGCCAACTATTACCAGTCGATTTTTGATCATGCGATGGCCCGCGTCTCGCTTCAGAAGGCGATGGGACTGCTCGCCGCCGACGCCCTGCCGGACTCGCCCGTCCTGTCCGCCGGAGAATGAGCCCAACCGTTTCAACCCAACGAGAGGAAGTAAATATGACCACGCGATGGATTCGAATGATTCTCCTCGGCGCCTCGGTATGCGGCTGGGCCGCTGGATGCGCACCCACGGAAAGCACGCCCGCCGCGAAAAACAATGACACCAGAAAACTGCTGCCCGTGGCCGTCCGTACGGCCTTCGTTCGGGAGGGCGCCATTTCGGAAAATCTGCAATTCACGGGCGAGTTGGAATCTCCGCTCTCCGTGCAGGTCACGGCCAAACTGCAGGGGCGCCTGGAAAAGCTGGAATTGACCAACGGAACCGAAGTGACGGAAGGCGTCGAGGTGCAAAGAAACGAGGTCGTTGCTGAAATCGAACACCGCGCCCTCGAAGCGCAACTGGCCCTCGCCGAAGCGCAGGTGCGGCAGACCAAGGCCGTACTGGCGGACAAGGAGCGGGAGCGCAAGCGCCTGGAAGCACTGTTCGCGCAGGATGTCGCTACGGAGCAGGCGCGCGATGCCGCCGTCGCCGCCTATGAAAGCGCCGATGCCTCCCTCGCCCAGGCGGAGGCACAGCAGAAATTGGCGCGCGTGAATCTTGAAGACTCCTTCATCCGGGCGCCGATGGACGGCGTGGTGGCGGAACGGTACGCCGATCCGGGCGCTCTGGTGGGCGCCGCCACCCCCATTGTGCGAATCGTTCAAATGTCGCCGCTGCGCCTGATGGTTTCCGTCCCGGCGCGCATGCTGCCCGCCCTGATACCGGGAGAAACACCTGTGGAAGTGCGGACGGATGTCTATCCCGAGCGCGTATTCCACTGCCGCGTCTCCCGCATTTTCCCAACGGTGGATTCTTCCACGCGTACGGCTCAGGTGGAAATACTTCTTGAAAACGAACGCGACGAAGCGGGCCTCCGGCTGCTGCGCCCCGGCATGTACGCCACGGCGAATGTCCGCATGGCGGCGCGTGAATCGGCCCTGATGATCCCCGCCTCCAGCGTGATTCGCGTACTGGAGCGCCGCGTGGTATTTGTAATCGAAGGTGACAGCGCCCGCGCCATCTCCGTGAAAACAGGCATCCGCAGCGGCGATCAGGTGGAAATCACCGAAGGCCTTTCCGCCGGAGATGAATTTGTAATCATGGGACAGAACAAGCTGACCGACGGGGTCGGCGTGGAGCGTGTCGAGGATTCCGTGCCGCGAACGACTAACTAACCGCACCAGCCGAAAGGAGAACCTCTTTGAAATTACCTGAACTGGGCGTACGAAAACCGGTCACCACCCTGATGTTTTTCCTGGCGGTGCTGATCGTCGGAGGCGTCATGGTCTCGGAACTTTCCGTCGACTACCTGCCGGAAATTGATCATCCCACCGTGACCGTCGTCACGGAGTGGAGCGGCGCGGGCACGGAAGACGTGGAGAAAAAAGTCACCAAACAGATTGAGCGCGCGCTGGGATCCGTAAACAACCTGAAAGAAATGACCAGCGCCACGGTCGAAGGCATCTCATCGGTTACCTGTGAATTTATCTGGGGCACGGACCTGGACGAAGCCTCCAACGACATGCGGAGCAATGTGGACCGCGTCAAAGGCGACCTGCCGGACGACGCGGAAGAACCGCGCTTCATGAAGTTCAACACCTCGCAGATCCCCATTCAGTTTTATGGGGTCACCGCCAATGAAAGCGTGGAAAAACTGTATGATATCATTGACCGGGAAGTGGCCGATCCCCTCAAACGCCTCCCGGGCGTGGGCACCGTCAATCTCTTCGGCGGACTCCAACGGGAAATCCAAATTCTGCTGGACCCCGAAAAATTGACGGCGTTCGGAATCGATCTCGACTCCGTGGCCAATACCCTGGCTGCGGAAAACGTGACCCTGCCGGCCGGAAATCTTAAAGTCGGGCGCCTGGATTACACCATCCGCGTCCCGGGCGAATTCACCGCGCCGGAGGAACTGGAAACCGTTGTGCTGCGTTCCAAAAACGGCGCCTATGTGTACCTGCGCGATGTGGCGCGGGTGCTCGACGGGTTTGAAGAAGAAAAACGCATCACCGAAACCAATGGCCGGCGCGGCATGATGATGATGATTCAAAAACGGTCCGGCGCCAATACCGTCGATGTGGCGCGGGAGGTCAGCAAAGAATTGGAACGCCTCAAACCCACGCTGCCCCGGGATATCTCTTTTCACTTGATCTCCGACACCAGCACCGACATCACCAATTCCATCAATAATGTTTCGCGCACCGTCCAGTGGGCATTCGTCTTTGTGGTGCTGGTTACGCTGCTCTTTCTCCGCAGTCTCCGCACCTCGCTCATCATCGCGCTGACCATTCCGTTTTCACTGATCACGGCCTTCATCTTTATGTGGACCATGAGCTGGACTATTAACATCATCTCCATGTCCAGCCTGGCCGTCGCCATTGGAATGGTGGTGGATAACGCGGTGGTCGTGTTGGAAAACATTATGAAGAAAGTCGAACACGGAACGGCCCCGCGTGAGGCCGCCATGTTCGGCAGTGAAGAAGTGGGCACCGCCGTAATGGCTTCCACGCTGACCACCATCGTGGTGTTCGTCCCGCTGATTTTTCTTAAAGGCGAATCGGGCGTCATGTTTAAACAGCTGGGCGGATTGCTGACGGCAACGCTCCTGGCCAGTATGGTCTGCGCGCTCTGGCTGACCCCGATGCTGAGCAGCAAACTTCTGCAAACGGCAAAACAGCGCAAAGCCAAAACAGGCCCCCGCCTGGCCCGCGTGCAAGGCAACGGCGAACGCCTGTTCAACAGCGTTGATGCCGCCTATGGCCGGCTCCTGCGCCGCGCCCTGCGGGCACGGGCGGTCGTGATTGGGATTTCCATCGCGCTCTTTGCCGGCGGAATAATCCTCTTCCGGACCGTCGGCACCGAATACTCCCCTGAAGATGATTCCAACCGCCTGACGGTCAAGGTGGAACTCGGCATCGGGACGCGCGTCGAAGAAACGGCGGAAGTCTGCCGCCGCATCATCCCCCTCGGACTGAAAGCCGCCGGGCAGGAGAATGTGAGAACCTACTCCATGCGGTGCGGTGAGGGACGCGGCATGGACTCCAGCTCCGGTACGCATATCGGCCAGGTCCAGCTCCGCCTGGTCGGCGCCGCTCAGCGTAATAAAACGTCCAAGGCCATCGGGCGTGAAATTGCCGATCAGGTGGCCCTTTGGCCGGAGGTCGTGAAAGTCACCACGTCCAGCGGCGGAATGGGTCCGGGCGGCGGCGCAAAACCTATTTCGATTGAAGTCACGGGCTTTGATTTTGATATTCTGCAGGGCATCGCCGAGGAAGTGGCCGGCATAATCCGCAGTACGCCCGGCGCCGTGGAAGTGAACATCGCCCGCGAAATGGCCCGGCCGGAGATTCATATTCAAATCGACCGCGTTAAGGCCGCAGCGCACGGCCTGAATGTCTCTCAGGTGGCCCGAAGTACGCGCACTCTTTTCTATGGAACCACCGCCACGAAATTCCGCGAAGCCGATGATGAATACGACATCCTGCTGCGTCTGGACGAACCGCACCGCCGCTCTATCGCCGACTTGGCCGCCGCAGAAATCACCGCGGCGGACGGACGGCGTATTCGACTAGACAGCGTGGCCGACATCATCGAAAGCACCGGACCGCTGAAAATCGATCGGAAAAACCAGGAACGTATGACTAAGGTGGAGGCCGATGTGTACGGGCGAAGCAGCGGCGAGGTAATTGCCGAACTGCGGAAAAGTATTCAGGCCCATGTGGCACTGCCTTCCGGCGTGGGCATCAACTTCGGCGGAACGGCTGAAGATCAGGCGGAAACCTTTGCCCAAATGAAGCTCATGCTGGTTCTCGGCATTGTACTGGTCTACATGGTCATGGCCGCCCAGTTTGAAAGCCTGCTCGATCCATTTCTGATTCTCTTCTCCATTCCTTTCGCATTCACCGGCGTTGCGATCAGCCTGACGGCTCTGGGGTTGACGATCAGCATCATGTCATTCATCGGCATGATCATGCTGGTGGGCGTGGTGGTGAACAATGCGATTGTTCTCATTGATTACATCAACCTGCTGCGCGCGCGCGGGCAGCGCATCGCCGACGCCATCGAAAATGCGGGGCGCTCTCGCCTGCGTCCGGTTATGATCACCACGCTGACCAGTGTGGCCGGAGTAACGCCGATGGTGTTCGGCCACGGAGAGGGTTCCGCCATGTGGAAGCCGATGGGTGCAACCATCGGGGGTGGCCTGCTTTTTTCCATGCTCGTTACGCTCGTACTCGTGCCGACGCTTTACAGTCTGGTTCACTCGCGCGCAGAACGCACACGGCTCGCGGCAACCGCCGCCCGCACTGCACAAGGAGCAGCTCTATGAAAACGCTTTGGATCACCTATGATATCGTGCTGGATGAAGATATTCTGCGGCTGCTGGAGGAGTTTCAGGTGGTCGGATTCACCCGCTGGCCGCGGATGACCGGGCGGGGGCCCAACAGCGGAGCCCGACTGGATGATCATGTCTGGCCGGGGGCCAATGCCGCCGTGATGACGGTTCAGCCTGATGATCTCATTGACCGGCTCATGGAGCGGCTCCAGGCCCTCCGCAACGAATCGGGCCGGGACACCGGAGTATGGGCGTTCACATCACCGGTCCTTGAAATGCTGCGGTGATTCGCCCCCATCCCGCACCGCCTGCTATTCCACCTTTTGAATCAGGGCCTTGAACTGATCCTGTGATATGCCCTGCGCCTGGATGAGTCCGCCTTCCTGCGGAGCGTTTTTCATCAGAAACTCTTCAAACATATTTGCCTCGCACACAGCCCCCGGCTCCATCTCAAATTCCAATACATGGCCGCCCTGCTGTTTGTCGGCGCTCAAAAAATGAAAGTGATAGCCCGCCATGTTGACGCCGCTCATATACGACGGACAGCGCATGCCCACCAACGTACCCTCGACATTTGAAAGTTCAAATTCCGGCTGCGTTTTCGTGACTTCGGCCAGCGGCGGATAGGGCTTCTGTTGCGCGGGCACGGAACGCGTCTTCATTCGGGTGAAAACGCCGTCTATCCGAAAGGCAATGATCCCGTTCTGAAGAGGCATCCATTGATCCAGCCAGGCTTTACAGGCGGGGTAATCCAACCGCTCCGCCGTTGTTCGGCGGTCTTCCGCCCGAAAGGTGCAGACGGCCGCGAAGGGCGTCGTGACGGCATCATCGGGACGCGCCACCGACCCGTCGGCTTTAATCTGGTAGACGATGCTGTCCAGCATCACCAACTCACCATCCAGCGCATCAAACGTTCCGATCGCCGTGTTCCCGTGCTTCTTCAGTTCCCCCAGCGTCATGACCCCGTCATACTTTCCACTCATCAGCGCGTCCAGCGAAGACACCTGAACAAGCGTGTCGATCTGACCATACGCGGTCAATGCCGCCACCCATAATGCCGCAATTATTTTCTTCATAGCTGCCTCCTAATCCAAGACTACGGTTTTGTTGCTGAACGCGATGATTTTGTGCTGTAAATGCGCCCATACCGCCCGCCCCAATACACTTTTCTCCAGGTCGCGCCCCTTGCGAATGAAATCCTCCACGGCGTCTTTATGGCTCACCCGCACAGATCCCTGCTCAATGATCGGCCCGGCATCCAGTTCTTCCGTCACATAATGACTGGTCGCTCCAATCAATTTGACGCCGCGCGCATACGCCGAGTGGTAGGGTCGAGCTCCGGGAAAGGCCGGCAGGAAGGAATGATGAATGTTGATGATTTTCCGGGGAAAGGCATTAATCAAAAGCGGCGAAAGAATCTGCATGTAACGCGCCAGTACCACAAAATCCACCCGATGCTCTTTCAACAGATCCAACTGCTTCCGCTCCTGGGCCTCTTTGTTTTTTTCGTCCACGGGAATACAATAGAACGGCAGATTGAACCGCGCGGCCAGCGGCGCCAAATCCTCGTGATTGCTTATAATCAGCGGAATTTCCACCTGCCACTCGCGCGACTCCACGCGTGCCAGCATGTCGAAGAGACAGTGCGGCATCTTGGAAACAAAAACCGCCATGCGCTGCACATCCCGACTGAAAAACAGTTCCCAGCTCATGTGAAAATCGAGCGCCAGCGGCGCCATGTGGGAGGGGATCTGTTCCGGCGGAACAGTGAAACCTTCCAGGTCCCATTCAATGCGCATAAAAAATACATTTTGCTGAAGATCCACATGCTGATCGAAATGCAGAATATTTCCATCGTGCTCGCTGACAAACCGCGTCAGCGCCGTATCAATCCCCTTGCGGTCCGGGCAGCTGATTAGCAGAATCGCCGTGTTTTGCTTCTCGTTTACACTCATAGGAAGACAGCCTTTTTTTGCATGCGCACAGAGTAGTCCTTTCCCTGAAAGAGAATCAACGGATATTTTTCGCCCACCGCCCACCGCAATTTACGGCGCATACGCGGACCCTCTTTTTCATCGATGTCAGGATATATGACGCTGCGGGCTGCCGCCAGAAACCCAGGGAGTGAAAAATTTCACTGTTCTGCTTGTGCGAAAACCAGCCTGTTTTCTAGTATCCCGTTCCAGGAGAAAAATGATCATGAAAAAAAGTTTGTTGGTTATTCTGCCGTCCCTCGCCCTGACACTCACCGCATTGAACACGGGCGCCGCCGATGAGACCGCATATGCGAATGATACGTTGAGAGTCATCCACCAGCGCAAAAGCGTACGCACCTACACCGATCAACCGGTCAGCCGCGACCAATTGCTGACGCTGGTAAAAGCCGCCATGGCCGCACCCACCGCCGTGAACAAACAACCGTGGGCGTTTGTGGTGGTCACCGAGCGGGAAAAGCTCGACCAACTGGCCGACGTCATGCCGTACGCCAAAATGACAGCGCAGGCGCAGGCGGCCATACTGGTTTGCGGCGACATGTCGCGCGCGTTGCCCGGCGATGCGCAGCCGTACTGGATTCAGGATTGCTCCGCCGCCGTGGAGAATCTGCTGCTGGCCGCCGAATCTCTGGGCCTCGGCGCCGTCTGGACGGGGGCGTACCCGATTGAAGAACGCGTCTCCAGCCTTCGTTCCGTGGTGGACCTTCCGAAAAACATTATTCCCCTCGCGCTGATCCCCGTGGGCTACCCCGATGGCAAGGACCAACCGAAGGACAAGTTTGATGCCGACCGCATCCACTGGGAAAAGTGGTGACAGGCCGGGGCAGCGAGCGACGATCCAATCATGAATCAAACGAGGGAGAGCACATGAAAATCCTGATGCCGCTTTTATTTTTTGCCGCCGTGGCCGCCACGCTGTGCGGATGCACTGCCTCCGGGTTTGACCGGGGTGCTATTCAGCAGGCGTGGAACAGCCAGGAAATTGTTTATGACGATGCGGCTATCCGGGATGCCCTGGCAAAAAAACCGCAAATCCGGTTTCCCATCCGCGTGGCCGTTCATTTGGATACCCTGCGTTACGGCAATGAATGGCGCTGGACCATGGAAGACCGGCGGATGCTGGAATCGTATGCTCAGACGCTGAAGGACCTGGGCATTGTTTCAGATTTCTTCGTGATGTCCGACATGATTTCCAAATCGGACGATCCCAAAGCGCTGCGCCTGGCGGCGGCCAAACACGGCGCAGATGCGGTACTGCTGATCAAGGGGCTTGCGGATGTGGACAGCTATGTGGATGTTTCGGGATGGCTCAATCTGCTGATTATCCCCGGCTGGATTGTTCCCAGTTCGCACAGGGATGTCCTCTTCATGATGAAAGGCGCGATGTGGGATGTATCCAACGAATACCTCTATCTCAGCGTGGATGCCGAGACGGAAGCGCGCCGCCGCGGACCAACCTTCCGTATCGACACCGAAGCCGTAATCAACGAAGCCAAAACCAACGCGCTGCCCCTCTTTGCCGAGGAGTTCGTCAGGCGCATGAAGTCGCTGAAGGGCGTGGAGTAAACGTTGGAGGGCGAGTGTCCCCACGAGCCGCTCTTTCGGCTCAGCCTGAGACTTCGCCCTACCAAAAAACGGCTCGCGGGGACTCTCGCCCTCCATCGATGTACTCAATTATTAGTATTCCCGAACCTTCTTTCTCCTCAAATCGCGCCACGCGATTTTTCCTAAAGCGGGATGGCAGGCAAACGATAGGCCAAACGACCATGTGTGGAATACCCGCCCGCTTCAACTGGGTTTCGGGGCCCCCGCTTTAGTTACGCATCATCCTGATCGCGGACGCTGAATTCGAGTTTCCATTCGTCTTTGGATACGTTGCTGACGCACCAGAGTTCGAACATACCGAGTTCGGTAATGCGCGAGCGGAACCGTACCGGCACAAAATCATCTTCCACACCCTCGGCGGCGGGGAGTTGGGCTTCGAGGGAGTCGGTTTCAATCAGTTCGCCGTCGCTCCAGCGGTCGAGCAGCGTACCCGGCTTGTCGTCCAAGCGCATCGTGGAACTGAAAAAGCGGAAGCGCACCTGTTCACCGACGATGAGTCCGATTTCCTTGCCGGGGACGTCGCATTCGGTCCCTTCTTCCATGCCGCTCTGGACCACGCACAACGCACTTAATGGACGCGGCGCGCCGGGTATGGCGAGTCCGGCCGTTTCAATGCCGATGTAGTAGGACTGCGCCGTACCGCCGCGGATGCGGATGCCGCCGGACTGTTTGGAAAAGCCGTAATACGCGGCGCCGCGCGCAACGGCATAGTCGAGATCGTTGTTGCCATCGAGCCGTTTGATGCTTTCGCCGTCGCCAAACCATGTGCTGATGACTTCGGTGAGACGCGCACGCAGCAACGGGGATTTAAGTACACCGCCGTTAAACAGGATATGCGTCGGGCGGGCGGACTGTCCGTTTTCGCCGTGGCGGCGCAAAAATCCGGCGAGATGCCGGGTAATGGCCGTATCCGTTTCGTACGGCAGGCCCATTTCCCGAAACCCCGATGCGCGTTTGCGCGCGGGCTGAGCATCGGGTGCGCACGGAGGAAAGAAACCATCGAGCAGGGTTTGCGCGACGGCCGCGCGCTGCAACTCGGTGGTAACAGTACCGCCGATGAGCTTGCTGCCGCGTCCGAGAATGGTCACGGGGCATTTTTCCGCGCCCTGTTCGGCCAGCAGCGCTTCCTTCGCCGTGCGGCAGGCGTGCCAGAGCGAAACCGACTGCCAGGCGTCGATAACGGTCCCCTGCGCATCAAAGGCGGTTTTTGCGGCATGCGCGAGCGTGAGGTCCATGTTGTCGCCGCCGACGAGAATATGATCGCCCACGGCCTGGCGTCGCAGGACGAAATCGCCGTCTTCCGACTCCACGCGAATGAGGGTGAAGTCGGTGGTGCCTCCGCCGATGTCGCTGACGAGCAGCGTATCGCCCTGTTGCAACTGTTTGCGCCATTGCTCGCCGTGGTCGGCCAGCCAGGAATAGACGGCGGCCTGCGGTTCTTCCAGCAGGACGAAGTTTTTCGGGAGTCCGGCGGCGAGCGCGGCTTCGTGCGTCAGCTCGCGGGCGCTGGCATCAAACGAGGCCGGCACGGTCAGCACCACCTGCTGATCTTTGAACGGCGCTTCGGGGTGCGCGTGGTTCCACGCGGAGACCAGATGGGCCAGATAGCTGCGCGAGGCTTCGACCGGCGACACCTTTTTCACGTCGTCGGGCGCATTCCAGGGCAAAATGGGCTGACGGCGATCCACCCGGCTGTGGCACAGCCAGGATTTCGCGGCGGCCACGGAACGCGTGGGGACGTCTGCGGATTGTTTGCGCGCCCATTCGCCGACGATCACTGAAGGCTCTTTTTCCCACGGCAGGGCGAATTGTCCGCCGCGTATTTCATCGGCGAGCGGAAGGTAAAGAAACGACGGCAATTCTCTGCGCGCTTCCACTACGCCGGGAGCGACAATCTGCGGCACAGGCAGAATTTCCGGGATGGTGGTTTCGCCGCCAAGCGGCAGGAAAGCGAGTACGCTGTTTGTGGTTCCGAGGTCTATGCCGATGACAAATTGACTTTTCATGGCAGGTTCCTTTCTTTCAAGAGTGTAAGTGCGGCAGGAGCGGCATCGCGTCGGCGTTGCGCCGTCGGGGTGTCTGTCTGCCACTTAATGGTTTGTCGTTATGAATTACAGTTCTACGTCGATCGGCGCGGCCACCAGAAGGGCGTCGTCGCGTCCGGTCCATTCGGGCACTTCGCATTTGGAGGCTTTCCAGCCGTGATGACGAACCGTTCCATGGAACGGGGCCTCGCCGGCAACCTGCCCGGTGAGGTGATACATGGCCGGATCAAATCCGGCGGGCACTTCGATGCGGCTGCCCTCGGCCTGAGCCGTCAGGGGCTCCAGCGCGAACATGCGCTGCATGGCGGCGGAGCAGTCCCGATGAATATCGCGAACGGCGGCGCCGATTTGGGCGTCGTTGTACCCCTGCAGATTTTCCATCAGGAAGTCGATCAGGCGGCCCTCGCGCTGGAAAGCAGCCAGCAGTGTCAGGGCCTCGCGGCGCGTCGCAGCCGGCTTTTTCGTTTCTGCGGCGGCGCCATCCAAAAGTTCTTTTACTTTTTGGGCGAACGTCGAGTCGCCCAGTACGCGGAACATGGTCCGCACAGCTAATCCCAGTTTCATGATTTCCTCCGCGACCGCCTCCGGCTTCGGGCGGCCTTCCCTAAAGACAGTGTTTCGAATTACCGGGTAAGGTAACGGCCGATCAAAGAAAGAAAAGCCTCTTTTTCAGGAATGTTCAG
>CAZISY010000008.1:0-2444 GCA_964542025.1 uncultured Verrucomicrobiota bacterium
CTCACCAATCTGCAGGAATACAACATCAGCAGCACCCAGATGAACCCGGCCAACTGGGATACCGATGGGGATGGACTGGACGACCGATGGGAGTGGACTTACTGCTATACCAATGTCGTCATTACCGAACGGATTGATCCGCGGGTGGCCAATGACATTATGTATGACAGTGATGGCGATGGGCTTTCCCAGTGGCTGGAATACACCGGCGCCGATGGATATCCGCGGATGATTTATGGATCAACCACTTTGCTGAATAACGGCAGCAATCTGGTCATTGGCGCCGTGAATTCCACGGCGGACGATTTAAACCCGCTGGATATCGATACCGATGGGGATATGCTGATCGACAGCTTTGAACTGGCCTGGTACGACCCAGCCAATGACATCATTCCCACCATCGGGGATGGAACAGATGCCACCGGGAGTACCGCGCGTGCCGATTCGGATCTGGACGGATTAAGCAACTATCGCGAGCAATGCCTGCTTGCTCCGTTTCATCAGGGTGCTGCCAATGAGAATAAATGGCTGTGGGACGGACGAATCCCGTTTGCGCATTGGGATTATGATGTGTCCGGCCTGGGGATCAGCATCCGTGTGGTGACCATGAACTCCACCGGGCAGAATCTGGACCTCGACTTGGAGATGGATCTTTCCGTCGCGTACTATACGAACCGGTTCCAACTGCGGAATCATGAGTGGACAGACCCGACCGACGGCACCGGCTACACCTGGGTGGATGAGAATATCTGCGCCGGACATGATACGGATAACGACAGTCTGCCCGATGGGTGGGAAGTGGATTTCGGTCTGGATCCGCGCGACCCCGGCACGGAGGCCACGGGCTGGACCAACGGCCCCTGGGGCGACCCCGACACTGATGGCATTTTCAACTGGTTTGAGTATCTCGGTCAGGATGGAAAACGCGACGCCACACGGTCGTATATCAATGGAAACGGGGATGAAACCAATCCGAATCAAAAACGCTGGAGGCCGGATTCCACCTATTTCTGGCGATGGTTCCCGACCAACTTCCCCGTGAATTATCTGACCAGTCCGCGCGCAGGATACGGCTACAGCCGGCTTGAAACGCTGGGGGCTGAACGGCCCAGCGCCCCGCTGACCAATGGCGTGCAGTGCATCAATACCAGCGGCTATTGCCTGGGCGGCGATGCCGATGACGACGGCATCACCGATGCCGATGAAATTATTTCCACATCCGGTATGAATATTCCCCACCCGGTCTATTCATGCAGTCCGTTCATCCGGCGCTCGGCACTGGTCACCTCGGCGGCGGGCATTCCCATTCCCGATCCGGAACCGTCGGCATCAAATGGATTGCGCCCGGCCGGATACCGGGAGGATATGCAGTTCAAGGACTGGACGATTGAGTGCATGGTGAAAATCACCACCACGAATGTGACCGGTGACCTCTTCAACTTTTGCACCAAATTAGGTCCGACCAACCGGACGGTGTACCGGCTGTCGCTTTCGAACGGCCGCCCGGTCCTGCTTTCGCAATATGCGGCAAACAATCAGACGGTCAGTGTGACAGCCAATGCGTTACCCACGAACCGCTGGATTCATCTGGCCGGCGTGTGGGATACCGACAACAATGCGCTCTCGCTGTACATCGGCGGGGTGGTGGCTCAACAGATGACCGTGGTGGATAACAGCGCCTCTTCGCTGATGTATCCGGCGACCAATGCGCTTGCGCTGGCTGTCAGCAGCGATGGATCCTTTGTGAATCATCTCTACCTTGACGAAGTGCGGATTTGGGGCGTAGCCCGCCCCGCGGCGTCTATCAGCGCCTATGCCGCCAGCCTGGTTCCCCAGGGATGCCGTGACGATGTTTGGCTCGGCGCGGAGACAACGGGCGCCCGTTATTATGAGCAGTATTGTGCGGCGCTGATCAACGGCGGGTCGCTCTTTGACGGGGAAGAGGGCCTCATTTTGAGCAACGTGCTGCAGGCGGTGAGCGGAAGCACGAAGTACAGCAATTACTGGATTGATGCCGATACAAACGGCGCCTACAACCAGCTGACCGATACGCTGATCCATCAGGATGACGGACACCCGCTCACTGAAGGGCAGGAAGGCGAAGCCGCCGGCAGGGTATTCTACAACGACAAGGATGGAAGCGGCGATTTCACACAGATTGGTCTTTTGGCGTACTACCGCTTTGATGACGGGGGCGCCTCGGTGGAAGATTTCGCGCGGAAAGCACAATGTGGATTGCTTGGATCGGTGCGGGAATCCTATCGGTTCGGTGATCACGGCTACGCCTTGCGAACCAATAACTTCCTGTCGGTGACCTCCGGGGCGGCGGTGATATACGGAGCCACAACGTATGGATCGGATGATTCGGACGCGGACGGCATGGATGACGCCTGGGAAACAACGTATAACCTCAATCCCTTCGACAACGGCACCGGGCAGGAAAC
>CAZISY010000008.1:2544-19896 GCA_964542025.1 uncultured Verrucomicrobiota bacterium
CCTGGGAAACAACGTATAACCTCAATCCCTTCGACAACGGCACCGGGCAGGAAACCGCAGGCGGCCTCCGAAACGGGCCCTTCGGTCCCTCCGGCGATCCGGATAACGACGGGCTGAAAAATCTCTACGAGTATCAATCCGGCACCAATCCGCGCGCGGCCGACTCCAATGGTGATGGGCAGCAGGACGGGCAGGAGGATTATGACGGCGACAACCTGGTGAACATTACCGAGCAGAATCTTGGATGTCGTCCAGACATGGTCGATACCGATGACGACGGTATGCCGGACAACGTGGAGCAGGGGAACAAAACCAGCCCGATCAATCCGCTGGATCCGCCGATTTCAAGGTCGATGGTATTCGCCGGCGCCGCCACGGACTATGTGGAAGTGCCGCAGACCCCCGCCTTTTCACTGAGTGATTGGACGATTGAAGCGGCCGTGCAGCCGGCCGATGCCGCAGGCGGAATTATTATTCGGCGTGTGGTTCAGCAGGTAAGCGCCGGCGTCGAGGCGATGAATTACACCATGGCGCTGGAACCCAACGGATCCGGTGGGCTGCGGCTGGCCTGCGGCTATGTGCAGCTGAGCGGTTCCAACTATATCGTGCGCGGCGGGGATATTGAGGCCGCAGGCACGAATTGGACGTATGTGGCCGCCACGTATGACAGCGATACCGCCACGCTGACGATGTATGTGGACGGCATCGCGGTGACCTCCACCAACAACCTCTTCATGGCGCCGCCCAAGAGTGGTAAGGGCGGGGAAAATTTCGTGCGCATCGGGGAGTCCTTCGCCGGGGGACTGGATGAGGTCCGTCTTTGGAATTACGCCCGGTCGGAAAGTCAGATTCAGGAGACGCTGGGGAAAATTCAGGCATCCGACACGGTGGGGCTCATCGGTTATTTTCCGTTTAATGATGGCCAGGCCACCACGAATGAGTTTCCCTTCGGCGCCTATCACCAACCGCAGGGCCCGCAAAACTGGATCTATCCCGAGGATTGGAACGACCAGTGGCGGCACGCCGGAATCATTCACGGCGACGTGACGTTTCAGGACGTCGGAGCCGGGGTGCTGCCTGCGCTCGTGTATGTTTTTCTGACGGCTGCGGCGGATACGCCGACCGGTTATTGGGAAGCCGATGCCGCGAACGCCGGATGGATGGCGGACGACATTTCAGCGGATTGGCAGGAGAGCGGTCGTTCCGTGGCGCTGGAAGTGGACGGGGAATACCTTTTCCGCTTCAGGGCCATTAACGGATGGGCGGCTCCCGCCAATGTGACGCTGATCATCACGAACAGCGACACCCTGTACCTGACGAACTATTACAACTATGTCGGCGCCAGTTCCTCCGGGGCGTATTGCGTGAACGGACAAATCATTAACGACTCCATCTGGACCAACGCGCTGCCCCCGCCGGGTGACGGCTCACAGATGGGGCAGATGGTCGTGGGTGTCTGGAGCGAAACCAGCGATGTGATTGGACGCCCATTTACCAACCAAACCCGTCTTTCGCGTGCGTCCTGCCTTTCCCTGCCTTCGGCGGTGGATTATGGAATCGGCCCGCTGCCCGCGCTGTCGGCCTATGACTATTATCAGGTCATCGGCTGGATTGATGGCGATGCCGATTTGTCGTACGACCTCGGCGAGCCCCGCTCCGAAATTGTCACCATCAGCTATTCTGAACTGCCCTCCGGCGTGATCGGTTGCAATCTGACCATCAAAGATGATCTCGATGGCGACGACCTGCCGGATTGGTGGGAAATTCACTGCTTCGGGGATTTGGATGAATCCAAAAACGGCGATTACGACCAGGATGGTCTGACCAATTATCAGGAATACAACACTCCGATCACCACGCCCGCCATTGCGTTTCTCAATGCCGGAGATTACGACTCGGATGGCGATGGCATGGACGACTTTTGGGAATACGAGCGCTTCAACGGCGGGTACGGACTGAATCCCTCTGTGGATGATGCCTGGGGGGATCCGGATGGCGACGGACTGTTTAATATTCAGGAGTACAACGGCGTGGATGGAAAACCGCGCCTGAAGCAGGATTCCTCGGCGCCGGTCGGAGTGGCGCTGAAAGAGCCCGACAGTACGGACGATTTGAACACCTGCTCCTACGATACCGATGGTGACCGCCTTGTGGATGCTTTTGAGTTCGTTTGGTATTATCCCTCCCTCGGCATTGATCCGGCGAATGGTTCCTCTGTGAATATCGCGGCAGACACGGATACCGACGGAATGACCACCTACCGCGAGCAATGCCTGCTGGCCGCTTTTTCAGAAGGCGGCGCCAATGATATCTGGAGCAGCGGCACCAACGCCCTTCCGGCGGCCGATGCCCAGGGCGTGTATGCCTTTGTTCCGCCGCTCGTGTTTATGACGTCCGGTATTGTGGAGGTCACTCAAATCCAGGCGACTCTCTTCCTGGAGGACTGGACCGATCCGGTTGATGGGGACAGCGACGGCGATTTGCTGCCGGACGGGTGGGAAGTGCAGCACAACCTGAATCCGAAGTCCGCCGTGGCCAACAATGGCTACTATGGCGATCCGGATGGGGACAGCCTCATCAACTACCAGGAATTTCTCGGGCAGGACGCCGCCCGCTCCACCAACAAACCCGCCATCAACGGCACCGGCGACGAAACCAATCCCTATCAATACAACTGGATCCCGGTCAGCACCAAGTCCGGCTCCGGTATTGCCCGTCCCGCCATTCCCGCAACCTACTGGGGATCGTACAGCACGGCCCCCTCCAATGCCACGCTGGGTGCCGGACGCCCGACCGCCAGCCTCGGCGCGCACGATGGACTGGACACCGATGACGACGGACTGGCCGATTCCGTGGAAATTCAGCAGGAGTATTACAACAGCGGAACCAGCGGAAGCAGCCCGGTGCATTCCATGTCGCCGTTTATTCGCCGCGCGGCGATGATCACCAATGCCGCCGGCATTCGACTGCCGGATCCGGAAGGTGACGACAACGGATACAGCCCGTTCCTCCACGGCGTTAACTGGACGATTGAGTGCTATGTGAAAGTGTCCATCACCAATGCCGCCGGCTGGCTGATCAACAATCCGGGGCCGAACAGCGCCGGCGAGATCACCTACCGTCTGGCGCTTTCCAACAACATTCCTGTGCTGTATTGCGACACGATCAGCGGAAAACGCTATCAGGTATCCGGTCCGGCCATTCCCACCAACCGGTGGATATACCTGGCGGGCGTCTGGGATACGGACAAGAACAGCCTTTCGCTGTATGTGGATGGCGTATTCGTTCAGGATCAGCGCATCTACGAAGGCGCTTTGTCCGGCTTCCTGTATGGCTCGTCCACCAACATCACACTCGGTGTTTCCACCAACGGCTCGTTTGTCAATCAGTTGATGATGGATGAAGTGCGCCTCTGGACGGTGGCTCGAACGGCCGGCGAAATTGAAGCCTACCGCACAACGCTGGTTCCGCAAAACAGCGCCGGATTAAAGGCGTATTTCCGTTTTGATGACGGCGGAGAAACCGCCGAAGATTTCGTCGCGAAGGCGAAAAACACGCAAATCGGCGCGGACAGCACCAACTTTTTCTACGGCGACATGGGCTACGCGCTGAGCGAAGGTTTCCAATGGGTCACCAATGAGTATGCCGGGGTGCGCGGCGTGGATTGGCGCGGCGCCGATGACAGCGATGGCGACGGTATGCCGGACGACTGGGAAATGATCAATCATCTCGACCCGTTCTCCACCAACGGCGTCAATGGGGCCGAGGCCGACCCGGATGCTGACAGCCTGAAGAATATTTATGAGTACTGGTCCGACACCAATCCCTGGCAGGAAGACACCGATGCCAATGGCGTACTGGATGTTTCGGAGGATCGCGACGGCGATACCGTGGTGAACGGCATCGAACAGCAGTTGCTCTCCCGTCCGGATCTGATCGACACCGATGACGACAGCCTGACCGATAACGCCGAGCGCAGCACGGGGTCCAACCCGGCCGATCCGGCGGATCCGGCCATTAGCCGTGCGGTCCAGCTGGGCGGCGCGGCCGGCGACTATCTGGATGTGCCCGCTTCCACGGCACAGCGCCTGTTGCAATGGACCCTCGAAGCCTGGATCAATCCGGATTCTGCGGCAGGCGGCGTCGGGCGGATTGTACGCCGGTCGGTGCAGAGCCTGGGCGGTGGAACGTATGCGGAGAATTATACGCTGGGACTTCGCAGCAACGGCGCCGGCGGGTTGCAGCTCTACGCCGGTTATACCCTGCTCAACGGAACGTCGTATTACGTCGCGGGCGGCACGGTGACCAACGGGGTTTGGACGCATACCGCCGCTTCGTATGACGGCGCCACCGCCACCCTGAAGTTGTTCATGAACGGCGTACTGATCGCCTCATCCAATGCGCTGAACAATGCGCCGCCCATCAATGGGCGTGGAGGCGACACCTTTGTGCGCATCGGTGAGGACATCGCCGGGCAGGTGGATGATGTGCGTATCTGGTCCGTGGCCCGAACCACCAACCAAATCAGCGACAGCATGCGGACGGTTATTGACGGTTCCTCCGCCGGGCTGGTGAACTATTTCCGGATGGACGACGGGCAGGCCGTGACCAACGAGATGCCGTTCAGTCCGTTCCATCAACCCTTTGGCGCGCAGGATTTCACCGTGACCAGAGATTGGAACAATCAGTGGGCGCACGCGGCTTTGCTGCACGGGTCCGCCTCGTTTAAGGTGGTGGAGCAGGGGGACAGTCCGGTCGTAATTCCGCCCACCGTGCAGGTGGTGCTGTTGCCCGCCGCCGCCGTGACCGGCGGAGCCCAGTGGACGCTCAACGGCGGCGCCTGGAACAGCAGCGAAGCCATTGTGACCGCCACGGCGGGGGTCAACGCCGTTACCTTCCGCACCGTGGAGGGCTGGGTGACTCCGCAGGCGCTGTCGCTGACCCTTTCCAACAGCATGACGGTTTCCACCAATGTGTATTACACGCAGGGAGGAGCCATTCAGATTGATTTGGATCCGGCGGAAGCCGTGTCGGCCGGGGCCACCTGGTGCGTGGATGGCGGCGCATGGCAGGCCAGTGAGGCCGTGGCAAGCAATCTGGCACCGGGCACCTATTATGTGGAGTACTCCACAGTAACGAATTGGACGGCGCCTGCCGCGGAATATGTGACGGTGCTGGAAGCATCCACCACGCAACTGGTGCGCGTCTATCAGCAGGCGCGCAGCACCCTGCGCGTGAACATCACCCCGCAGTCCGCCATTAATGCCGGTGCGCGGTGGCGCGTGAACAGCAATGCGTGGCAGAATTCCGGCGTTTCGCTCAGCATCACCGCCGGGACGTATTTTGTGGAGTACCGGGCGGTGGACGGCTGGCTGACGCCGCCTTCCGTTTCGCTGGCGGTTACCAACAGCCAATCCATCACGCTCAACGCTGTATATTATCAATATGAATACATCGGAACGTTCGGGTATGCGGCCGGGCAGTTTAATAAACCCGGCGGGCTTGCCGTGGATCGCTCCGGAAACCTGTACGTCGCCGATACGGGCAACAACCGCATTCAAATCCGGCGCGCCGATGGAAGCTGGAGTATTCTCGGCGGACCGGGCTCGGCCCCCGGGCAGTTCAATCAGCCGTACGGATTGGCCGTTGGCGGTGACGGGCGGCTCTATGTAGCCGATGCGAATAATCACCGCGTTCAGTGTTACAACACCTTTGAGCAGAGCTGGATCGTTTGGGGCGGAACCTCCATGAGCAGCGCCCAGGGCGGATTCAACTCCCCGTTTGATGTGGAGCTGGATACCGCAGGCAATCTGTACGTGGCGGATCGTTCCAACCACCGGGTGCAGAAAAAGACGACCGACAATATCTGGTCCACCCTGATTGTGTCCGGTTTTGCCAACGGACAGGTGCGTTTCCCGCGCGGATTGGCCGTGGACACCGCGCACGGATTCCTGTTCGTTTCCGACTACCTCACGGGCACGCCGGGAACCGGGCGGGTGCAGAAGTTCACGCTGGCCGGACAGTACGCGGATACTGTGGCGGCATCGATCACCAACAAGGGACACATCGGCAAAATTGCGGGCATGGATATGTCGGGGACCAATACGCTGTACATGGCGGACAATCTATCCAATACCCTGGTTCAAACACTGCTGAGCGCCGGGACGTTCAGCGAGGCGCTCGGTACGAACGTGCTCAGCGGACCGGAGGATGTGGCGGCGGACCGGTACGGTAATCTTTACATTGCCGACACCAAGCACCACCGAATCGTGAAATTGCTGCTGGGCAGCAGTTCGCCGGTCGGTACCGTGCAGACCAACCAGTATCGCTTCCGCAATGATTTTGACGGTGACGGCAAAACCGACGTGACGGTGTTCTGGAATGCCGCAGGATCGTGGTATCTGCATTACAGCGCGGGGTCAACGGGCGAAAAACTGCTTGGCGGCGCGATGGATATTCCGGCGTGCGGCGATTATGACGGCGATGGACGGACCGATATCGCGACCTTCCGCAGCCGCGATGGGCTCTGGCTGATTCAATACAGCTCCGGCGGTACCGCAAGTCAGAATTGGGGCTGGTCCGATACCATTCCCGTCCCGGCCGATTATGATGGGGACGGCGTGACGGATGTTTGTGTCTACTGGCCGGCCGGCGGAAAATGGTACATCCGCTTCAGTCAGGGCGGATCGGCTGTTCGTTCCTGGGGGTGGTGGGCTGCAAGACCCGTCGTGGGTGATTTCGATGGCGACGGAGTGAACGACTTGACCGTCTATTGGCCTGAACAGGGGAAATGGTATATCTGCGCCAGCAGTACGATGTCGCTCCAACTGATGACCTGGGGTTGGCCCGAGGCAGAACCTGTGCCTGGCGATTATGACGGCGATGGCCGCGCCGATGTGGCCGTTTATTATCCGGCCGGCGGAACCTGGATCGTCTATTTGAGTGGGTATTCCATGATGTTTTCAAGAGCCTGGGGTTGGGCGGCGGCGTTGCCCGTTCCCGGGGATTATGATGGCGATGGGCGGACCGATACGGCCGTCTATTACCCGGTTTCCGGAACCTGGCTGATTTGGAACAGCAGCGGAACCGGCTCGACGACGATTTCATGGGGCTGGACGGAAACGGAACCCATTTATTAATGGAATGAATAGACTGCGTGAAAACATGAAGACAGGAAAGATAACTATGAAGAAAACGAAACCGTACCTGCAGATAACGGCAGCCCTTTGTGTTCTCGTCTGGTGGAGCGCAGGGTCCGTGGGCGCCCAGAATCCTCCTCCCGTCGAAATGCCTCCGCAGGAGCCGGGCGTGGAAGTCACCGTCACAGACTCCGCAATCCCCGTGCAGGAAGAGAACCTGGTTCGTGAGGATGCGGCGGCGTTGGAGCGGATGAACGCCGATCAACCGATGCCGGAAGAACCCGTCACCACCCAGCCGGTGCTGGAGGAAACGGTGATCATCGTGACCGAACCCGTGAACGATCCGGATTTGATGCCGGCAGCGGATTCCGGCGAAGAGGCCGGCACGGAAAACAGTGATGATATCGGTGTCGATCTGGGCGAAGAGGCGGCACCGGATGCTTCCGTGGATGCCGAACTGCTCTACTCATCGCCGTTTCCGGTGGATACCGACACCAATAATCTGATTTCTCTTTCGCTGGAAGCCGTTCCTGTGGCGGATGTGGTCAGCATGTTTGCCAGAACCATCGAAGAAGCCAACATTGTCACGGGCACCAATGACCTGAACGGCGTGGTAACGGTCAATGTGAAAAACGTGATGTGGGAAGATGCCCTGACGGTTATTCTGGACTCCGTGGGGCTGGCCAAAGTGCGGAATAAAGGAAACATTTACACGATTGTCCCCAAAGATCAGCTGGATCTTGCGCCGTTGGAGTCGGTGGTTTATCCGCTGGATTATATGAGTGCCGAGGAAGTGCTTCCCGTGGTTAAGCAAATGTGCATCAGCGAAGGCGCAGGCGCCTTTTCGGCGCCCGGAAACACGATTGTGATCAAGGAAACCATTGATCGCATTTCAAAAATCCGCTCGGCGATCGCAGACATCGATAAACCCCGCGAGCAGGTCTTTATCGAAGCGAAATTTGTGGAGCTGAATGCCGAAGCCCGAGAAGATATCGGCGTGGATTGGAGCGTGCTGCAGGGATATAAGGTAGGTCTCGAAAAGATGTCGGTGAAAATGACGGACACCCGAAAGGACGTTCAGAGCCGCAGTGATACCATGAACCAATATGACATTTGGGGAAACTCGGACAGCGTGCGTAACATGTATGATGCCGAAGGAAACAGCGTGACCATGAAGGGGGATACCTATTCGGTCTGGCCCAATGCCTCCGGCGACGAAGTGACCAAAATATCCCAGGACCCGATCGTGGCCCGGGAATCTGTGGATACCACCGGACGCGGAAAATCCGTTCGTTCTGCCGTGGAAGATACCTACACGAAAACACTGGATGATGTACGGACCGCCATCCTGTCGCCGGCTGATTTCTCCCTGGTGATCAGCGCGCTGCGCCAGAACGAGGGCGTCAAAGTGGTTTCCAATCCGAAGATCATCGTGCTGAACGAAGAAACGGCCAACATTGATATCGGTACCCGTGAGCCGAATATTTCCACCGAAGCCATCACGGCCGACAACCAGCCGACGCGCTACATTTCCAGCCTGAACGAGGACGAACCCTATTTTCAGTTTGGTATCTCGCTGAATGTCACGCCGACGGTCAACACGATGAGCAATATTACCGTTCGCATCGAACCGACGCTGACCCGCTATGTGTCGGACAAGGAAGCCCCAGACGGCAACACCTTCCCGGTGCGCTCCACGAAGACCATCAAGACCATGTTTAATCTTTCCAGCGGGAAGACGGTGGCCATCGGCGGTCTGACGGAAGTGGATAATCGCGACGACGAGAAAAAGATTCCCGTGCTGGGCAGCATTCCCGTGCTGGGTCGTCTCTTTTCGCATACGTCCAAGACGCATTCGCAGGCGGAAACCATCATCTTCGTTACGGTGGCGCTGGCAGATCCGGATCGCATCAATGAAAATCAGGGGCTGCCGGAAGGAACGGCGTTGACCCGGAAATACATGATTGAGCGCGAGACGGAGCAAGAGGTGTTCGACAAAGAATTGGAAGTGATGGAACTGCAGGAACAGGTGCGTCTGAAAGAAGAAATGGAAAAATACAGGAAGTACCTGGAGAAACTGCAGAAAAAGAATGCGAAGAAATAAAGCGTGGTGCAGAGAAATGGCTGCGGCATAAATGATCGCGCGGTCAGGTCGTTTTCGACGGGTGGAGCGCGTCGTGAACGATACGGCTCAGGGTGGCCTGCCGGTAGGGCTTTTCGATGAACCCGGCCAACCCCAGGTCGCGCAGGGGGCGGATATCGTTCTGACCGGTGAAGCCTGAGACCATGACCACTTTAGCCTCGGGATTGATTTCGCGGATCGCCAGAAAACAGTCGCGCCCATTCATCAGGGGCATTGTCATGTCCAGCAGAACCAGGTCAATTTCCGCCTGGTGTTTGCGGTACTGAATCACGCCGTCACAGCCATTAACGGCATGGATCACGCGGTAGCCGGCCTTGTTCAAAAAATATTCCGCAATTTCGCGGATGGATGCTTCGTCATCCACGACCAGAATGCAGCCCGACCCCGGAAGCACTTCCGTTTCGGGGTGAATTTCCTCCAGCGCCGGCTCGCTGCTGGCCGGCAGGCAAATGTTGAATGCAGTACCTTCGCCTGCATCGCTGTACACCGTGATGGACCCCAGGTGATCCCGAACGGCGGCATAAACGGCGGCAAGACCAAACCCATCGGTTCCTGCCTGCGGCCCATTGGCGTGGAACGGTTCAAACAGATGGTCGAGAACATCCGGGGGCAGTCCGGCGCCTGTGTCGCGTATGCGCAGATTGATGTAGTTTCCGGGAGTCAGCGGGAAGGGGCTCTTTTCGCAGTGCAGATCGTCGAGTGCAATGGTGCGTGTCGAGAGCGTCAGCGTTCCGCCTTCGTGCATCGCCTGTCCTGCGCGCAACCCCAGATTGAGAATCATGTTCTGGATCTGTGTCGCATCACCGTCCAGAATGCAGGCATCCGCGTCAAGTTCCAGCACGATGTTAATTCGCTTGTCCAAACTGCTGGACAGAATGCTGGAGCAATCCCGGATCACGTTGTGCAGATCAAAGGGTTTGGAAACGCTGCGCCCCTTGTGCGAAAAGGTCAGGAGCTTTTCGGTCAGCTCGGATGCCTTGTGCGCCGTATTCAGAATAAGTTCCACATAGCGATGGGTGCGGGAGCGGGGCTCAATGGACGATTCCAGCAGCTCCGCCGCTCCGAGGATGCCTCCCAGCATATTGTTAAATTCATGAGCCAGCCCACCTGCGAGATGTCCCAGCGCTTCCATGCGCTGCATCCGGTGAACCTGCGACTCCAGGTGGCGCTGATCGGTCATATCTCGAAAAACAAGCACCCAGCCGTACGGCCGCCCGGCTTCATCGGTGATGGACGCCATGCTGTCACCGATCTGGCGTTTGATGCCGTCCCGGGCGACCAGCAGGATATCGCTTCCGAGTGAGGTGCTTCCACTATCGGGGAGTGCCGGGTTCAACACGACAGGAAGCAGGGTGGTGGCATCCAGCAGACGAAAAACATCCGTTAGCGGTTTACCCCGTGCATCGGCGAGCGTCCAGCCGGTAAGCTGTTCAGCGATGGGATTCATGCGTTCCACGATCCCGTGGATATTCGTGGAAATCACGGCGTCCCCGATGGAATTCAGGGTAATCGTCAGGTTCTTTTCGCTGTTTTTCAGAGCGGCTTCCGCACTGCGCCGCTCCTGAAGCTCTTTTTGAATCAGACGGGTTTTCAGGGCGACGTTTTTGCGCAGGGTGGTAGTCCAAATCAGCAGAGCCAGCAGCAGCAGTAAAAGAGCGGCCGCCGGCCAGGCTAAAAACGACAACGCCCGGGCGAAGGAGATAGGCTCCTGCTCATAGACGCCGAACCACTTTTCGTAAAGTTGGTCGTAGACGCCGGATGTTTTCAGCGCGGCCAGCCCCTCATTCAGGTCGGCGAGCAGCTCGGTGCGTCCGCGGGCCGTGGCGAAACAGTACTTGGCCTGCATGGGTGATTCCGCGGAATAGCGCAGGTTGGAGAGGTGCAGCTGCTGAATCAGTATTCGTCCCTGAAGCCGCGGACCGAACGCGGCCCGACCCTGTCCGTTGGCCAGGGTCGTCAGTGCGCCGGCCCAGGTGGGTGCTAAAATCAAATGGTCGGTGATCTGATGCTCTGTCAGCCAGTCGTGGCCGAGATCGGATTTCTGTGCGAGGATGGGTTCATTTTGGATGGTTTCGGGGTTGTTTACGTCTTCGCCCTCCCGAAAGTAAAAGGTGTAGTTGGCGATATAAAAGGGTATGGAGAAATCCACCTGTTTTTCACGCTCGGGCGTTTTATACATGCCGGTAATCATGTCGATACGCCCCTGTTCCAGGTCGTTCCGGATCACGGCCCAGTCGTCCAGCCGGATATCAATCGCCAAATCCATTTCACGGGCAACCGCCTGCAGAAGTTCGATGTTGAAGCCATCGGGGTTCCCGGCGTCGTTGAGATATTCAAAAGGCGGATAGTGGCGATCCCCGCGTGCCTGAATAAGCGGTTCCGTGTCGGCGTATCCGCACTCGTTGAAAACGAGACCGGTTGCAAGCAACGCAAACCATGTGCGGATCATAAACGCCTCCCGGTGGACAGCCACTCACACTCCAATGGAAAGACTCTACGGCGATTGGGTGGGTTTGTCAACGAGGCAGCTTGCAGAAGGCGGCGTTTCAGGGCATTCACAGAGGACCATCAGAGTCCGCAGCATCAGCGCGAGACGATCATGTGCTGATTGCAGGCCGAGTAGTTTCAGGGCGAGTACGCGGCCCCGCGACTGATCGGCCCCGCGGATCGTCATATTACGCAGTGCTTCGTTTTTCAAAAGCCGCTGTATGAAGATCGACTCGCCGCGCTGAAAAGCGGTGTCGGGCCGCGGTGTTCCAAACAGCGTGTGAGTTAGAGAAAGCGCAAGGTGAAGGACGCGTTCCTTGCTGCGGCTGCGCGCCATGGCGAGCAACCGGGGCCAATCGAGGGTGTTGCCGTCTTTTTCCAGAATGCGGGCGATGTTCAGCAGGTGAGAGAGGCGCTCCCAGCGGTGGCCGAAGCCGTGCATGATCGTATAGAGCAGTGTGTCCTCGGGAGAGAAGACGGGCCATTCTCCCGTGGAGAGCGCAATGGTTCGCCGCCGGGCGATGGTGGCGGCGCTGTCTGCGATGAGGTAGCATTCGCTGGATGGCTGCCAATGCAGTTCCACAAGAAAACGGGGCGTCTCGGAATAATAGCGGTGTTCGTGCGGCAAAACACCTGCAAGGCGGTGAGTGGGGCGGGGCGGGTTGCCGGTTTCAAGCCCAATCCGGCGGAAGGCGCGGTTCGCGGCATCCACATCACAGGGCCGCACGAGGATATCCAAGTCGCTGCTGGGGCGCAGGGTCATGTCGCCGTAATAGTGTTCGGTGAACACAGGGCCCTTCATGGCAACCCACGGGAGCCCTTCCTGGTGAAAGGCGTCGGCAATCTGTTGCAGCAGGGCGATCAGCCTGAGATTGCGGGAAAGAAAAAAACGCAGCCCGTTTGCCGCCTCAGCGCGTTGCGTTTCGGACCAGCCCTCCGGTTGCTGGATGATGTGTTGAAACAGCGGTGCGATGACGCCCTGTACCTGTGCCAGACGGAGCAGCACCTCACGGGACACCTCGGCCGGAACGTGGTCGATGGCCGGTTTGCCGCACAGCACCTGAAGCAGAAAACGCTCCTCCGGAGTGGCTGGGTAGGTTGACTCACGCATGGGTGTAACCCCGGGCTTGCTGATGAAAGAGGCGTGCGTAAAGACCGTCCTGCCGGATCAGGTCGTCATGGCATCCCTGTTCGGTTATGCGTCCTTCATTCAGCACATAAATCCTGTCGGCCTGGCGAACCGTGGAAAAACGATGGCTGACGAACAGCATGGACTGGCCGGTTGGCAGGGTGCGCAGCACGTTAAACAATCGCTCTTCCGCATCGGCATCCAGGAAGCTGCTGGGTTCATCAAACAAAAGGAGCGCGCCCTCAGAGGCGAATGTGCGGGCCAGGGCAATCTTTTGCCATTCGCCGTGGCTGAGTTCAACGCCCTGATTGAACCAGCGGCCGAGTTGGGAGTCGAATCCGTTCGGCAGCCGCCGGATGATCTCCAGCGCGCCGGCCCGGTCGGCGGCCTGTTCCAGACGGGCCTCATCGGAATGTAAAGAAGGATTCGCGAGCTGTATGTTTTCACGGACGGTGAACTGGTACCGATTGAAATTCTGAAAGAGAACTCCGATGTTCCTGCGGTAGGCATCGAGCGGCAAATGACGGATATCGATACCGTTGTATTCCAGTGCTCCGTTTTGCGGGTCATAAAAACGGCACAGTAGCTGGATTAAGGTGGTTTTCCCGGAGCCGTTGTGGCCGACCAGCGCGACGCGTTGTCCGGGGGCGATGTGCAGGTTGATGTCGTGCAGAACAGGACGGGTTGCGCCGGGGTACGTGAAATGGATGTGTTTCAGGGAAAAGCCGGTCTGATTGGATGGTGGAAACGTTACGGGATGTTCGGGCGAATGGACGGCCGGCTCCATCTGCATGAATTGACGGATGTTTTGGAGAAAAAGGCTGTCTTCATACAAATGCGCGAAGGCCTGCAGAATTTCGCGGAAGAAATCCTCCGCGCGGCGCAGCGCCTGTGCGAACATGATCAATCCTCCCACGGAAATGGCCCCGGCGACGGTTTGAATCGAAAGATAAGCCAGGCTTCCGAAAAGAACAGCCACGCCCGCCAGCTGGGCCAACAGTTCGGAAACGGTTCGGCTTTTCAGGAGAGCGAGCCGTTCGGCGCGAAGTTGTTTGCGAAGCTTCATGAAACGGGGGATGAAAAGATCGCCCAGTGTGTAACTGCGGCATTCGCGGGCATAATCGGCGGTGGTCAACACCCAGTGAAGGTAGTTGGTTTTGCGCTCCATTTCAGCGCAGGTCTTTTGCCAAAGGAAGAATTGGTGGGCCATTCGAAACGCGGCGAAAAGACCGGGAATCATGCCGATAAACAGCAGGAGCGCGATGAGCCAGTGAAAAGAAAAAAGAATGGCGGCGACCCCGGCCAGGGATACCACATTCACGGCGGCGCGGATTAGCGAATTGACCATCCGCAGGGGCCGGAACCGCGCGTCCAGTTGGGCACGGTGCAGCGTGTCCTGATACTCGGGGGTTTCATAGAAGGCCACATCCAGGGTCACCGATTTTTGCTGAATCCGCTGTTGGATGTAATCGGCGACCGTCTGGCTTTGTATTTCGGAAATCAGGGCGAGCAATGATCGGCATACGGCGGCGATGACGGCCAGCCCGGCCGCCGCACCAATCCATGTGAACAGCGGCGACAGCCCGGCCCGGCTTCCGGCGCCTGCCGTTGCCACCAGGGTGTCGATTACCCGCTTAAGCACAAAAAGGGAGGCCGGCGGGAGAATGCCCTGAAGCAGAATGACTCCGGCCGAACAAAGGCACCAGCCGGCACCGCTTTTCCAGACCAGCTGCAATGCAAATCCCAGCTGTAAAACTCTTTTCAATTTATCCATGGGCGTGTTAAATGCACTCAGCGCATGGGCAACAATGTAGTAATCCGGTTAACAGATTGCCAACAAATTGATATAGTGTGTCACATATGAATAGGGGATGGGCGTGGTTTTCATTGATTGGGCTGATGCTTGCCGGCTGGGTTTCCCGGGCGGCGTATGTGGTCGTGCCATCTTCCGAATTTCTGCGCGGTTCGCCGACCAATGCCATCCCTGACGAGGCTTTCTCTGACGAACGCCCGCAGCATTCCGTGAGCCTGCCGTCTTTTTATCTGGAAGATGTTGAGATCTCCGGCGGAAGTTGGGCCCATATCCGGCAATGGGCCTTAACGAATGCCTACACCGATTTGCCTTCCGGACTGTTTGGAGACGCCCCGCACCCCGTGACGGGCATCACCTGGTTTGACGCGCTGAAGTGGTGCAACGCCCGGTCGGAGTATTACGGGCTGAATCCTGTTTATTTTGTAAGTACCCCCGGCGCGGCTGTCTACCGAACCGGCACTCCCGCGCGCTCTCTGATCCGGGCGGCGTGGACCAATAATGGATTTCGCCTGCCGACCGAAAGCGAATGGGAAAAGGCGGCGCGCGGCGGATGGACCAATACGTATTATCCGTGGGGCGGTAGGAGTGGAAGCGCTTTGGATCATATCAACGCGACGCTGGCAAACACGGCCTCCTCGGGCACTGTTTCCTGCGGCCGCTATGCGCCAAATGCCTTCGGGCTGTTTGACATGGCCGGCAATGTTTCCGAATGGTGCTGGGATGCCTATGCCGAGGCCGACGGCTTTTGTGTCGTGCGCGGCGGCTCCTGGAATGAATCGCCGCTGGATGCCCGCTGCGCCGCGCGGGGTATGGCCCGTCCGCAAACCGCGTCAACGTGCCTCGGATTCCGCTGCGCCCTGAGCCGCATGGATGCCCCCATCACCGAGCCGACCCCGAGGCCGACGGTTACCCCCATCACCGAGCCGACCCCGAGGCCGACGGTTACCCCCACACCAATCCCGACTCCCACGCCGACGCCAAAGCCTCCTTCCGCGGATGCTGATGGCGATCAAAAAACGGACACCATCTGCTACCATCCGCCTTCCGGCTCCTGGTATGTAAACGGAAGCGCTGCCGGGTTTTCGACGACCCGTTTCGGTTACGAAGGTACGCTCCCTGTGAGCGGCGATTATGATGGCGATGGCCGTTTTGACTATGGGTGTTATGATCCCGTTGCAGGGGCGTGGTTCCTGAATCGCAGCAGCGCCGGGTTTTTCAATACGCACTTCGGCTATGAAGGCACGCTCCCGGTAACCGGTGATTTCGATGGCGACGGCGTGGACGACATTGGCTGCTACGATCCGGCGATTGGTGCGTGGTACCTCTTCAAAAGCCGGGCGGGATTCTGGACGACCCGGTTCGGCTATGCGGATACGGTGCCTGTCACGGGCGATTACGATGGAGATGGAATCTGCGATTTCGGCTGTTATCACGCGGTCAGCGGCGCCTGGTTCCTCTACAAAAGCCGGGATGGATTCTGGACCACTCAGTTTGGCTACGGCGGAACAGTTCCCGTCACCGGTGATTTCGATGGCGATGGCCGGCGCGATTTCGGCTGCTACCATGCGGCAAGCGGAAGCTGGTATCTTTTCAAAAGCCGGGATGGTTTTTGGACCACGCGCTTTGGTTTTGCAGGGACGGTACCCGTGACCGGCGATTTCGACGGCGATGGACTCGACGACTTCGGCTGCTACCATGCCGAAAACGGAAGCTGGTACCTCTTCACTTCCACACTCGGCTTCCAAACCCGATCCTTCGGATACGCCGGCACAATCCCCGTGTTCTGATACTACGGTGGGGTGAGCGGTCGGCCGTTATATCAGGCTGACAGTTTTTTCGTAATGCCTGCCACATGTTTTCCCTGAAAACGGGCGATCTCCAATTCGATTTCAGACGGTTTCCGGCTTCCATCTGCGCCCGCCAGAGTGCTTGCGCCATAGGGTGTTCCGCCCGTAATTTCATTCATAGCAGTGAGCCCGGAGCAGGAATAGGGCACTCCGACGACGATCATCCCATGATGAAAGAGGGTGGTGTGAAACGATGTGATGGTGGTTTCCTGTCCGCCGTGCTGCGTTCCGGTTGAAGTGAAAACACTGCCCACTTTTCCGATCAATTTCCCGGAGGCCCACAAACCGCCTGTCCGATCAAGAAAGTTTCGCATTTGCGAACACATGTTGCCGAACCGCGTTGGCGTACCGAAAATGATCGCATCGTAGCTTGCCAACTCCTCCACGGTTGCTATGGGGGCCGCCTGATTCATTTTCGCGCCTGCCTTGCGCGCTGCGTCTTCGGGCATCAGTTCGGGCACACGCTTGATGGTCACTTCGACCCCGTCAACGCTTCCGGCTCCTTCGGCGACAGCGCCGGCCATGGCTTCGATATGTCCATACATGCTGTAGTAAAGAACCAGAACCTTCGTCGTCATACCGCGCCTCCCTTTGACTGGTTGATTGTTATCACGAGCCTGATGTCGACGCCCATTAAACCAGCGCCCCGCGCGAACGCGCGATTTGCATGATCCACAAGCGACTCTCGCTCTCCCTTCTACCGATTTTCAGCAATCGGCGCAACCACTCTTCCGTTTAGAAATAAACGTCGACGCGGGCCTGCGGTGTTTTGCAGACGGGCAGCAGGTTGCCGG